>DASWRZ010000059.1:0-16812 GCA_036402935.1 Actinoplanes sp.
GCGCGCTGAGCGGCGTCGCGCATCGTCTCCGCGAGCAACCGGTCCAGGTCATCCATCGTGGTTCCCCCCTTCCTCCGCCATCCTGGTTCGCATCCGGGCGAGCGCGCGCGCCGCCTGCGACCGTACGGTGGATTCCCCGCACCCCAGCAGTGCCGCTATCTCGTCGTCCGGCAGGTCACAGTAAAAGCGCAGCACGAGCACGGCCCGCTGAGCGCGCGGCAACCCGGCCAGCAGCCGCCACATCTGGTCGCGGGCCAGCACCTGCTGCTGCGGTTCGGCGCACGCGGCCGGCTCGGGCACCTCCGCGAGGATCGTCTCGCCCGCCGACCGCCGCCGGCGCCACGACAGGAACTGACGGGCAATCGCGGTCCGGACGTACGCCTCGGCGTGGTACATCGCCGTGATCCGGTCCCAGCGCCGGTGCATGCGCGCGAGGACCTCCTGTACGAGGTCCTCGGCGAGGTGTGCATCACCGGACAGGACGTACGCGAAGCGCAGCAGCGCGCGGCCTCGGCTCTCCACGAAGGCGTCGAAGCTGATCGGCTCGCTCCCGGTCACCGTGGCCGGCGCCGCTGCGGCATAGGGCGGTCGGCTCAACAGGTCTTGAAGACGTACGAACCTGAGCCCGGTGTGGTGACGTCGACGTCGCGGAGCACGATCGACAGGGTACTGCCGTAGGAGGTGCAGGCCTTGGTGAACCTGCTCTGGCTGTACTCGATCACGATGACGTGGTTGCCGTACGTGGCGGTGTAGTTCTGGCACTCGTCGTAGTCGGCACACTCCTCGGCCACGGCGAAGTCGAAGCCGGCCTTCTTGGCGTCGGCGGTGCTCAGATCCGCGTCGTTCTTCTGCGCGATGGCGAGACCCTTGCCGTGGGCGTACGCCGACAACGACGCGGCATAGGCGACCGCCTCCGACTCGGTCAGCAGGCTCTTCGAGCGGGTGTAGGAGTCCAGGTTGTCGGGCTCGACACCCTGGAAGCCCTTGCCGGCGCACTGGTCGATCCAGCCGCCGACGATCGCCGTCAGGCCGGCCCGCTTCGCGGCGGTCGAGTAGTCCAGCAGGATCTCGTTCCAGTCCTTGTCGATGACGAGGTTGCCGTTCGCGTCGTGCAAAAGCAGATCCGAGTGGTTCGTCTTCCACCAGGAGGCGTCCTCGGTCTGCGCCTGGAACGCGTTGACGTAGCAGACGTTGTACAGGCCCGCGGCCGGGCTCGCGTCATGGTCGCGGCTCACCACAGTGACGCCCGCCGGCGGCGTGTAGGGCCCGCCGATCTGGTAGTCGAACGCCGCGTTGGCCGGCGGCGGCGCCCAGGAGGCGGCCTTCGTACCCGATGTGGCGGTGGGTTTCGTGCTCGCCGTCGGTGCGAGCTGTTGGTGCCGGATGCCCGGCGAGGGCCGGGTGCTCGCGTCGGCCGTGCCGATGCCGACGCCCACGGCGACAGTGGCGACGGCCGTCACCGCCGCCCCGGCCAGGATGCGACTGCGGTACCGCTTGGGCGCCATCGATGACTCCTCGAGTTGGGGGTAACTCCACAACTTGAACGCGATGGGCCGCCGCGGCTGCTGCCGATAAGTCAGAAAATCTTTCCGCGCTCCCGGGCACGGGGCGGCCGGTGGCGCGAAAGAGGCGAAACAGGTGTCATGACGGTTCGATCAGGTCTTTGAGACCCAGCTGGAGTGCGCCAGGACGAAGTTGTCGAGGGTGTCGTTCCGGGCGGCCTGGAACATCGCGATGCTGTCGGGGTAGAGGCCCTCGGCCTCGCCGACCCCCGCCGGGGCCTGGCTGCCCGGGATGGGATCGTACTTGCCGCCGTTGGTCTTGATCGTGATGATCTTGTCGGGGTTGATGTCCTTCATGCCCAGGGCCCAGTCCTCGAGCGAGAGGCCACCCCGGAAGATCGTCATGGCCTTGCCGATCGCGTTGAGGAGGCTGGGCAGCTTGGTCGGCGACTGGAGGCCCTGGCTCACCGCGGTTTTCATGATCGCCTTGATCAGCTGCTGCTGGTGCCGCTGGCGGTCGTAGTCGCCCTGGTTGTGGGGCGAGAGCAGGTCGCGCTGGCGGGCGAAGTCGAGCGCCTGAGTGGGGTCGAGGCACTGATTGCCGATCTTGTACTTGTTCGGGATGACGCCCCTGACCGGCCGCGGGTCGGTGCCGGCCGAGGTGGTCGTGTAGGGCACCGCGAACTTGCCGTCCTTGGTGTGACCGATGTGGATGGAGGTCACGTTCTGGTCGACGTACAGGCAGACCTTCTTCATGACGCCGAGGATGTCTTTGAAGCCGTCGTAGTTGATGATCGCGGCGGCGTCGGGCTTGATGCCGAACCGCTGCTGGATCGTGTTGGCGAGCAGCGTGGTGCCATGGGTGATGGCGGCGTCGCCGTCGAGCTGCATGCTGCCGAAGGCGAACGCCGCGTTGATCTTGTTCATCCCGCCGGGGTACTTGTACTTGCCGTTGTTGTACGCCGGGATCTGCACCAGGAAGTCGCGCGGGATCGACAGCATGTACGCCCGCGAGTGATCGGCCGGGATGTGCAGCAGGATGATCGAGTCGGTGTGGCTCGCCTTGCCCGTCTTCGACCAGCTCGGACGGGTGTCGAGGCTGGCCAGCAGGATGTTCTTGGCACCCTTGATGGTGACGTTCTTCGCGTCCGCGGCGCCGGCTCCCAGCGTGTGGTCGGGAATCGCCGCGTTGGCCTTGCTCACGGCGATCTTGGCCGTCGTGAACGTAGCGCCGCCCAGAACGGCCAGGACGATGCCCACCGCCAGGGAAATGCGTGCCCAGACGGGCGATTTCCGGCGTTTTCCGCGCTGTTCAGCCGACACAGTCCTAGCCTCCCCAGATTGCCTCGCGGACTCTAACGGATCATGTCAAGCGCCCGGGAGCCGAGTCCGTCATCCGCGAGAACTGCCTGATCGGCGCCCAGCAGTTGCGGGAATCGCAGAGGCGCTACCCGCACTCCCGCGGCCCGGGCCACGCGTCGACCAGGGTGTTACACGGGCGCGACGCGTACCGAAGGTCGCCAGGCTGAAGGACGTCCCGGCCGGGTTCCGACAGAGAGGCAGCGTCCGACATGACCACGCTCGATCAACAGGCCGGCCACGCCGTCCGACCGTTCACCGTGCATTTCCGGGAGGAGGCGCTCGAGGACCTGCGCCGCCGCCTGGCGACGACCCGCTGGCCGAGCCGGGAGCTCGTCGGCGACCGCTCACAGGGAGTGCAGCTGGCCGCGATGCGGGCGCTGCACCATCACTGGGCGAAGGAGTACGACGTACGGCGGGTCGAATCGCGGCTGAACGCGTTGCCTCAGTTCACCACCGAGATCGACGGCGTCGACATCCATTTCCTACACGTCAGGTCCGAGCACCCGGACGCGCTGCCGCTGATCATGACCCACGGCTGGCCGGGCTCGGTCATCGAGATGCTCGACTCCGTCGGCCCGCTCACCGACCCGACCGCACACGGCGGCACCGCGGCGGACGCGTTCCACCTCGTGCTGCCCTCACTGCCCGGCTATGGCTTCTCGGCAGAACCGCACGAGGTCGGGTGGGACCTCGTGCGTACCGCGCGAGCCTGGGCGGAGCTCATGCGCCGGCTCGGCTACGACCGCTATGTGGCCCAGGGCGGTGACGTCGGCGCCGGCGTCACCGACGCGATCGGACGGCTGGGCCCGGACGGGCTGGTCGGTATCCACACCAACCTGCTGGTGCCCGCGCTCAACGACCCGGCGTCGCTGCCGGACGACACCGACGAGGAACGTGCGGCGCTCGCCGCGATCAAGACCTTCCAGACCAGCGGGAACGGCTACTTCGTGGAGATGGCCACCCGGCCGCAGACGATCGGGTACGCCTTGCTGGACTCGCCGGCCGCCCTCGCCGCCTGGATGATCGATCACGATACCGACGCCTACTACAAGATCGCCGCCGCGTTCGTCGACGGGAAGCCCTCGGGGGGCCTGACCCCGGATCACATCCTCGACAACGTCACGGCCTACTGGCTGACCGGTACCGGAGCGTCGACGTCCCGCTCGTACTGGGAGGCGTACGGACCGGACGCCCCGGCCGCGGGCCGCCCACCGTTGCCGGACCCGCGGGTCCCGGTCGGCTTCAGCACGTTCCCCGGCGAGATCTGGCGGACACCGCGCAGCTGGGCCGAGCAGTCCTACCCCACTCTCGACTACTTCGGCGAGGCCGAACGAGGCGGCCACTTCGCTGCCTGGGAGGAGCCGGAGCTGTTCGCGGAGCAGCTCCGGGCCGCGTTCCGCTCGCTGCGGTGACGTCTAGGACGGCGTGATGAGGCGGGTCTCGTAGGCGACGACCACGGCCTGGACCCGATCGCGGAGGCCGAGTTTGGCCAGGATGCGGGCCACGTGGGTCTTCACGGTCGCTTCGGACAGGAAGAGGCGGCCGGCGATCTCGACGTTGCTGAGTCCCTCCGCGACCAGCGTCAGGACCTCGCGTTCGCGCGGTGTCAGAGCGGCGAGATCGCGGTGCAACGGCGACTCGCGGGGTTCGGGCGTGGTGAAGCGTTCGACGAGGCGGCGGGTGATGCTCGGAGCGAGCAGGGCGTCGCCGTCACGGACGATCCGGATCGCGGCGACCAGGTACTCGGGGGTGACGTCCTTGAGCAGGAAGCCGCTGGCGCCCAGACCGAGCGCCGCGTAGACGTAGTTGTCCAGGTCGAACGTGGTCAGCATGATGACTCGTGGCGGGTTGTCGCCGGCCAGGACCCGGCGGGCGGCCTCGATGCCGTCCATGTTCGGCATGCGGATGTCCATCAGGACCACGTCGGGGTGGGTGCGCCGGACCGCGTCGACCGCTTCGGCGCCGGTCTCGGCCTCGGCGACCACGTCGATGCCGTCCGCGGTGAGGATCATCCGGAAGCCGGCGCGCACGAGCGCCTGATCGTCGGCGATCACGACCCGCAACTGCTCGTTCATCAACCCTCACCGGCGCTCAGAGGAAGGTGGGCCTGGACCCGGTAGCCGCCGGTGAGACGCGCGGCGGCCTGAAGGGTGCCGCCGTACACGGCGAGCCGTTCGCGCAGGCCGGCCAGGCCGCGGCCGGTGGACGAGGCGGCTTGCGGGGTGGGTTGGCCGCCGGTATCGGTGACGGTGATGCGCAGTTCGTCCGGCGAGTACGCGACGTCGACCGTGGCGCGGGCGCCGGAGGCGTGCTTGACCGTGTTGGTGAGGGCCTCCTGCACGACGCGATAGGCGGCGAGTTCCAGGCCGGCGGGCAGCGGGCACCGGTCGCCGCTGGTCGTGACGGTGACGTCGATGCCGGCGTCGCGGACCCGGTCGATCAGCGGTGGCAGCTGGGCCAGACCGGGCTGCGGGCGCAGGGCGTCCTCATCGTCGTCCACCGTGGTCAGCAGGCCCATGACGCCGCGGAGCTCGCCGAGGGCGGCGCGGCCGCCCTCCTCGACGGAGAGCAGGGCGTCGCATGCGGCCTCGGGCGCCTTGTCGAGGACCTTGCGGGCGGCGCCGGCCTGGATGACCATCATGGATACGTTGTGGGTGACGACGTCGTGCAGTTCGCGGGCGATGCGGGCGCGTTCCTGGCGGGCGGCCTCGCGCAGCGCGTCGGCCCGTTCGTGGCGCAGCCGGTCGGCCCGTTCGCGCCAGGTGCGCATGCCGTTGACGGCCAGCGCGATCGGCAGCAGCACCAGGAACGGCACCCAGCCGACCGGGACGATCGGCACGGCCAGGTCGTGGAACGAGCTGTACAGCAGCGCCGCGAACGGCAGCGCGGCCACCGACCACAGCCGATAGGGGCTGTACGCGGCCGCGGAGTACCCGGCGATCACGCAGGCGTAGAACGAGACGCGCAGGATGTCGGTGCCCGGGGATTCGCCGTGCAGCGACAGCACGGTGATCCCGAGGATGACCATGAGA
The DNA here is from genome assembly GCA_036402935.1 of Actinoplanes sp. Lineage (GTDB taxonomy): Bacteria > Actinomycetota > Actinomycetes > Mycobacteriales > Micromonosporaceae > Actinoplanes. The sequence goes on from DASWRZ010000059.1 coordinate 5,897, forward strand.
GTCGCCAGCGGGTATCGGCGGCGCACCAGCAGCGGGAGGATCGCGGCGACGGCGATCCAGCCCGGACCCTGCGGATCCTGCGGGTTGGCCGGGTTGTTCGGGTTGGCCGGGTCGTTCGGGTTGTTCGGGCCGGCGGGAATCACCGGATCCGGCGGGACGGGCCGGTCCGGCCGGCCGGCCGCGGGCGGGGTGGGACCGAACTGCACGATCGGCGTGTCGCTGGTGGTGTCGAACAGGTGTCCGGTGATGTCGGTGCCGCTGAGCGCGGCCACGATGAACACCGTGACGAGCAGAGCGTCGAAGGCCCAGTTGCGGCGGGTCGGCCGCGGCTGCGGGCCGGAGTGCCGCAATGCCCGCGCGACCGGTGGTGACGCCAGGAAGCGGCGCCACCGGGAGGGCGGTGGATCAGCGGTCACCGGCTCATTGTGTCCGGGCGGGCGGACCGCGCGCATCCATCTCTCGACTACGCCGCAAGGATGACCCCGTCCCGCGAGTTCGCTCTCCCGGCCGACGACCGGTGGGCCCGGGCGTCCCTAACGTCCGCAACCATGATTGACGTCGTAGATGTGAGCCGCCGCTACGAGGGTGACCAGGCCGCCCTCGACCACCTGAGTCTGCATGTGGCCGAGGGGGAGTGCCTGGCGCTGCTCGGCCCGTCCGGCAGCGGCAAGTCGACCCTGCTCAACCTGATCGCCGGCCTCGACCGGCCCACCGAGGGCACGGTCACCGTCGGCGGCACCCGCGTGGACCGGCTGAGCGAGGCCGCCGCCGCCCGCTACCGCCGGGCCACCATCGGCCTGGTGTTCCAGTTCTTCAACCTGCTCGACGATCTGACCGTCGCCGACAACGTGCTGCTGCCCGCGCAGATCGCCGGGCGGCCCGCCGCCAAGTCGCGCCGGCGGGCCAACGAACTGCTCGAGACGCTCGGCATGGACCGGCACGCCGGCGCCTACCCCGGCCGCCTCTCCGGCGGCGAACGGCAGCGCGTCGCGGTCGCCCGGGCACTGATGAACCGCCCGCCGCTGCTGCTCGCGGACGAGCCGACGGGCGCCCTCGACACCGCGTCCGGCACGGAGGTACGCAAACTGCTGGCCGACCTGCACGCCGACGGCCAGACCATCGTCCTGGTCACCCACGACGAGGCTCTCGCCGCCGCTGTCGCGACCCGCACCGTACGCCTCGTCGACGGGCAGGTAGCGGCATGAGCGCCATCCGCACGGTGGTACGCGGAGCGCAACGTCGCCGCGTCTCCACGATCGTGATCATCGCGGCGACGGCGATGGCCGTGACCGCGACCGTCCTCGCCGGCCTGCTGCTGGCCGCGTCGTCGGCGCCGTTCGCCAACGCGTTCGCCAAGCAGCACGGCGCGCACCTGACCGCGTTCTTCGACTCCGCGAAGACGACCAAGGAGCAGGCCGCGGCCACCGCGTCGCAGGCCGGACTGGCGATCGGCCCGTTCCCCGTGGCCATGGTCGTCACGAGACAGGACCCGCGGACCCCGCCCCTGCCACCGATCAAGGTCGTCGGCCGGACGGATCCGGGCAGCGGCTCCATCGACCAGGTCACCCTGCTGGCCGGGCGCTGGGCACGGAGCAAGGGCGAGATCGTGATGGCCCGGACCGACCTGATGATGCCCACCGGCACCACCCTGCAACTGCCGGACGGGTCCACGCTGACGGTCGTCGGCGAAGCCCGGTCGGTCAGCCAGACCGCGCAGGGCTGGGTGACACCCGACGAGGCGGCCGCGCTCGGGCAGATCGGCTGGCAGATGCTCTACCGGTACGCCGACGCCGGCTCCGAGGCCGCGATGACCACGCATAGAACCGCGCTCGGCACGGGCGTACAGACGCAATCCTGGCTGGAGATTCGCAACGACGCCGCACACCGCACCCAGCTGTTCGTGCCGCTGCTGAGCGCGTTCGGGCTGATCGGCCTCGCCCTGGCCGCCCTGGTCATCGGCAATGTAACCGCGGGCACCGTCGCCTCGGCCACCCGCCGCATCGGCGTCATGAAGGCGCTCGGGCTCACCCCGTCGCAGGTGGTGCGCGCCTGCGTGGCCCAGGCCCTGATTCCCGGCCTGATCGGCACGATCCTCGGCATCGTCGGCGGCGACCTCCTCGCGGTGCCGCTGATGTCCGACGTCGCCGACCTGTTCGGCACCGTCCCGATGTCGGTCACACCGTGGGTCGACGCCCTCACCATCGCCGCCGCGCTGCTGGTGATCGCCGCGACGGCGGCGCCGGCCGGGTGGCGGGCCGCCCGCCTGCGTACGGTCGACGCGCTCGCCGTCGGCCGGACCCCGCACAGCGGCCGCGGCCGCGTCGCCGCCGGCCTCGCCGCCCGCACCCGGTTGCCCCGGCCGTTCAGCCTCGGGCTCGCCCAGCCGTTCACCAAACCCTCCCGGCTGCTGGCCATGCTGCTGACGGTGGCGCTCGGCACGACGGCGGCGACGTTCGCCATCGGCCTGGCCGGCTCGCTGCGTCACATCCAGGCCGCCGACGAGAAGCCCGACACCTCAGCGGACGTGCTCGTCGAGCCGACCATGGACGGTACGGACGTGGGCGCCGTCATCGCCGCCGCGCCGGGAACCGGGAAATACTACGGGCGCGGGCCCGCGGACATCGCCGCCGACGGGCTGCGCGAGGCCGCCCGGGGCACCGTCACCTCCGGCGACGCCCGGTGGGCCGGCTACGAGATGCTCGCCGGCCGCTGGTACACCAGTCCCGGCGAGGCGGTCGTCACGACCGGCTTCCTCACCGCCACCGGCAAACACCTCGGCGACACGGTCACCGGCGCCGGCCACGGACCGCTCACCCTGGTCGGCGAGGTGTTCGACGGCAGCGCCAACAACCACCTCTACACCGACGCCGCCAGCATCCCCGGCCCGAAACCGATCCTCGAGTGGTACGTCAAGCTCAAGCCGGGTACCGACCGCGCGGCCTACCTCGCGGCACTGCAGAACAGGCACCTCCAGGCCGAGGCGACCCGCACCGAGGGCGCGGACGGGACGCTGCTCCTGCTCGACTCGCTCACCGCCTTCCTCACGGTGCTGCTGGTGTCCGTCGCCGGGCTCGGCGTGCTCAACGCGGTCGTGCTCGAGTCGCGCGACCGGGTGCACGACATCGGCGTACACAAGTCGATGGGGATGACGCCGAAGCAGACCGCCGTGATGGTCGTCGCCTCGGTCGGCGTCCCCGGGCTGATCGGCGGTGTCGTCGGCGTCCCGGCGGGCTACCTGCTGCACCACTGGGCGGTGCCCGCCATGGCGCACGGCGCCGGCATCCGCCTGCCCGACAGCACCATCGACGTGTACGCCCCGGTCCTGCTCGCCGCCCTGGCCCTGGCCGGCCTGATCATCGCGGCCGGCGGCGCGCTGCTCCCGGCGGGCTGGGCCGCCCGCACGCGTACTGCGGTGGCGCTCCGTACCGAATAGGCCGCCGGCGCAGACCGCGAAATCTCTACCGGGCCGCATCGGCGAGGGCGGGGAGGCCGGTCGCTGCGACGTCAGCGACCGGCCGGCGCCGGTCACCACGGCGTGCGCGGCCCGGGCCGTGCCCGCGACGGCGTGTGGCGAGCCGGAGGAGAACCGCGCCGCAGATCGTGACCAGGGCCGTGATGATCCAGCCGGCTGCCCGGACACCACCGCTGGTGCTGAGCACGCCGAACAGCAGCGAGCAGGGCAGAAATGTCAGCCAGGACATCGTGCCGATCCCGGAGGAGACGCCGGAGCGCTGATGGGCCGGAACGAGATCGTGCAACAACCGGGACAGGTGGATCCCGATCGTGGCCAGCAGGCCGACGAGGACGATCTGGGCGCCGATCAGCACCGGCGCCGCGTGACTCACGGCCAGCACCAGACCGCAGGCACTCATGGTCACGGCGGCGCCGGCCGCCACCGCGGGCCGGTCGAGCCTCGCGAACCCGGCGAGCAGCCCGCCGAGCCCGAGGGTGGAGGTCATCGCGGCCGTGTAGGGGCCGAACACGACGATCGGGACGGCCGCGGCCACCAGCCACAGCGGGCCGAACTCGAACACCATCTGGGTCGTCGCGGCGGCGAGCATCATGGTGACCGCGATCGGTGCCACGCCCCGCTGCCGGGTCACGGTCTGCCAGGTGGCGGCCATATGCCGGCGCAGCCCGGACGATTCGCGGGCCCGGTGCAGGGTCGGCTCCCGGAAGCGGGCCAGCACGATCAGGCCCGCGACCGAGGTGGGAATCGTCAGCAGGTAGGCGAAGCGGGCCGACAGCACCGCGGCGATCACGCCGCCCGCGAGTGCGCTCACGGTCAGCGCGAGGCTGTTGAGGGACTGTATCCGCCCGTACTGCTTCTCGAAGCCGGCGCCGGTTCCGGTCTCCTCGACCAGGGCGTCGTAGACCATCGCGTCGACCGTGCCGGACTGCATCGCGAAGTAGACCCCGAGCAGCATCGCGCTGACGATGTAGGTGGCCACGTCGTGGCTCAGGGCGCCGACGACAACGCTGGCCAGCGACGCGACGCCGGCGAGCAGGAGCACGCCCCGGCGGCTCCACCGGTCGGCGAGAACACCGGACGGGATCTCGATCAGGGGCACGGTGGCGCCGTACGCGGCGGCCATCACGGCGAACAGGGCCGGGGTGAAGCCGAGTTGGCTCATGAAGATCTTTTCGACCGGCACCCACGGCGCGATGCCCTCGAGGATCAGCGCGATCCGCAGGGGCCGCAGCCGCCTCGTGACCGCGGTCATGTCAGGTGAGCTCGTCATACCTCATACGACGAGGAACGGCGGGCGGACTAATCGGTAGCCGGCAGATCCGTTTCCGGGAGCACATCGGGCAGCCCGAACAGATGGAACAACGAGGTGTCGAAGGTGGTGATCTCGGCCAGCTGCCCGTTCTCGAACCGCAGGACGTCCACCGAGACCGCGCGGAACCGGGTGTCGCCCGGCCCGCGTACGTAGTTCGCGGCGGCCGGGTGCCGGTTCGCCCTGGTCGGCACGAGCCGGAAATCGCGGGCCGCCGCGCCGCCGAAGGCGTCGGCGAAGAACCCGGCGAGCGCCGCCCGGCCCTGGAAGAGGGTGGGCTGCGGGGGCATCGTGAACCGCACGTCCTCGCACATCATCGCCACCAGCGCGGCACTGTCGGCGCGTGCGTGCGCGTCCATGTAACGCCGCAGCAGCCGGCGTTCCTCCGCGGACGGCTCGACGGGGGGCGCCCATTCATCCGGCTCGTGCGGGCGGTGCTGCTTCAACGTGGCCCGCGCCCGTTGCAGCGCACTGGTGACCGAGGCGACGCTGGTGTCGAGCAGGCCCGCGGTCTCCGCCGCCGAGAAGTCCAGGACATCTCGCAGAATCAGCACCGCCCGCTGGTTCGCCGGCAACAACTGGATGGCCGCCAGATAGGCGAGCTCGATCGTCTCGCGGGCGACGATCAGCGCGGCGGGCTCCTCGCGGCCGGGAACCACCTCGTCCAGCAGCCGATCCGGGTACGGCTGCAACCACGGAATCTCCGACGGCGCCGGATCCCCGGCATCGCCGACCGGCACGACCCGTTCCGGGTGGCTGCGCAGCATGTCGAGGCAGGCGTTGGTCGCGATCCGGTACAACCACGCGCGAAGGCTCGAACGCCCTTCGAACGAGGCCCGGGCCCGCCAGGCCCGCAACAGCGTCTCCTGCACCAGGTCCTCGGCGTCGGTGAACGAGCCCAGCATCCGGTAACAGTGAACCCGCAGCTCACTGCGGTAACCGTCCACCGTTCGCCCGAATGCGGGCTCGTCATCACTCAAGGACATGCCGCTCGCCGTGGGTGTCGAGACCTTCGCACGACGCCAGCCTACCGACGGCGCGGGCGCCGGTGAGCGACCTCAGGCGTGCCTGGTCACGAGGCCGCGCCGTAGGCGGCCACCTCCACCGTGTCGACGAAGGCGCAGCCGGTGAGCTCGCTCGGGCAGGTGCCGCCCTCGTCGGCGACCTGCGTGCCGAGCATCGTGTAGCGCAGGAACCGCACGCCGGTGGCGCCGGTGGACAGCGGCACCGTGTTCATCCGGTCCCGGTCGGCCGGTGTGAAGTGGCCGGTCGCGGCGGCGGTCCAGGCGGTGCCGTCGGGCGAGGTGTCCACCCGGTAGTCGCCGGTCGACGAGCTCGGGTCGTCACCGCAGTTGCCGGTCGGGTTGATCTCGACCGAGGTCAGGTCGACCGCCGCCGGCAGCTGGACGGTGATGAACCGGGGTTCGATCGCCGTGCCGCCGGTGAGCACGGAGTCGGAACTCCACCCGGTGCCCTGGGACATGTCGATCGCCTGGGCCGGACCGCAACCGAAGCCACCGTTGTCCTCGCCGTTGAAGTCGACGAGCTGGGCGCCGCCCTGGGACGCCGCCCAGTCGCGGCGGACGGCCCAGTCGACGGTGCCCGGCTTTCTGGTCACCGTGACCGTCCGGACCTGCTTCTCGTATCCGGAGCCGCTGGCCGCCACCTTCGGGTAGGTGCCGGCGAAGATGCCGTTGATCCGGTAGTGCCCGTCGGCGCCGGTGACCGCGGCGTAGGAGCCGGCGAACCCGGAGCTGTGCCCGCCGAAGGTGACCGCGACCCCGGCCGCCGGTCGTCCGGTGTCCTGGTCGGTGACGGTGCCGGCGATCGAACCCTTGGCCGAGCCGGGCGCGGGCGGCGTCGAGAAGTCCTCGACCGGCGCGGTGTCCGAGCCGTCGACCGTGGCGGCGAAGAAGCCCATGCCCCGGTGGGCGAAGACCTTCCAGATGTTCCCCTGGTGCCGGCCGCCGGCCACGACCCGGTCGGCCATCAGGATCGAGTTACGCATGTCCAGGTAGGACGGATCGGCCGGGGAGAGCTCCATCGCCCGGGTCACCAGCGACTCGGTGAGCTTGACACCGAGAGCGGTACGCAGGTCCCACAGCGTCTCCGCCCAGATCTCACCGTCGGCGTGCACCTCGGCGCCGCGCCGGGAGATCCGGCCGAAGTCGCCGTACGTGTAGCCGCCGGGTCCCGCGGTCGCGGTGCCGGGGCAGACCGTGGCCGAGGCGCCGACCGGGCAGTCCAGCGGCTGGGTACGGATGGTGTTCGCGCCGGCCGTGGAGTACTCGAAGATCACCAGCTCGCCGGGCTTGGCGGTGTCCTTCTCCAGGCCGACGTTCTGCAGGTAGTCGTAGGCGTACCAGTCGCTCCACGCCTCACCCATGGCGCCCGACTGGGAACCGTTGAGAGTGGACACACCGGCCGCGTCGACGACGAGCCGGTTGGACAGCCCGTGGGTGTACTCGTGGTAGACCGAGGACGCCTCGTTGCCGACGTCGGACGGCACGTACGGGTCCTCCGCGGTCGGCGTGTTCGGCGCCGGTTGGAGGTACATCTGCATCGTCGGCGACGTGCCGTCGGGCGGGGTCGCCATGTTGGCGTTGTCGACGTGGGCGCCGTCCGGGAAGCCGTTGTCGGTGTTCGCCCCGTCCAGGTCGTTGACCTCGACCGGGTCGCCGTCGCGGGTCTCGAAGTTGCCGGCCGCGCGGGTGAACCCGATCGGCGCCGCCAGCAGGTGATCGTGGTAGACCGACGTGAAGTACAGCAGCTGGGTCGCGTCCATCGCCCGGTTCGCCTGCCAGGAGAACGGCGTGAACGGGTCCCACGTGCACTGATATCGCGCGGAGCACAGGTCGCCGGTGAACTGCTTCAGCGGGTAGACGAACCTGCCGGGCGAGCTCGGCCCGACCTCCTCGCCCACGTCGGCGACGTCGTTGTCGTTCAGGTCGGAGAACACGTGCGACGAGTCGCCGGTGAGGTTCTTCGCGTACGGGGAAACCCATTTGCCCAGCGAGACCGGCCTCTGCCGGCCGCCGGCCGGCGCGCCCGGATAGTTGTCCCACACCGAGGCGCCGGGTCCGGCGTCGTTGTCGGTGAGGCTCTGCCGGTAGAGGATGCGGCCGGTCTGAGCGTCGACGACGTGCAGATATCCGGACTGCATGGTCAGCGTCTGATATCCCAGGCGTAGGCCCGCGACGGTCGGGAAGGCGACCAGCTGAGCCTTGTCGCTCGCGGTCGACCGTGTCTCCCGCGCGTCCCGGCGGGCCGTGTCCAGGGCCTGGCCGCCGGTCAGCTTGGCGCCGGCCAGCCCGGCCGGCAACTGCCGTACCGGCGAACCGGTCATCTGGATCAGCGCGCCGTCCCGGGCGACGTCGGCCCGGATCCCGTTGCCGAACACCGGCACCGAGCCGACCTGCTGCAGGAAGCTCAGGTGGTGGGTGCCGACGATGTCCACGTAGTCGCGACCCACCTTCAGCGCCGCCGGGTCGACCCCGAACAGATCGGCGTGCGCCTTGAGGTAGTTGCGGGCGACCTGCACGGCGGGTTTGCGGGAGGGTCCGGTGAGGAAGCCGTCGAGCCGCGCCACCTGCCGCGGCGTGCCGGTCAGCGGATCGACGTCGACGATGCCCTGTTCGCCGAGTGAGGCGCGCATGCCGCTGACCGCCGTCGACGGCTTCGCCGCCAGCATGGCGGCCCTGGTGTCGAGCAGGCCGGCGTCCGCCGGATCGTGCCGCGCGTCGTAGTTTCCCGGAGCGGTGGTCGCCGCCGCCCGTGTCGAGTGCAATGCGGCCGGGGCGGCCGGCGCCGCCGTCGCGGGCCCGGCGTCGGTCACGGCCGGGACGAATCCGACGACCAGGACCGCGCCTCCGGCGATGAGCGTACGTCTGAGGTCAGTCTTCACCCCGCCAGCCTGGCAAAGCGATCGACGCGTATCAACAGCCATATCGACTGGGATCGACGTCACGAGGCGGATGCGCCGGCCGTCACGTCGCGTCCGGCGCGTTCACCCGCTCGCGGACCTCCGTCAGCTCCGCGAGCGACGGGTGCGGGGGAGTTGGTCCTCCATGTGGAAGGGTGCCGCGAGCGGACCCTCCACCAGGGCGGCGAGAGCGCCGACGAAACTCGACCGGTCCGCGGTGGACAGAGCGCCCAGCACCTCGTCGTACGTGGCCTGGACGAGCGCGTCGGCCTGAACGAGCAGTGACCGGCCCTTGGCCGTGACGGCGACGACGCGTACCCGGCGGTCGGTGGGCGACATCGTGCGGGTCGCCAGTCCGCTCCGTTCCATCTCGTCGAGGACGTTGACCATCGTCGTCTTGTCGAGCCAGGCGCGCTCGGCGAGCTGGGCCTGGGTGAAGTCGCCTTCGACGCCCTTCTTGAGCACGCAGTAGACCTTGACCGAAACGTCGATCGTGGCGAGGGCGGCCCCGAGCCGGCTCGCGACGGCGTAGGCCGCCTGATTCAGCAGCATCGAGAGGTCGATCGCGGGCGGAGTACGAACGTCCTGGCTCATGGCGGTAAGCATAGTTCGGCTCCAACCAGATCATCTACGACAACACCATTTGTTGATGGACGGTCCCGGCTCAGGCGATGACCGGGATCTCGGCCGCCGGGGCTGATGACTCGTCGGGCTCCGGCGCGCTCGGCACGTTCGGCCGGCGCATCGTGACGGCGGCGACGCCGACCGCCGCGGCGAGCAGGGCGGCCCCGATTCCCCAGCCCACGTGATAGCCGCCGACGGCCGCGGCCGCCGCCGTGCGTCCGTGTGCGGTCAGGCCGGTGGTGGTGGTCGCCGCGACACTGGACAGGACGGCGAGCCCGATCGCGGACCCGACCTGCTGAGATGTGCTGAGCAGACCGGAGGAGGCGCCGGCCGCGTCCGGCGTGGTCTCGGACATGGCGGTCGACATGACCGCGGGGATGGCCGTGCCGCCGCCGATGGCGAACAGCAGCATGCTGGGCAGCACCGAGCCGGCGTAGTGGCCGTGGGTGGGGGTGAAGACCAGCAGGAACATCCCCACGGCGACGGTGAGCATGCCGGGGACGATGAGCGCGCGCGGGCCGGTGCGGTGGCTGATCCGCGGATAGCCGAACAGCGACAGGCCGGCGATGCCGATCGCGATGGGCAGGATCGCGCTGCCCGACCGGGCCGGGCTGTAGCCGAGGACGTCCTGCAAGTAGAGCGTGATCAGGTACTGGAAGCCGAGCATCGAGCCGCCGAGGATCGCCAGCACGAGGTTGGCCCCGACGACCGGCCGCGACCGCAGCACCGCCACGGGCAGCAGCGGCCGCGCGGCGCGGATCTGACGAGCGGCGAAGCCGGCCAGAAGCACGGCCGCCGGGATGGCCGCGGCCCGCCGGCCCGGATCGACGACGGCCAGGATCGTCGCGGCGACCCCGCCGACCAGTAGGACCGCGCCCGGGTAGTCGGCGCCGGACCGCAACCCGGTGCCGGTCTCCGGGGTCAGGACGCGGTGGCCGAGCAGCAGCATCACCACGCCGACCGGAACGTTGATGAAGAAGGCCCACCGCCAGCCGGCCACGCCGGTGACGACTCCGCCGAGGAAGAGGCCCGCGGACGCGCCGGCCGAGGCCATGAAGGCGTAGATCCCGATCGCCCGGGCTCGCCGAGCCGGGTCGTCGAACAGCGACACGATCATGCCGAGGGCGACCGAGGAGGCCAGGGCCGCCCCGGCGCCCTGGGCGAAGCGAGCCGAGACCAGTGCGGCGGCCGAGGGGGCCAGGCCGCAGGCCAGCGAGGCGGCGGTGAACAGGGCGAGGCCGGCGAGCAGCACGCGCCGCCGCCCGATCAGGTCGCCGATGCGCCCGGCCAGGAGCAGCAGGCTGCCGAAACTCACCAGGTAGCCGTTCACCACCCAGGAGAGCTGGTGGCCGCCGAAGCCGAGATCGCGCTGGATCGAGGGGATGGCCACGTTCGCGACGGTCTCGTCCAGCACGGTCATCATCGTCGCCGCGCAGAGCACGACCAGGGCGGCGAGCCGCCGGCCGGAGATGGCGGATGTCGTTGTCATAGATCGGACGCTAGCAGATCGTCTAGTAATAGACAATCTATTAGCGTGCGATGCTGAGCGGGCGGCGCCTGACAAGATCCGCCGCGGTCTCGTCTAGCGT
>DASWRZ010000060.1:0-26517 GCA_036402935.1 Actinoplanes sp.
GATTTGTCGAGGGAAGACGTGACCGGCCCGGTGGTGACTAGGTCGTCGTCGTGCTTGATGAACGCCGACCCGTTCTGCAGGGATACCCGCGGTCCCGGGTCGAGGGCCAGCAGGTTGGACGCGCCGGGCGTGGCCTTGGACGTGATGAAGTCGTTGCAGTTGCGGTCGGTGTCGGTGCCGTCGGGGAAGCGGCTCGCGCTGCGGTCCAGGGGCGGCGTGCTGACCGCGCAACCACCTTCGGCGGCCCACGGGTCGACGAGCAGCCCGTAGTCGAGGCTGTCGGCGACCAGGCCGTGCCGGTCACGCAGGACCATGCTGCCGGCGCTCGTGGAGAGCGCGGGGCCGCCGAACCACTGGGCCGGCGCGGGCGTTCCCTGGTAGCCGGCCGTCGTCACCGCGGAGTCCCGCACCGCGGTGTTGAGGGCATGGCCGCGGGCCAGGGGACGGTCGAGGACGATTCCGCCGCCCAGTGCCTGCACCGGCTCGTTGCTCGAGTGCGGATAGCGGGTCGCCGGGGTGAAGGTGATCCCGGTTCCCCGGGAGCTGAACGGCAGGTTGGACGAGTGGCTGAACCTCAGCGGCGCGGCCAGATCCAGGCTCGTACCGACCGCCGCGACGGTGACCGTCTCCATCCGTCCGCCGATGTCCAGCCGGATCCGGTCGCCGGCCGAGATGTTGGCGGTGGAAGTGACCTTGAGGTTGGTCGCGCCGGCCACGGCGGGTGCCGACAGCCGGGCCTGGGTGCCGGCCTTGCCGACCGCGGTCACCGTGGCGACCTCGAGCCGGTCGCCGTAGCCGATCGCCACCTTCTGCCCGGCCTTGAAGCCGGCCGTGCTCGTGACGGGAACGTTGGTCGAGCGGGCCGGAATCGTGATCGGGCCGTCGGGCACGGGCTGCCACAGCGGGGTACTCGCGGTGGCGGCCGACCCGGCGCTGACGATGGCCGCGTTGCGGGCGCCGCCGGAGGAGTCGAGGGCGGTGCCGCCGCCGGTCTCGTCGAACTTGTAGTCGGCCACGTTGCCGGCGCCGGGCTGCCCACCGGCCAGGGCGGCGATGTCGGCGGCCGACAGCGCGTGGTCGTAGATGTTGAAGTCGTCGACCGCGCCGTTGAGGTACGGGTCGGGGTACTGCGAACGGCCGATCCAGTTCTGGTTGGTGTTGCCGAGCGCGGACGGCTTCAGGGTCATGGTGGCGCTGGTCGCCACCGGGGTGCCGTTGAGGTAGAGCGTTCCGGTGGTGCCGGACAGCGTCACCGCGACGTGTGACCAGGTGTTCAGCGGAAGCTGGCCGCCGCCGGTGAGGTCCTGTTCGGCGCCGTTGCCGCCCGTGGTGATGCCGAAGCGGAGCCCGTTTCCTCCGCCGTTGACGGTCAGGAACATGTTCACCGAGGTGCCGCGGCCGAAGTCGAAGACGCGCGCCCAGGTGTCGTCGGCGGTCGGATCGACCCAGGCCGAGATGGTGTAGTCGGAGAGGGCGCTGACGATTCCGGTGGGCAGGCTGACGTACTCGTCGGCGCCGTTGAGCTTGACCGCGTTGCCGAGCCGCCCGGCGATCCGGGGTCCGGAGGCGCCGCCGGCCGGGATGTCGGCGATCTTCGCGACCTCCGCCCGACCGCCGGTGCCGACGACGATCGGGTCGCCGATGGTCAGGCCGGTCGTGCTCCGGACGTTGAGCGTGTCGTCGCCCGGCTTGCTCGGGGCGGCGAGGCCGGAGGTGGACAGGCCGAGCAGATACTGGCCGTGGGCCGCGATTCTCGTCCCGGCCGGGATCGTCACGGTCGAGGAGACCGCCTGCTGGGTCGGGTGCTCGGTCAGGGTCCAGCCGGACAGGTCGACGCTGCGGTCGGACGCGTTGTCGAGTTCGATGTAGGAGTCGGTCGCGTCGGTGCCGGTGCCGACGCGGAACTCGTTGACGGTGATCGGGCTGTCGTTGCGTACCTTCGCGGCCGTGGTGGCGATCGGCCGCCGGCCGCCGGCGGTGACCCGGCCGACGATGTCGCCGTTGAAGGCCCTCGGGCCGGAAGTGACGTTGAAGGTGGTGCTCACACTCTGACCGGCCGCGACCGTCCGGAACCTCGCGGGACCGGTCGCCTCGACCTTCCAACCCGGGGGAACGTCGAGGCTGAGCTCGACGTTCGCCGCCGCCACGGCGGCGTTGCCGGTGTACGCCTCGACGACGCTCCGGGTCTCACCGGGCGAGAAGGTCTGCAGGCCCGGCGTCAGGGTCAGCTGCGGCAGGGCGTACTTCGCGGCGACGATGTCGGCCTGCACCTTCTGGTCGACGGCGTCGGTCGGGTAGCCGGCCGTCATCACGCCCTCGTAGAAGGTGCCCTGGGCGCTGTTGCTGTTGTCGCCGCCGTTGCCCAGCACGATGGCGCCCTGTTTGCGCATCGGGTCGTAGGTCGCGTCGACCCGTGGCCCGTCGAACAGTGTCGTCAGAGGACCCTGCTGGGCGTCGCCGCCGAGAGAGGCCCAGTGGTGCGGTTCGCCCTTGGCGACGGCGGTCACGAACCGGGAGGTCACGCTCGGCAGGTTCGGGCAGAGCTTCGACGTGCTGCCCGGGTTGACGCAGCCCACCAGGTTGTTCTCCTGGTCGGTCATGATCCACGGGCCGGGCGGGTTGCCGTGGTACCAGGCGGCGGCGTTGCCGAAGTAGCTGGTCTCCATGGTCCCGTTGCCGTCGTCGCGGCTGTCGATCTCGGCGTTGCCGTAGTCGAAGCAGCAGCCGCCGTTGAAGTGCTGCCCGTCGACGATCCAGTACATGCCCTCGGGCTGGTCGTCGACCGCGATGCCGCGGGTGTCGTTGTCGCGCAGGCCCATTCCGGGTGCGATGAAAACCCCGTACGCCTTGTGGCCGCCGATCGTGATCGGCGCCGTGTCGGCGATCGGCAGATTGTCGGCGCCGCCCATGGCGGGACCGCTGAATCCGCCGCGCGGCGGCTCGGTGAGGTCGTTGTGCATGGGGGACTGGTCGTAGAGCCTGGTGATCAGGCAGGTCGTGCCGGCGCAGAACCGGTCCTGTGCGGCCGCGTCGGCATATCCGCCCCGGCTCAGCAGGCCGATGTTCTTCCCGGCGTGGTCCGACCGGCGCTCGACCCGGTAGAGGGGGCCGTCGTAGGCGGCGTAGAGGGCGCGGGTGGTGCTGTGGGCGGCGACGCACGGGGTGCCGCCGGACGCGTAGATGTCGCACGGGCCGCCTGGTGGGGCGGCTTGTGCGGCCGCGGCCCCGCCGAACATGGTCGTGATCAACGTGAGCGTGATCGCGATGAACGTCCTCATGTCACCGTCCCGTCACCCAGAGGCATGCGTCGATGTCACTGTGAACGTTAACAAAGCCGTTCGTCAAGAGTTTCTTTGTGATCTGCTGTTCTCAAAGCGAGATTCCCGGCTGTTCTCAAGCGAAGACTCCGGCTTTTCTCACGGCGGTCGATCTTCAGCTCGTCGAGCGGCATCTCCTGTCGAGCGGCATCTCCTGGAGATAGCTCATCGACGAATAGCCGGTGCCGAAGTCGTCGATCGAAACCCGGACGCCGAGCGCCCGGATCTCGCTCAGCACGCCCGCGGCCTGAACCGGATCGGCGATGACCGCGCCCTCGGTGATTTCGACCGTCAGATCTTCGGCCAGGGTGCCGTGCGCCGCCATCAGCTCGCGCAGGCGCTCGGTGAACGCCGGGTCGAGAAGACAGTCGTGGACGCGGGCCCGGTCGGCCGAGGAGGTCGTGAACGATCTGGTCGCGAATTCGCGCGCCCGCCTGCGCCCGCTCGAGGACGTCCAGGGCTCACTCGATTAGCACGCCCAGGCTCTGCGCCTCCTGACGACCGGTCGCGACGGCGGTCGTCCACGCGCTGGCCGCGTCCACGCTGCCCGCGGTCAGGGCCCGCAACTGGGCGGCGAAGACCAGCTGGAGGTCCTCGTCGGCGGGCGCCTGGAACGAACGTTTCTTCTTCGCCGCCGACACGGCGAAGATCTCGGTGGTGCGCTGACCACCGAAGAACGGATCCGGTGCGACCAGCTCGGGCATCTTGTACGCCGCGGGAGCCGACGGGAACAGCGCCGCCTCGGTGAACATCTTGGCCTGATTCCCGGGTGACAGCAGCCACTTGATCACCCGGAATGCCGTCTGGTGATCGGCCCCGTCGACCGGCAGCGCGAGGAAGGAGCCACCGATGTTGGCGCCGTCCGCGGCACCGTTCGCCACCCGCCACCTACCCTTGGTCGACGGCGCGGCCTGAACCATGTCGGCCGCGTGCCAGGCCGCCCCCGAGTCGGTGGCCACCTGCCCGTGATCGAACAGACCGGTCCAGCGCTTGTCGTCGTTGGCGATCCCGGCCGTCAGCCCGCGCTGGATCGCCTCGACGGCGATGTTCCAGGCCGTATGGATGTCGGCGCTGTCACCGATGTACTGATTGCTCTCGTTGACGAACCGCTTGCTCTGCTGCTGGCAGCAGACCGCGAACAGCTCCCAGGCGTTGGCGACCAGCTTGACGTTCTTGGCCTTGAGCTTGGTGCCGGCGTCGAGGAACGCGGGCCAGTTCGGGATCTGCCCGGCCACGTCCGCCGGGTTGGGGGGCAGCCCGGCCTGTTCGAACAGGTCGGCCCGGTAGAACATCGCCGTCGGCCCGATGTCGATCGGAAAGCCGATCAGCTTGTTGTCCAGCGTGCTGCCCTGCTGCC
Source organism: Actinoplanes sp. (assembly GCA_036402935.1). GTDB lineage: Bacteria > Actinomycetota > Actinomycetes > Mycobacteriales > Micromonosporaceae > Actinoplanes. The sequence continues at coordinate 4,675 of DASWRZ010000060.1, forward strand.
ACTTCCAGTCCAGGTACTGGTTCTGCAGCGCGCTCGCGCCGAGCGTGTTGAGATCGACGAACAGGTCGGCGCGGGGCAGCATCGTGGTGATGTCCTCGCCCTTGATCCCGGCGATCGCGGGCGCCTTCCGGCCGCTGATCACCGGCAGGAGCGTCCTGAGGTAGTCGCCCTCGACAATCCTCGTCGTGAGCCCGGGAAACTGCTTCACCGCGGCCGCGACGGTCTTCGTGCCCAAGCCACCCGGCCAGCACCACAGGTCGAGCGCCTGGTTGCCGCCGCCGGCCTTCTTCTTGTCGGTGCCGCACCCGGCGACCACCGAAACGAGGGCAGCAGCGAGCAACGCTCTCCGCTTCACCCACAAAAGCTAGCAAAACGCGCGAAGCGGGGCGCTCGCTTTCCCGTGAATCGTCGATCGCACGACCGCCCACCTAGTACCCACCCGGCACCGCCGCGGGCCGGACTAGCGCTTGAGCGCGGAGCCCACGTCGGTGCGGGAGGGGACGCCGAGCTTGCGGAGGATGTTCGAGACGTGGACGGCGGCGGTCTTCGGCGAGATGTAGAGGCGGCGGGCCAGCTCCGAGTTGGTCAGTCCGTCGCTGATCAGCACCGCCACCTCGCGCTCGCGCGGTGTCAGCGCGGCCGGGCCGGTCACCGCCGCGGGTGCGCCCGCCGGGGCCAGGCCCAGCCGGGTGCGGACCTGGGCGAGCTGGGCCACCCGCCAGCCGCGCCACTCCGTCAGCCGGGCCGCGGCCGACTCCACCTGGGCGGTGGCCTCGGCGCGCCGGTCGGCCGCGAGCAGGCAGCGGGCGGCGCCGACGCGTACGGTTCCCTGGGTTGCCGGCCCGAGGACGTGGGCGTCGGCGATGGAGAGGTAGCCGGCCATTGCCTCGGCGTGGTGGCCGCGTGCCTCCGCGAGCTGGGCCTCCACCAGCGTGCGGTAGGCGTCCCAGACGTTGTGGTCGAGCAGCACCTCCGCCATCTCGTCGAGCCGGGGTGCCGGCAGGCCCAGCTCCAGCGCGGCCGAGACCAGGTCGTGGGCCTGTTCGCCGCTGCGCCACGTCTGCTCGGACAGGGCCTCGACCAGCTGGTCGAGCGCTGCCTCGGCGGCCGGGAGGTCGTGGCGGCGGCAGGCGAGGTGGAACGCGAGGCCGGGGATCGTGGGCGCCAGGTTGGTGGTCAGGGCGGCCAGTTCGGCGATGAGCTCCTCGACCTGGTCGAGCTCGCCGGCTTCCAGGTAGAGCCCGGCCAGGAAGACCCCGTGGTAGTCGGCCCAGCGGCCCCGGCGCAGGAAGCCCTGGTCCTGCTCGCGGCCCTCCTCGAGCGCCGCGATCGCGCCCGGCAGGTCTCCGCCGCGCACCGCCAGCCGGGCCCGGCCCTGGAAGTAGCTGGCCACCGCGAGCGACTCGAAGCCGGCGCGTTCGGCGTCGACCCGCATCCGTTCCAGGGTCTCGGCGTGGTCGGCCGGTGAGGTGGGTGGCTCGCCCGACACCAGGACGTTGAGGGCGCGGGCCGCCAGCACCCACTCGCCCGCCTTCTCGGCCTCGTCGACCAGGGCGGACAGGATCTCGCGGCCCTCGGCGGCGGTCGGCGGGAGTTCGGTGAGCGTCGCGCCCTTCTCGAGCAGCGCGGCCAGGCGGATCGCGGGCAGGTCGAACTCGGCGGCCAGCTCCAGCGCGCGCTCGGACCAGAGCAGCGCGGCGTCGAGGTCGTCGCGCAGGTAGGCCGACTGGGCGACCGCGGTCATCGCCCGCGCCTGGCCGGCGCCGGGCGGCAGCTGCGCGATCAGCGTCTCGATGTCGTCGGTCAGGGCGCGCGTCTCGTCGGCCGCGCGCGACTCCCACGCGATGCGGACCAAAAGGTAGAGCGCCTCGGCCCGGTCGGTGGGGGTGCCGGCGAGCTCCCGCCAGTGCCGGGCGTACCGCATGGCGTCCTCGAGCAGGCCGGCCAGCCAGGCCGCGCGGGCGGCGGAGGCGAGCAGCTCGGTGTCGTCGGGCACCTCGTCGAGGCCCATCTCGGCCAGCTGCAGGGCCTGGTAGGCGGAGCCGATCGAGAGGTAGAGCGCGGCGCCGGTGCGGGCCGCGGCGATCATGTCGTCGTACCGGCCGGCGCCGCAGGCGTGGTGCGCGACCATGGCCGGGTCGGAGCCGCCGGCGCGCAGCAGGGCCTCCAGCGCCGCCTCGTGCAGCCGGCGACGCTGCCGCCCCAGCATCTGCTCGCTGATCGCCTCGCGCACCAGGGCGTGCCGGAACGCGAACTCGTCCTCGCCCGACTCGGCCAGGACACCGCGGGTGACCAGGTCGCGCAGCACGGCGACGAGCGCGTCCTCGCCGGTGCCGGTCACGTCGGCGAGCAGGTCGAACGGGATGCGCTGGCCGAGGACGGCGGCCGCCTCGACGACACGGTGGCTGACCGGATCGAGGCCGTCGACCTGGTTGCGCAGCAGGTCGCCCAGGCTCCAGGGGAGTGGCTGCTCGACGAGGTCTTCCACCGCGTACCCGGGAAGCGCGCGCAGAAGCTCCTCGAGGAAGAAGGGATTTCCGCCGGTGCGGTGATGCAGCGCCGTCGCGGCGCGCACCGGCGCCGGAGCGCCGGTGGCGGCCGCCAGCAACGTCGCCGTCTGCGACGGCGTCAGGCGATCCAGGAGTACGTGGGTGACCGCGTGCCGGCGTTCCATCCGCGCCAGCAGCCCGGCCATCGGCTGACGGCGGGTCACCTCGTCCGGCCGGTACGTCCCGATGAGCAGCCGGGGCCCGCGCTGGTCGGCGATCCGCTCGAACAGCGCCGCGCTCTCCGAGTCGGCCCAGTGCAGATCCTCGAAGACGATGACCGCGGGGGAGTCGCCGATCAGATCGGACACGATGGCGAGACCGGTGTGCAGGCGCTCGACCGGGCTACGCCGTGGATCGGCCAGCGCCGCCAGCTGCTCCTCGTCGACCTCGGGACGGCCGTCGATGGCGTCGAGGAGCACCTCGTACGGCCTGGAGAGCGAGCCGGGCTCGGCCTGGCCGATGAGAACGACCGTGTCGGCCGACACTCTCGCCAGCAGTTCGTGGACCAGCCGGGTCTTGCCGATGCCGGGCTCACCCGCGATGAGCGCGACCGCCGGCTCCCGCGACGAAGCGAGCCGCGCCAGTTGGCGCAGCTCGCTCTCCCGGCCGATCATCACCGGGCCGGCACCACCGCGGAGGGGTCGCACGGTGCCACGTTACCGGTGGGCTGCCCGCGCACCGCACATGCTTTTCGCCCCTTCCGAGCCCGGCGGCCCTTGCGGGCCTCCAGGGCGCTGGTGAGCAGGCGGTGCCGGTCGGCCTCGTCGACGAGTTCGCGCTGACGCTGGTTGGCCAGCATCATCAGCATTACCGGGTGCATGTTCATTTCTCTTCTCCTTGTCGCCGGATCCAGGTATCGATCGGGTCGCCGGATCCACGTATCGATCGGTCGCCGGATCCGTGTATCGATCGGTCACCGGATCTATGTATCGATCCTCGGCCGGGCCAGGAGCCGCCACATCGGAAGCACTTACCTATCTCGGCGCGGAACCGATGTTCAGCCGGGCCTAGGCATACTTAGGCGCGTAAGGCGTCGCTCGATGGGGAGGACGAGACGTGGGCATGCTGGAGCGGATCCGGAACGGGCTGGTCGGTGACGGCCAGGTGGTGGACGGCCCCTTCGGGCCGAGGCGGATCACGTACGCCGACTACACCGCCTCGGGGCAGGCGCTCGACTTCGTCGAGGACTTCATCCGTGACCAGGTGCTGACCCGCTACGCCAACACGCACACCGAGGTCTCCGCGACCGGCGCCCAGACCGGCGCGCTGCGCGAAGAGGCCCGCGAGATCATCCGGCGCAGCGTCGGGGCCGGTCCCGACCACGTGGTGATCTTCTGCGGTTCGGGCGCGACGGCCGCGATCAACAAGCTCACCGGGATCCTCGGCCTCCGCATCCCGGAGGCCCTCGACGAGCGGTACGCGCTGAGCAGCCACATCCCGGCCGCCGACCGTCCGGTGATCTTCGTGGGCCCCTACGAGCACCACTCCAACGAACTGCCGTGGCGCGAGTCGATCGCCGACGTCGTCGAGATCGACTCCGATCACACCGGGCACGTCGACCTCGGCGCGCTGCGGCGCGCGCTTCGGGCGTACGCCGGCCGGCCGTTACGCATCGGCAGCTTCTCCGCCGCCTCGAACGTCACCGGCATCCGCACCGACACGGCCGCGGTGTCGCGGGTGCTGCGTGAGCACGGTGCCCTGTCGGTGTGGGACTACGCGGCGGCCGGGCCGTACGCGCCGATCTCGATGGCCGACAAGGACGCGGTGTTCCTGTCCCCGCACAAGTTCGCCGGCGGCCCGCAGACCCCGGGCGTCCTGGTCGTCGACCGGCGGTTGCTGACCAACCGGGTGCCGGTGGTCCCGGGCGGGGGCACGGTCGCCTACGTCGACCCGACCGGCCACCGCTACCTGACCGACCCGGTGGCCCGCGAGGAGGGCGGCACCCCGGCGATCGTCGAGTCGATCCGGGCCGGCCTGGTCTTCGCGGTCAAGGACGCGGTCGGCACCGACCTGATCGAGTCCCGCGAACGCGAACTGTGGCAGCGGGCCCGCGCCCGCTGGACGGCCGAGGACCGCATCGAGATCCTCGGCGACCTCGACGCGGAACGCCTGTCGATCGTCTCGTTCCAGGTTCGCGCGGGCCACACCCAGCCGACCCAGCGCTACCTGCACCACAACTTCGTTGCGGCGCTGCTCAACGACCTTTTCGGCATCCAGGCCCGGAGCGGATGCTCCTGCGCCGGGCCGTACGGGCACCGGCTGCTCGGCATCGACGACGCCCACTCCCACGAGTTCCAGGTCGAGATCCTGGACGGCTGGGAGGGCATCAAACCGGGCTGGACCCGGCTCAACCTGAACTACTTCGTCTCCGACACCGTCGCCGACTACCTGATCGAGGCGGTCGGGCTGGTAGCGCGGTATGGGGCCCGGCTGCTGCCGGAGTACCGCTTCGACCCGCGGACCGCCCTCTGGACGCACGTACGGCATGTGGCCCCGCCGGTCCGCCTGGCGGACCTGAAGCTGGATGCCGACGGCACCGCTTCTTCTCGGGGCTCGAGGGGCTCGAGCGGCTCGGGGGGCCTGGTCGGCGAGGAGGCGCTGGCCGGCTACCTGGACGAGGCCCGCGCCATCCTGACCGGCCGGCCCGATCCGTCGGACGGCCTGCGCCTCGACCTGCCGCCGGCGTTCGAGAAGCTGCGCTGGTTCCTGCTGCCGGAGGCCTGTCTCGGCTGAGCCCGGCCGCGTGCCGCGGTCGGGGGCGGCGGTGACACCAGCCCGGCACAGTGGATCGCACCGTGTCAGGCGGTCAGTTGCGGGGCGTCCGGGATGCCGTAGTAGAGCACCAGGTAGGCGAGGATCTGGTCCACGTCGGCACTCAGGTCGGGCAGGTAGCGCAGCACCGCCGTCCGTACCGCGGGCTCGAAGTCCGCGTACCGGGCGGTCCTGCCCCGCACCAGCGGTTCCAGGGTGCGGATGAGCTCGTAGTTGCTGGCGATGTCGAGCTTGTGCAGCGCCTGCTCCAGCGGCGGCGACTGGTCGGACAGGGGCGCCAGCACCCGGCTGACGTATGTCACCCGGTGCAGGACCCGCCAGGCCGCGGGCCGCTTGGTGTCCTGGCGGGCCTGGCGCAGCGCGACGGCCGGTGCGTCGCCGCTCTGGGCCAGCCAGATCGGGTCGACCACCTGGTTGAAGAACAGGTCGTGGTTCTCCGGGCGGGGCGCCAGATAGAAGGTCATCCAGCGGTACGCGTCGACCTTGCCGGGGACCTTGACCCGCTGGGTGCCCACCACCGCGGTGATGTCGGTGTCGGGGGCGACCGAGGCGTCCACGCCGAACTCGTGTTCGGAGTCGGCGGTCTTCGTGATCGACAGGTTGAGGTGGCCGCCGAACATGGCGGTCAGCTCGAAGCTGACGGCCGCGCCGAAGATGCTCACGTCCAGGTTGGCGCTCAGCCCGGCCATACCGGCGAAGGCGTAGGCGCCGGAGGCATTCTCCGCGTAGGTGTCCATGCCCTGCTCGGTCTCGGCGAACTGGCCACCGTCGGCGGTCCAGACGTACGTGTTGACCAGGTTCTGCCGGGTGGGCAGGCCGGCCGTCGGCAGCGTGCCGCCGGAGAGCTGGTTCGGGTCGACGCTGCGCTGGGCGAACAGCGTCGTGAGCTCCTGCTCCTCGCGCTGGATCTGGTTCTTCAGCGCGTACGCCTCGATCGGCTTGAAGTAGCTGATGTCCGGGCTGTACCGGCCGGCGTTCGGATAGTCGCGGTCGGCGTCCCCACCGACCTTGCCGTCCAGCACACCCTGCTTGGTGTAGAGCGGGTTGATCGGGAAGGTGATGATGTTCCAGTCCGTGGGGATGTCGGGGTTCGGCCGCATCTGATAGGCGATGAGCGCCCCGGTGTGCGCCAGGCGCAGCGCGAACACGTCCGCGGTCTGCGACTGCACCAGAGCGAAGCCCACGTTGTCGGGGACGAACCGGGCCCCCACCGCCGTGTGCTCCGGGGTCTGCTCCTTGTTCCCGGTCAGGCTGAGGCTGCTGACCCGGGTGCGGCTCAGCCCGGTGCCGTGTTGCGAGTCGTCGAGCCAGGACAACGACATCTCGAAGTTGGCCTTGGCGCCGACGCTGAAACCACCCTCGACGGCGCTGGTCAGCTCGACCTGGCCGACCCCGACCCCCAGCGGGGCCTCGATCTCCATCAGGCCGACGAAGGTCTGCGCCTCGGCGCCCTGCCCGGCCGACAGCTCGAAACTGGAGTCGAATCCTGAGTCCCGGGAACTGGCGTAGGTGTAGGTGGTGCTGGTCGCCTCGGTGAGGGTGACCGAGCCGGTCCCGGCGTAGGTGTCCTCGGCGGTCAGGTTCTCGCTCGGGACCGGCGGCGCGCCCTCCAGATAGCCGATCAGCTGCGGGTCGAACTGGGCCTGGCCCACCCACTCGGCGGTCATCGCCCCGACGGTGAAACCGGTGACCAGGCGCCAGGCGCCGGCCGGATCGACGTACCCGTAGGCGCGCCGGAACGTGGCGCCGGGCGTTCCGTCGGAGGCCGTCTCCAACGCCGAGTATTCGGCGGCGGCCGCGGCGCTGGCGAGCGGCCGGTTGAACCGGCTGGCGATCCCGGTCAGCACGTTGCGGGCCAGCGGGGTGTCCTCCCCGATCGGCGCCGTCGACAGCACGTAGGGTGCGGCCACGATCGGCAGGTCGTTGCCGTGCAGGCCGCCGTCGGTCAGCACGGCCCCGGCGTCCATCGTGTAATAGGCGATCAGGTCGGCGAAGTCGCCGGTCAGCCGGCCGAACAGGTTGTTGCGGATCTGCTCGGTGGTGCGCGCCACCCGCCAGACGCGGACCTCCTCCAACTGGCCGCGGAGCAGCTCCGACCGGGCGGCGTTGCTCAGCGCGCCGAGGCTGAACTGAGGGTCCTCGGCGCTCAGCGGCCGGGCCGTGACCGCGGTGCGGCTCAGGGGCACGGTGGCCTGCGGCTGACCGTCGACGAGGACGGAGAGCGCGGAACCGTTCGGGTCGGGCGTGACCACCCACGCGGCCGCGCCGCGCAGCGAGGCGGGATGGCCGGCCTTACTGTCGGTGGCCACCGTGCCGGTCGCGTCCTCGAGCCGCCACCAGGCGGCCAGTCCGAGCTCGGTGCCCTTGATCGGTGCCGACACGGTGGCCGCGTCGCGGGCCACGCTCCAGAGCCGCACCTCGGCCAGCGTGCCCCGCAGTGAATAGACCAGTCCGCCCGAGCCGAGCACCTGGCCGATGGCCGTGCCGCTGTCGCACGACCCGGCGGCCTTGCCCCGGTAGTGGGTGGTGCTCGCCACCGACCCATTGACGTAGATGGTGATGTCGTCCCAGCTGTCCACGACGACGGTGGTCCCGGTCTTGGCCGCGTCGGTGTCGACCGAGACGAAGTGCTTGCGGGTGACCGCGATCCGCGCGAACCGTCCGGCCGACACCGCCCCGGCCGGGGTGCCGAACTGCACCGGCGTGTGGGCCACGTCCTCGAACGCGAAGGTGATGCCGCCGTTGCCGTTGACCCACAGGGCGTACGGCACGTCGTCGTCGGTGCCGTCGCCGAACGTCCCCCGGCTCACCAGCCCCTGCGGGGACGCCAGGTCGTCGAGCTGGACGCCGACCTCGATCGTGAGGTCCTGGTCGAGATCGAGGGTCGCGGACGCCCCGGCGTCCAGATAGGACCCGGGTCCGGCCAGCCGGACGCCGTAGGACTGGTCGAAGACCCCGGCGAGATGAGTCCAGGTGCGGGCCGGGAACGCCGACACCGTCTCCACGCCCTGGCCGCCCACGCTGAAGACGGCCGCGTACATCGGCCCGGGTCCGGGCAGCCCGCCCGGCACACCGGTGGCCCGGGCGAACGCCGGCGCGTTGTTCTGCTGGACGGTGTGGTCGCGCATCAGCGGCTGCCCCTGGCCCTTGCCGGTGTCGTCGAACCGCCAGAGACCGACCAGGCCGGGCTCGGCGCCCGACATCCGCGTGGCCATCCCGCCGGCGATCTCGGCGGCGCTGCGGGCCACCCGCCAGATCCGGACCTCGTCGATCTCCCCGGAGAACGGCCGGTCCCGGGGCAGCGAGTTGCCGATCGTCCACGGCACCTGCCCCATCGCGAGGGCCCCGAGGGTGTCCGCCTTCCGGCCGATCTCGACGCCGTTGCGGTACAGGTGCCAGGCGCTGCCGTCGAACACGCTCGCCAGGTGGACCCAGGTGCCGACGTCGTGCGGATCCATCGGGACGAGGATGCCGGCCGCGCCGTTCGCGCCCCGCCAGTTGCCGGTCTCGTAGTTTCCGCCGTTGATGCGCAGGGTGACCTCGGCCGCCGGGGTCGGCACGTACCCGTGGGCCACGACCGTGCGGACCTGATCCGAGCGGTTGGGCCGGATCCACGCCTCCATCGTGACCGGGCCGGTGATCGAGTCGAGCGCGGGGGAGTCGGCGAGCTGGATGACCTGGTCGGTCGTTCCGTCGAAGTGGACGGCCGTGTTCTGGGTCCGGACGGCCAGCCCGTAGGCCGAGTCCGGGGACCGGTGCACGAGCAGGCGGCTGACCGGTCCGGTTCCGGTGCCGCACACCCAGGCTTCGACCGTACGGTCGCCGGCCGCGTCAAAGCCGGACAGGCGCGTCAGCGGGTCGGGGGAGGGCGCGGCCGTGGGCTTGCCGTGCGCGGTGCCGTGGCGAGCGTTGACCGTGTGGTCGATGAACGTCGCGCCGTTGCCGTACCAGTAACCGGCCAGGCCGGCCTCGGTGCCCGAGAGCCGGCGGTTCATGCCGTCGGTGATCTCCTGCGCGTTCCGCGAGCGGGCCCAGATGCGTACCTCGTCGATGTCCCCGGCGAAGAACCGGGACCGGCCGTCGCTGGTCATGCCGATCGCCCATCCGGGCTCGGTCGCGATGGCGCCGACCGCGTCCGCGGTCGCGGCCAGCGGTACGCCGTTGCGGTAGAGCCGCCACGTCGTGCCGTCGTAGACGCCGGCCAGGTGCACCCACTTGCCGAGGTCGGTCGCCAGCACCGGGGCCGCCGCGTAGTGGTCGTGGCCGTCGTAGCAGCCGACCTGGTACTGATTGCCGAGGATGCGCAGGTAGACCTCGCCGTCGTTGTCTCCCCGGCTGAGCACGTTGCGGATGCTGTCGGTGGCGGTCGGCCGCACCCAGGCCTCCACGGTGATCGCGCCGGTGATCGTGAGGCCGGGCGCGTCCGGCACCGCGACCCCGTCGTGGGACCCGTCGAGGGCGAGGGCGGTCTCGGCCAGGACGGCGACACTCGTGTCCGATCCACCGAAGTCGACCGTGGTGCCGGGGGCCGCCGCGAACCAGCGGCACGCGCCGGTGGCGCCACCGGGAGTGGCGTCGCCGAGCGAGACGTCCCCCCGGGCGATCCGGGCGTCCACCCCGATCAGCAGGGAACCGCCGGACAGGTCGGTGCCCGGCCGGGACGACGAGGCGTCGGCGGCGTAGTCGTACGCCGGCCCGTCCGCGGTTCCGTTGAGCACGGCGGCCAGCGCGGCTCCGTCCCGGGGCAGCCGGTTCCAGGTCTCGGTGACCGGCGGCCCGTCCAGGCTCACCTCCAGCGTGCAGGTGGTCTCGGTCGCGCCCGGGCTCAGGGTGATCCGCAGGCCGTCCAGCTCGGCGTCGGTGGCCCGGGCCAGGAAGCTCAGCAGCCCGGTCCCGGCCGGGACGGTCCAGCTCGCCCGCTCGGTCGAGGCGCTGTAGTACGCCACCAGGAACTGCCCGTCGGTCCCGCGGAAATACAGCATCAGCCGGCCGAGCGCGCTGTCGAACAGCGTCGGCGGATCGGCGCTGCGGGCGAAGCCCAGCGTTGCGCCGGTGACGGTCAGGCCGCGGCCGTCCATGTTCAGCAGCGGCATCGGCAGCGAGGAATCGGCGTTGAGCCGTCGCTCGGCGGCGCCCAGCGCGGCCCGATCGGCCGCCAGGCCCGCCTGCGCGTCGGCAAGCGCCTGCCGGGCGGTGGCGAGGAGCGTGCCGATCTGCGCCGTCGCGGTCTGCAGCGCGGTCGTCTTCGCCACGATGACGAGCCGGTCGGCGTTCATCTGGGCGGCCTTCTGGTCGTCCGGCAGGCCGATGCCCGGCTGGTACAGCATCGCGAGGTCGGCCTTGGCCTTGACCAGCGCGTTGACGTCGAGTCCCACCTGCGGGAAGTCGGCCGGCACCGGGATCTGCGGCCCGATGGTCCCGGCGGCGTCGATGGCGGCGAGCGTCTGCTCGTAGCGTGCCACCTCGGCGGCGAGGTCGAGCACCACGTCCTGCCGCTCCGCGACCTGGGTCTGCGCGGCCAGCACGGCCTGCACGAGCGCCGTGGGGTCACCGTCGGCGCCGGTCGCCGAGAGGGTGCTGACCGGTACCGCCACCGGCAGCTGGGCCAGCGATCCGTCGGAGGCCACCCCGAAGTCGAGCACGGTGATGCTCGGCGGCTCCTCGCCGCCGGTCCCGGTGATGCTCGGCGGCTCCTCGCCGCCGGTTGCGGTGATGGCGGCCAGCAAGAGCCGGGCCGCCTGCTTGACCGGCTTGGCCTGGCCGTCGTAACCGGCGGCACCCGGCTCCTGCCGGTAGTAGACCGCCGTGCTCAGGCCGCCCGCGCCGGTGCAACCGAGGAGCCGGACCGGGGAGCGGCTGAGCCCCGCGCTCTCGGCGATCGGCGCGTCGGAGGTCACCCAGCGGGCACCGGTGAGCTGTCCCGACGCTCCGGCCGGACTCAGGTCCCAGACCGTGCCGCCGGTCGACTCGTCGAGCCGCCAGTAGCCGGCCAGGCCGGTCTCCAGGCCGGTCAGGCGGCGGTGCCGGCCGATCCGGATGTCGTCGGCGGCCAGCGCCACCGACCAGACGCGCAGCTCGTCGAGGACGCCGGAGAACCCGCCGCCGATCACCTCGGGCGCGGTGGCGGCCGGGAACCTGCCGGCCAGCGCGTCGGTGACGTAGCGGAGCACACCGTCGACGTAGATCCGCAGGGTCCCGTCGCCGAAGGAGATCGCGAGGTGCTGCCAGGCATCCGGGGTCAGAACGGGTCCGCTGGTCACGTCGTACCAGCGGTGGGTGTCGCCGAAGCCGGTCCGGATCGCGGTGCCGTCCACCACGTACACCGAGGGGCCGGCAAGCTCGGGGCCGGTCGAACAGCTCAGCAGCGCCCGGTCACCGCGGCCGGCCGGATCGGGCCGCAGCCACGCCTCCACCGTGTATTCCGGGCCGATCGCGAGCGCTCCCCGCACGGAGACCGAACCGCCGGAGAGCGGGAAGGCCAGCGCCGAGCCCGAGGCGCCACCGATGTCGATGCGCGGGATCAGCGTGTCTCCGCAGATCTGGGTGTCGTCGCCGACCATCGGGCGCGGGCAGGTGCCGGCCGACAGGGCATAGAGGTCCGGGTGATCGGGGCAGGTGTAGGCCTGGCTGCCCTGGGTGTCGAACAGCCCGTCGTCGGAGCGTTCGACGCTGTAGGACCAGAGCTCGGCGCCGCCGGCCGTGTAGGCGAACAGCTGCCAGCGGAAGACCTCGGCGACCGCGGTCGGCACCAGCGCGACGCAGAACCGTCCGTCGGTGAGGCCGCGCACGAACCGCAGCTGCTGGCTCGGCTCCACGAACGGCCGCTGGTCGAGGTCGGCCGCGCCGAGGGTGTCGGCGGCGCCGGCCGGCCGGGTCCGGCTGCGGCTGCGCTGGAACCGCACCTCCAGCTTGGCCGCCAGGACGTCGCCGACCAGCACGAACCGGTCGACCAGCAGGGTGCCGGCGACCAACGGGATCGGCAGCCCGTGCTCGTCGGGGACCGGCGTGCCGCCCGCATCGGTCAGGTAGGCCATGTTCGCGTGGTCGGCGAGAAGAGCCTGGGCTTTCGCGCGAGCGGACGCGTCGGCCGCCGGATTGTTCAGCGTCGTGCGGGCGTGGTCCACCGCGGCCGGCTCGGGATCGGTGATGGCCTGCCGGAAGACGTAGACGTAGCGGCCGTCGGAGAGGACCTGGAACGGCACGTCGGCGGTGAACCGGGCGGTGCTGGAGAGGAACGTGTCGATCTCGTCCGGGCGGAGCCGGGTGCCGGGCGGCACCGGCGTGGCGCTTCCCCGGCGTACGGTCGCCAGCGCGACCTGATCGGCGACGCCGAACCCGACCGAAGCCAGTTCGGCGGCGAACGGCAGCGGCTGCGCCTCGGCCGGCCAGAGCCGGGTGTCAGCGGGGCCGGTGCCGCCGTCGGGCACCGGAGCCGCCGGGTCGAGCGCGGCGTAGTAGAGGCGCCGATCGGCGTCCATCGCGAACGCGAGCAGGGTGCCGTTGTGCCGAACCATCGCCGGGTAGCGGTAGCTCCGATCGGCGTAGGTCTTGACGAACATGTCGGTGACGGCGTCGTCGGTGGACACGAACGGCCTCCTTCTGGTCCCGGCGGCTCCGGGACCTCAGCCTAGAGGCCGGCACCACCGCGTGGAGTCCAGAGTGGACAAACTACCCCGCCCGTTCGCCGCCGGGTCAGGGCCGGATCGGGAGCCGCTTGCCGGCCAGCAGCATCCGGCCCGCCTGGACCTTCGCCTGGTCGACCGACACGTGCCAGATCCGGGCCAGCTTCTCGGCGTCCGTGGAGTCGTAGCCCGCGTTCCAGTACTTCTGCAGCGCGCCCCCCGCCGGCCCGAACGGCAACGGCCGGCCCGCCTCGAGCTTCGCGCCGGCCGCGACCTTGGCGTCGGACGGGTCGGGCAGCTTCCACAGCGCGGCCAGCCGGGCGGCGTCGTCGTACGTGTAGCCGGCGTCGTGGAACGCCCGGGTTGCCGCCTCGGCGCCCGGGTTCGCGGTCTGCGGGTCGACCCGGATCGGATGCGGCGGGATCGGCAGGGTCCGGCCGGCGAGCAGCAGACTGCCCGCCTCCGCCTTCACATAGCCGAGATCCGCCTTGGTGTGCCAGAGCGCGGCCAGCTCGACCGCGTCGTCGTAGCCGTAGCCCGCCCTGCCGTAGGCGTCCAGATCCCGGCCGAGTTCGGCCTGGCTCAGCGACGACGGCAGCGACGGCACCGCAGCCGGGGGAGCGGTGGCATCGGTGCGGACCGGCGGGGCCGGGACGGTGGCGCCGGGCAGCAGGGCCGCCGGCAGGTTGGTGCCGGCGGCAAGCAGGCCGGCGCCGAGCACCGCGCCGCCGAGGACCTGGGCGCTCCGGCGGCGCCGCAGGTATTTGCGGTACAGCTCCTGCGACCCGAGGTACACCGCGCCCATGTTCGGGGCGAGGTGTTCGTGAGACTCGAAGGCCTCACGGAACATGTCCTCGTACTGGGTCACTACCGCTCCTAGGTGCGCAGTTTCGCCCCGGAACCGTTTCGAGGGCCGCACCACTAAGACGGCTGCGTCTGTGCCGTTGTGCACCGCGGGCCGGTGACGTTTGCCTCCCCGGTCCGTTAATCGGCGATGATGCGCAGCGGGTAGCCGCGGTAGGTGGGGGAGTCGGCCGGGAACAGGGCCGGGGCGAGGAACTGCTTCATCGCGGCCAGGCGCTGGTTGTCGAACCGGCTGATCGGGTGGGTGGAGCGGACCAGGACCGTACGCCCGGCGGAGGACGGCACGTCCTCGACGCGGATGTCGTCCTCCGGCTCGAGCGGAGCCAGCCGTGCGAGGTGGCCGCCGGTGAGCAGGTTGGCCCAGTAGTAGCCCCGCAGGTAGTCGCGGCTCCGCGGGGCCGTGTGCCGGTGGCCGAGGCCGTACCAGCGCTCGTAGGGGGACGGTTTCGGGAGCAGCCGGTCGTAGGTCACCGCGCCCCATACGAGAGCGAGCGGCGACGCCCAGGCCTTCACGAGCGTGACCAGGTCCTCCGCCACCGCGTCGACGCGGTCCGGGGGCCAGACCGGCGGGAAGACGATCAGCGACATCTGCAGGGACGCGGCCGGGTCGTCGGGGATCGCCTGCCAGTCGAGACCGGCGACCGAGTCGGTGCGGCCCGCCTTGAAGGTGATCTGCCATTCCTCGAGCGAGCCGGCCCGCAGCTTCGCCCGCAGGTCGTCGATGCCTTTCCGGTAGCGGGCGCCGCCGATCGGGCCGCGGTTGACCGCGAACCCCAGGGACTCCGGCCGAGGAACCGGGTCGGCTGTGCGCTGCAGCAAAGCCTGAACGTCCTCGACGACCCGGGGCAGGACGTCGGCCGTCGCGGGCTGGCCGAGCCCACTGTCCAGGTAGAGGCCGAGGGTCGGCGGCGGCCCGGGCCGCTGGACGACGTCGCTCACATGTGCTCCTCGGTCAGGGCGGACATGAGGGGAGGCGCCGGACCGATCCCGGCGCCTCTCCGGTCAACTCATGCTGCCAGGTCGAACATGCTCTTCACCAAGCCGACGCCGTCCTCGACCAGGCTGGTGCCGGCCACCTCGTCGATGACGGCCGCGCCGCCGACGACCACGGCGTCCTCGGGCAGGGTGAGGCCGATGACGACTACGGTGACCACCACGCCCGCCCCGATGATCAGGTCGCCGACCGGATCGGACTCGACCGCGCCGGGATCCATGGTGACCGGCGGCGAGGTCGTGGAGCCGGTTCCCGGGGTGGTGACCGGCGGGGTCGCCGGCGCCGCCTGCTGGGCACCCTGCGTGCCCTGGGCCTGGTTGTTCTTCTTCTTCGCCGGCTGCTTGCGCTGCTGCGGCCGGCTCTTCTGGTAATAGATGATCCCGCTGGCGTTGGTCGCCTGGCGGCGGCCCGCCGGCTGGCCGACCCACCAGTCGGCGGAGGAGAAGATGCGCAGGATGTCGCCGTTCGCATCGGTCTCCGAGGCGGGCACGATGTCCGGGCCGCGCTGGACGTTCGGATATCCCTTGGCCGCCAGCGCGTTCACGTACCGGGTGAGCTGCAGGGAGTTGAAGGTACCGACGTCCGCCCCGTTCGTGTACTTGCGCGCACTGAGCTGGTCGCCGAAGTGCTTGACGTCCCAGACGAAGGTCGCGTTGCCGGCGGTCGCGATGATGTCCGGGTAACCGGTCAGGCGCTCGTCCGGTTGGGGATTCACCGTCTTGGCACTGATCCGGCCGGCGACATTGTTCAGCATCCGCCGCTCGGGGACGTCGCCGTACACGTTGGTCGGCCCGTACCGCGCGTCGAGCTGCCACAGCGCGAGCCGCAACGCCTGGTCGTGGGTCGCCTGGTCGGCGGGGTCGAAGGGTGCGGCGCCGGACGGATCCACCAGCTCGGTGGGCCGGTCACCGACGTATGTGTACGAGCTGCCCGCCGCCGAGCCGGCCGGAGCCGCCACCGGGTCGGTCCCGGAGAAGCGGCCGGTGGACGGGTCGTACGAGCGGGCCGGGAAGCTGTACCGGTCGCCGAGCAGATCGTCGGCGTAGCCACCGTCGAACTGGATCGGGCTGGCGACCGCCGGCGTCGCCGAACCGGCGGTGCCGTCGGTGCGGGCCTGACCGTACGGGTCGTAGTCGTAGCCGGCCTCGGTGGTGCCGTCCGGCGAGAACAGCGAGGCCGTTCCGCCCAGCCAGTCCGGTCCGACGGTGTGCGCGCCCGCCTGCTGCCCGGCGTCGAGCACCGCCAGCGGGCCACCCGGCCCGTCGACGAACCCGAGCGAGCTGCCGGACGAGCCGCCGGTACGGGTCTCGCCGGCCACCTGCGGCACCGAGGCGTTGACGTCCCAGTCCCACCGGCGGGTGGCCGATCCGGTCGTGGCGGTCAGCTGCAGGCCGTGCGCGTCGTTGACGAAGTCACTGGTCCGGCCGTCGACCGTGGCCGACGACATGCTGTGGTCGAGCTGGTAGGTGAACCGGTCGGGGCCGGCGGCGTTCTGGTTGCCCATCGCGTCGTAGCCGTACCGGGTGGTGTCCTTGCCGTTGCTCGCGGCCAGGAGCTGGTCGGCCGAGTCGTACTGGTAGCTGGTGCGGCCCTTGCCGAACGACCCGCTGAGGGTCTGCGAGAGCCGGTTGCCGACGTCGTCGTACTTGTAGTCGATCCGTCCGGCGGCCGAGGTCTTGTCGGTGCACGTGGTCGCCTGGTAGCAGGCCGAGGTGAGCCGGTGCCGGGCGTCGTACGCGTACGCGACGTCCTGCTTGGCGTCGCCCCGGCTGGTGGTGATCATGGTCGGGTCGCCGGCCGCGTTGCGCTGGACGGTGAACTTGTCCGCGGCCGTCTGCCCGGTTGTTGTCTGCCCGGTTGCCGTCTGTACTGAGGACAGCCGGCCATCGGCGTCGTACCCGCGGGTGGTGACCAGCCCGGTGCCGCTCGGCCCGGTGGTGGTCAGCAGCCGCCCGGCCGGGTCGTAGCCGAAGGTGTAGCTGGTCGTGCCGCCGCCGGCCGGGCCGCCCTGCACGTCGAGCGAGGTCATCCGCTGCGACGCGTCGTAGCCCGAGGTGATCGTCGTGCCGTCGGGCCGGCTGGTCGAGGTCAGGTTTCCCGACTTGTCGTAGCCGTACTTGAAGGTCCGCGCTCCCCGGGTGACCTGGGTGAGCTCGTCGGCGTTGTCGTAGGCCTGGCTCTGCGTGCCGTCCGGGTCGCCGAGGCTGGTCACCCGGTTGTGGGCGTCGTAGCCGAATGTGTAGACGGGACCGTCGCCGCCCAACTGGCGGCGCACCTCGCGGCCGAGCAGGTCGTAGCTGTTGGTGATGGTCCGCTTGGCGGGGTCGCCGGCGCCCGGCATGACGGTCTGGGTCAGGTTGCCGTCCGCGTCGTAGCGGTACTGCGTGGTGCGGTGCAGCGGATCGGTGATCGAGGTCTGCCGCCCCACCCGGTCGTAGTCGTAGTGGGTGGTGTGGCCGTTCGGATCCTGCTGGGACGTGAGCCGGCCCAGCGCGTCGTAGTCGAATTCGGTCGGTGCCGGGTCGTCCCGGTCGATCGTGGCCGGACTGGTCGAGATCAGCTCGCCGGCGTCGTCGTGGCGGTAGCGGGTCGTCCCGCCGGTCGGGTCGGTGGCCGCGGTGACCTGGTTGAGCCCGTCGTACCGGACGTTCACCGTCCCGCCGGCCGGGTCGGTCGCCGTGGTGAGATTGCCGGCCGCGTCGTAGACGTACCTGGTGGTGTAGGCGGCCGGGTCGGCGCCGGCGACGTTGCCGCGCGGGTCGACCTGGGAGATCAGCCGCTCGTCGTCGTCGTACGTGAAGGTGGTGACCCCGCCGGTCGCCGAGGTCCGCTTGACCGGGCTGCCGTCCTCGTCGTACTCGACCTTGACCGAGTTGCCGTCCGCGCCCTGCGCGGTGGTCTGGCGCCCGGTGTCGTCGTACCCGAAGGCGGTGGTGTTGCCCTGCGGGTCGGTGATCCCGGTGATCTGGCCGTTGGCGTCGAACGTGGCGGTGGAGCTGTGCCCGAGCTCGTCGGTCGATCTGGTGGCCCGGCCGAGCTCGTCCCAGGCGACGTCCTGCACCGAGGTGGTGCCGTCCGGGTAGCGGTGGCTGGTGCGCACCATCTCGCCGTTCGAGTCGTAGGTGTACGAGGTGGTGAAGTCGGCCGGGTCGGCGCCCTTCACGTTGCCCCGCGGTGCGACGACGGCGACCAGGTAGCCGCGGCCGTCGTACCGGTAGGTGGTCCTGTCACCCTCGGCGTCGATCGCCGCGCTGACCCGCCCGGCCGCGGTGTACGTCGAGCGCGTGATGCCGCCCGCCGCGTCCCTGGTCGCGAGCAGCCGCTGGGCCACCTTGTCGTAGTCGTACTCGGTGCGCCGGTCCAGCGGGTCGATGCCGGCCACGACCTGCCCGACCGAGTCGTAGACCGTGCGCGCCGGCGATTCGATGCCCGGCAGGTAGGTCGCGATCAGCCGGTCGACCTCGTCGTACTTGTACCGCGTCGTGAAGTCGTCACCGTCGACGTGGCCGGCCGTGCCGCGCGGGTCGGTGGTGGAGACCAGCCGGCCGGTCCGGTCGTAGCCGAACGCGGTCTTCTCGCCCAGCGGCGAGGTCCGGGCGATCGCGTTGCCGTCCTTGTCGTACGCGAACGCGGTCACCTTGCCGCGCCCGTCCTTCACCGCCGTGACCAGGCCGCGGTCGTCGACGCTGAGGACGATCTGGTCGCCGACCGGGTCGGTGACCTGGTCGAGCTCGTCGAACGCGCTGTAGCCGAACCGCGCCGCTTTGCCGGCCGCGTCCACGTGTGCGGTCAGGTTGTTGTGCGCGTCGTAGGTGTTGGTGACGGCCTGCGAGAACGGCTCGGGCGCGGTCAGCGAGACCAGGTTGCCGGCCCCGTCGTAGGAGCCCTCCTGCTGGTTGCCTCGCGGGTCGACCGAGAGGTTCGGGTTGAGCGCCCCGTCGTAGCGGACGTTGACCGAGTCGCCGTTGCCGTTCTGGCTCTGCAGCAGCACGTTGTCGTGATAGGAGTCGACCACGCCGACGCCGTCCGGGTCGACCGTGGTGGCCTGCTGCTTGCCGGCGTCCCACGCGAAGGTCGTCTTGGCGCCGTCCGCGTCGGTCTGCGCGACGATGCGGCCGTCGGCGTCGTACGTGTTGGTCAGCTGGATGACGCACCGCGGGTCGATCACGGTCGCGAGCCGCCCGCCGGTGTACGTGTACGCCCAGGTCGCGCCGGTGGCGTCGGTGACCGAGGTCAGCGCGGCGCCGGTGTACCGGTACCTGGTCGTACGCCCGTCCGGCAGCCGCAGGCTGGTCACCCGGCCGGAGTTGTCCAGCGCGGCCTGCACGACCCGCCCGGCGGCGTCGGTGATCGTCATCGCGTGGGCCAGGTAGGCCACGGTGGTGCCCAGGCCGCGCGTGGTCAGGATCGACACCAGCCGGCCCTGCCCGTCGAAGGTGTAGCTCTCCTGGTCGGGCGTGACCAGCTTCCAGCCTCCGCCGGCGGTGCGGCTCAGGTCCGAGCGGATGCCGGCCGGCCGCACGTAGGCGTCACCGGTTCCGGCCCGGTAGGTGGCCTGCGCGCCGTCCTCGGCGATGACCGTGGCGCTGCCGCTGTCGTCGGTGGCCGGCACGACCCGGATGTCGTACGTCCAGGCCCAGCCGATGCCCATCTCCCCGGCGACCGGGTTGGCCGACGAGTAGCGCCGGGTCGCGTCGAACGGGATGCCCGGCGCGGGCATCCGGGCGTCGGTCTCCTGCCGCGTGTAGTCCCCGGTCGCGGTGTTGACGTTCGCCCCGCGGAACGCCTGCGCGGGCGCGGCCGGGGCCAGCGCGTCGTTGCACGCGCAGCCGGCCGCCTGCAGCGGCGGGATCGACGGCGGCACGATGGTCGTCCGCGGGGTGCTCGGCGCCGACTGGTCGGACACCGCGTCCCCGCCCTCGTTCAACGCCGAGTCGATGGCGGCCTGGTAGTGGTGGCCGGCCTCGATCGTCCAGCCGCCGGCCGCGCCGAGCGCCCGGCAGTAGGCCCGGGGCGCTCCGCAGGCGGCCAGGTCGGCCGGGGTCAGCGGGGCGGACTGCTGGACCTCGCCGGTGGCCTGGTCGGTGAGGTCGATCGTCCATGCCTTCCAACGGGCGACGTCGCTGTCGGCCGCGTCGAAGTACAGGGCCAGCGAGGTGTCGCCGACCAGGAAGCCGGGGTGCATGAGCAGGTTGGTGGCGGCGCCCGGCTGCGGCGGTGCGTCCGCCGCGCGTACGAGGGAACGGGCCCGGGCGGGGCCGGCCGCCGCGACCGCGGGCGGCTCGGCCGGAGGCCGGGCGTTGTCCTTCGCGCCGTGCCGGGGCCGGGCGTCCGGCGGGAGCGGGCCCACGACCGGGCCGTGGCCGGCTACCGCGGTGCCGCCGGTGGCCCGCGCCGGCGTGGCGTGCGCGGTGGCGACGGCAACCGGCTGCACCAGTGCGGTGCTGAGGATTACGACGATGGACGCGCGCGCGGATCGGCGATGAATCGATGGCAACACGAAACCCCCCGTTTCGGTTGTTCAGGCAGGAGGAAACCGCCTCCGGCCTGCGCTCGCGGCCGGAGGGTGCCTGCCTTGTGATCGGCGGAAAATGCCGAGAACCCCGTTGCGGCCGGGCCGGGAAACAAGGCCGGCCGAGCCGTTAGATATTGGAGCACATCGAAGTCCAAGGTGGAGTGACGGATCAACGACTGTAGATGGATCAGCCTTTGACCGCGCCGGTCAGGCTGAACGCGCCGCCGAAGACCCGGGACATCGCCGAGTACAGCAGCACGACCGGGGCCGTATAGAGGATCGCGAACGCGGCCAGCTGGCCGTACGCGACCTGGCCGTAGGTCGAGAAGAACGTGTAGATGGTCACCGAGGCGGGCTGGCTCTCCGGCGCCTGCAGCAGGATGAACGGCACGAAGAAGTTGCCCCACTGCAGCACGAACGTGAACACGAACACGACGGTCAGACCGGGCACCATCAGCGGCAGGACGATCCGGCGCAGGGACTGCAGCCAGCCGGCGCCGTCGGTCCACGCCGCCTCCTCCAGGCTGACCGGCACGCCGTCCATGAAGTTCTTCATCATCCAGATCGCGAACGGCAGCGACGACGCGGCCATGAACAGGATCAGCGCGGGCACCGAGTCGGTCAGCTCGAACTGGCTGTACATGGTGTAGACCGGCACCATCACCGCGGTGATCGGCAAGCCGGTGGAGAACAGGATGCTGTACATGAAGATCCGGCCGAACCGGCTGCGGTAGCGCGACAACGGGTACGCCGCGAGCACCGCCGCGGCCACGGTGATGACCGCGGTGCCGGCCGAGATGACGAACGAGTTCAGCATCGGGCGGTACACCGTGTCGGCGTTCAGCACATCGGAGAAGTTGCGGGTCGAGAAATGCCAGCTGATGTGCGCCGACAGCGCCGCGCCGGGCTGGATCGAGGCCACGATCAGCCAGACGAACGGCAGGAAGAACGCGATCGCGATGATCAGCAGCGCGATCCAGACGGCGATGCGGGACGGGCCGCGGCCGGGGGCGGTGAGATCGGCGGTGGTGTGGCGTGGCGCGGCCTTCACTGCCACGACGGGGGCGCTCACAGGTCGTCCACCTTGATGAGGCGTACGTAGATCAGCGAGAAGATCGCTCCGATCACCAGCAGTACCAGCGCCATCGCGGTGCCGTAGCCGAGTTTGTAGAACTGGAACGACTCCTGATACATGTAGATCGGCGTCGTCGAGCTCTTGTTGCCGGGGCCGCCCTTGGTCATCACGTAGATCAGGCCGAACGCGGCGAGGGTCTGCAGGGTGATCAGCATGAGGTTGGTGACGATCGACCGCCGGATCAGCGGCAGCGTCACCCGCCGCAGCCGTTGCCACCCCGTCGCCCCGTCGACCGCGGCCGCCTCGTGCAACTCCGGCGGCACGTCGTTGAGCGCGGCCTGATAGACCAGCATGGAGAACGCGGTGCCCCGCCAGACGTTGGCCAGGATGACCGCCAGCATCGGCGTGGTGTAGAGCCAGTTCTGGCTGAACCCGACCCGATGCAGGATCGC
>DASWRZ010000061.1:0-7069 GCA_036402935.1 Actinoplanes sp.
GCTGGTGATCACGCCGCACGACGGCGAGTTCCGGCGGCTGGCCGGCGAGGAACCCGGCCCCGACCGGGTCGGCGCGGCCTGCAAGCTGGCCGCCTGGATCAACGGCGTGGTCCTGCTCAAGGGCGACCGCACGATCGTGGCCACCCCGGCCGGCGAGGTGTGGGTCAACTCGACCGGCAGTTCGGCGCTGGCGACCGCGGGCAGCGGCGATGTGCTGGCCGGCCTGCTCGGCTCGCTGCTGGCCGGTGGCCTGGCCCCCGAACGGGCGGCGATCGCGGCGGCGTACGTGCACGGGCTGGCCGGCCGGCGGGCCGCGATCGACGGCCCGGTGACGTCGCCGCATGTGGCCGAGGCGCTCCGGCCGGTACTCGCCGACCTGCTTGCCTGAGCAACTGTCAGACCCCATCAGTAGGCTGGGATCCATGTGGCAGGCCGAGGTCCGGGTCGATCTGGACGCAATCGCACGCAACGTCGAGGTGCTGCGTGCCGGCACGACCGCCGAGGTCATGGCGGTGGTCAAGGGCGACGGCTACGGCCACGGCATGGTGCCGTCGGCCCGGGCGGCGCTGGCCGGCGGTGCGACCTGGCTGGGCGTCGCGACGCTCGCCGAGGGTCTCGTGCTGCGCAGGGCCGGCCTCGAGGTGCCGATCATGGCGTGGCTGCACTCGCCCGGTCTTCCGCTGCACCAGGGCGTCGAGGCCGACCTCGACCTGAGCGCCGGCACGCTGGAGTTGCTCGACGATCTGGTGCGGGCGGCCGGTCACACCGGGCGCACGGCCCGGGTGCACCTCAAGATCGACACCGGGCTGGCCCGTGGGGGCGCGACAGCGGTCGAGTGGCCGGCCCTGGTCGAGGCGGCGGCCAAGGCCCAGGCCGACGGCCACATCGAGGTCATCGGCGTCTGGAGCCACCTGGTCTACGCCGACGTGCCGGGGCACGAGACGACCGACCGCCAGGTGGCCGCGTTCGCCGAGGCGTTGGCGGTGGCCGAGCGTCTCGGCGTCACCCCGCGCTACCGTCACCTCGCCAACTCGGCCGCCACGCTGACGCGTCCCGACACCCACTACAACCTGGTCCGCCCCGGCGTGGCGGTCTACGGGCTGTCGCCGGTGCCGGGGGAGACCTTCGGGCTGCGGCCGGCGATGACGGCCCGGGCCCGGGTCGCCCTGACCAAGCGGGTCCCGGCCGGGCAGGGCGTCTCCTACGGCCACACCTATGTGACCGAGCGCGAGACGACCCTGGCCCTGGTGCCGCTGGGCTACGCCGACGGCGTTCCCCGGCACGGCAGCAACATCGGTCCGGTGCAGCTGGGCGGCAAGCGGCGCACGATCGCCGGCCGGGTCTGCATGGACCAGCTCATGGTCGACGTCGGCGACGACCCGGTGGTGGCGGGCGACGTGGCGACACTGTTCGGGCCGGGCGACGACGGCGGACCCACCGCGACCGACTGGGCCGAGGCCATCGGCACGATCAACTACGAGGTCGTCACCCGGTTCGGCAGCACCCGGGTGCCGCGGGTCTACGACGGGACGGCCGGGGTGACGCCGTGAGCCCGGCGCCCCTCTCGCGGCGCCGGGTCAAGCAGGTCGGCATCGCGGGTGCCGCGGTCGGTGTGGTCGCGGCCGGGCTGGCCACGGCGTTCGCCGTCGAGCGGGCGCTGGTCCGCAAGTCGCTCAACGCACCCGGCGATCCCCACGTCGACGAGCCGTTCGCCGACCAGCCGTTCGACGAGGAGCTGACGGTCACCGCGGCCGACGGCACCGACCTGCACGTCGAGGTGGTCGAGCCCAAGCTGGGCCCTGGAAAGACGGTGCGCCAGCGGGCCAACGGCAAGCCGACCGTCGTCTTCGTACACGGGCTCGCGCTCGACATGGGCACGTTCTATTTCCAGCGTCAGGCGCTCGCCGAGCGCGGCGACCACAGGCTGGTCTTCTACGACCAGCCCGGGCACGGCCGGTCGGGCCGGCTGAGGTCCGGCAACTACGACATCGCGGCGCTCGGCAGGTCACTGGCCGCGGTGCTCGATGCGACCGTCCCCGACGGCCACATCATCCTGGTCGGCCACTCGATGGGCGGCATGACGATCATGGCGTTCGCCGAGCAATATCCGGAGTGGTTCGGCAAGCGGGTCACCGGCGTGGTGCTGATGTCCACGTCGGCCGGCCTCGTCGACAAGACCAAGCTGGGCATCCCGACGCTGCTCGCCCGGGCGAGCGCGCCGTTCTTCCCGATCTGGGGCCGGGCGGCCCACCTCGGCGGCGGCACCATCGACCGGGCCCGGCTCGCGTCGAGCGATCTGGCCTGGCTGCTGACCCGGCGCTACGGCTTCGGCGACGCCAAGCCCAGCCCGTCGCTGGTGACCTTCGTGGAGAGCATGAACTCCAAGACCTCGGTCGAGACGCTCACCAAATATCTGCGCACGCTCTACGACCACGACCGGGTGCCCGCGCTGTCGGCGCTGAGCGGCGTGCCGGTGCTGGTGATCGTCGGCACCAAGGACTATCTGA
The DNA here is from genome assembly GCA_036402935.1 of Actinoplanes sp. Lineage (GTDB taxonomy): Bacteria > Actinomycetota > Actinomycetes > Mycobacteriales > Micromonosporaceae > Actinoplanes. The sequence continues at coordinate 2,508 of DASWRZ010000061.1, forward strand.
CTCCGGTCGTGCATTCCGAGGCGATCCTGCGGCACCTGCCCGAGGCCGAGTTGGTCAAGATCGAGAACAGTGGCCACGTGGTGATGCTGGAGAAGTCCGACGAGGTCAACGCGGTTCTCATCCCGTTCTTGGAGAAGATCTCGTGAAACTGGCGACCGTCGAGGACACACAGGAGTTCGGACGCCGGCTCGCGGCGATCCTGCGTCCGGGCGACCTGGTCCTGCTGACCGGCCCGCTCGGCGCCGGCAAGACCGCGCTGGTGCAGGGCATCGGGGCCGGTCTCGACGTGCAGGGGCCGATCACCTCGCCGACCTTCGTGATCGCCCGCGTGCACCGGGGGCCGGTGCCGCTGGTGCACGCCGACGCCTATCGGCTGGGCGACCGTCCCGACCCGCGCGGCGAGATCGACGACCTCGACCTGGACGCCTCGGCCGACGAGGCGGTGACCGTGGTCGAGTGGGGCGCCGGCCTGGTCGAGCGGCTCAACGATCAATACCTCGAGGTACGCATCGACCGCCTCGAAGACGAAACACGCGTCATCGAACTACTGGCCCACGGCGGCGACTGGGCGTCCCGCCTGCACCGACTGGAGACAATGTGAACCCCGCCGACTGGAGACAATGTGAACCTGCCTGACCTGCTGCCGGAGGAGTGGCGGGCCACGCTCTCGCCGTTCCTCGACGCGGAGGCCACCGCGGCGCTCGGGGCCTTCGTGGCCCGGGAATACGCGGAGCACACGATCTATCCCCCGATCGAGGACCTGTTCGCGGCATACCGGCTGTGCGCCCCGGCCGACACGCGGGTGCTGATTCTCGGTCAGGATCCCTACCACGGTGCGGGCCAGGCCCATGGCCTCAGCTTCAGCGTGCGGGACGGCGTACGCATCCCGCCCTCGCTGCGCAACGTCTTCAAGGAACTGGCCGAGGACCTCGGAGTGGAGGTGCCCAGGTCGGGCAATCTCACCGGCTGGGCCCGGCAGGGCGTGCTGCTGCTCAACGCGGTGCTGACCGTGCGGGCGGCGGCCGCCGCGTCGCACGGCGGTAAGGGCTGGGAGACGTTCACCGACGCGACGATCAAGGCGCTCAACGCGCGGGACGAGCGCGTGGTGTTCCTGCTCTGGGGGTCGTACGCCCGTAAGAAGGTCGATCTGATCACCAACCCGGCGCACGTGGTGCTCGAGGCCGGCCACCCCAGCCCGATGAACCCGAAGGGCTTCCGCGGTGCCCGGCCGTTCAGCGCGGCCAACAAGGCCCTGGCCGACGGCGGCCGTCCCCAGATCGACTGGAACCTCGCCGCCGCAGGCTAGGGTCTACAGGTGCTCGTTCTAGCTCTGGACACTGCTACGCCGGCCTCCACAGCCGCGCTGGTCGAGGTCACCGCCGAGGGGATCAAGGGGGTGGCCGAGCGGCGCACGATCGACGCGCGGGCGCACGGCGAAAAGCTCGCCCCCGAGATCATGGCGACGCTGGCCGAGGCCGGGGTGCGGGTGTCCGAGCTCGGGGCGATCGTGGCCGGGCTGGGTCCGGGCCCGTTCACCGGGCTGCGGGTCGGCCTGGCCACCGCGGCGAGCATGGGCCAGGCGCTGGCGATTCCGACCTACGGGGTGTGCTCGCTCGACGCGCTCGGGCGGGCCGCCGGTCCGGGGCGGGTGCTGGTCGCGACCGACGCGCGCCGCCGCGAGGTCTACTACGCGACCTACGTGGACGGCGCGCGGGTGATCGGGCCGGACGTCGCGAAGCCGGCCGATGTGGCGACGGCGATCGCGCGAGCGATCGCCGTGCACGCCGCGGCCGAGATCTCCGAGAGCGAGGTCGTCGAGGCGGTTTCCTCGCTGGCCGGCGCCGATGGTGCTCGTCAGGCCGCGGCGATCACGCAGGCCGCCGCCGAGGAGGCGTCGGCCGCGATCAGGCGCATCAGACAGGCACACGATCTGCCCGGGTTCGACTCCGCCCATCTGACCGGGCTCGTTGATCGGGCGGTCGGCGAGGGCGCGCTGAAGTACGCGGAGCTGTTCGCCGTACCCGTGGAGGAGCACCTTCTTTACCCGCCCGGCGCCGCCCTGGTGGCGCTCGCGGCGCCGCGGATCCGCGAGGCCGCGCCGAGCGAACCGTTGACACCCCTCTATCTGCGACGACCCGACGCGGTGGAGCCGTCCGGCCGCAAGTTGGTGCTGACCTGATGCGGATCGAGCGTTTCCGCTGGTGGCACATCGCCGACGTGATGCCGCTGGAGGAGGACCTGTTCGGCGAGGAGAAGTGGTCGAGCGCGATGTTCTGGAACGAGCTCGCGCAGCACAACTTCTACATCGTGGCGCTGGAGGAGTCCGAAGTAGTCGGTTATGCCGGACTCGCGGTGACGAGCGACGAGGCCTGGGTGCAGAACATCGCGGTCAAGGGCACCGCGCAGCGCCGAGGCGTCGGGCGCGAGCTGCTCGAAGCGCTGCTGGCCGAGGTGGCCCGGCAGGGTATCAAGAAAACGCTGCTCGAGGTGGCTGTGGATAACGCACCCGCCCAGCACCTCTATGCCCGATACGATTTCGAGGCGGTCGGGATCCGGCGCGGCTACTACCAACCCAGCAACACGGACGCTCTGGTGATGATGCGCAATGCGTGATGAACCCCTCGTCTTAGGGATCGAGACCTCGTGTGACGAGACCGGTGTCGGCATCGTGCGCGGGCACACGCTGCTGGCCGACGCGCTGGCGTCCAGTGTGGATCAGCACGCCCGGTTCGGTGGGGTGGTGCCCGAGGTCGCCAGCCGTGCGCACCTGGAAGCGATCGTGCCCACCATGCGGCGGGCCCTCGCCGACGCCAAGGTCACCCTCGCCGACATCGACGCGATCGCGGTCACGGCCGGACCCGGCCTGGCCGGCGCGCTGCTGGTCGGCGTCGCCGCGGCCAAGGGGTACGCGCTGGCCGCCGACAAGCCGATCTACGGCGTCAACCACCTGGCCGCCCACATCGCGGTCGACACCCTGGAACACGGGCCGCTGCCCGAACCGGCGATCGCGATGCTCGTCTCCGGTGGACACTCGTCGCTGCTGCTGGTCGACGACCTGACCGCCGGGGTCACGCCGCTCGGCGCGACCATCGACGACGCCGCCGGCGAGGCGTTCGACAAGGTGGCGCGGCTGCTCGGGCTGGGCTTCCCGGGCGGGCCGATCATCGACCGTACGGCAAATGAGGGTGACCGGAAGTCGATCGCCTTTCCCCGGGGGTTGACCGCGGCCCGTGACCAGGCCGCCCACCGCTTCGACTTCTCTTTCTCCGGGCTCAAGACCGCGGTCGCCCGCTGGGTCGAGGCCCGCGAGCGCGACGGCGAGCCGGTGCCGGTGGCCGACGTGTCGGCGAGCTTCCAGGAGGCGGTCTGCGACGTGCTGACCGCCAAGGCGATCGACGCGTGCCTGACCAACGGGGTGAAAACGCTGCTGATCGGCGGGGGAGTCGCGGCCAACTCGCGGCTTCGGGTGCTCGCCTCCGAGCGCGCCGAGAAGCACGGCATCCAGGTCCGGGTGCCTCGGCCGCAGCTCTGCACCGACAACGGCGCGATGGTCGCGGCCCTCGGCTCGCATCTCGTCGCGGCCGGCGTCGCCCCCAGCCGTCTCGATCTGCCTGCCGATTCCGCGATGTCATTGACCGCGGTCAGCGTGGCGGGATAGGAACACGTCATGATCGCGCGGATGTGGGAGATACGCGCCCTCGGCAGCGGCTTCGACGAGCTGCTGTCCTGGGTGTGCGACGTGGCGGTGCCCCGGCTCGAAGTGCTGCCGCAACACGTGTCCAGCGAGGTCTACACGTCGACCGACCACCGCATCGTGGTCATCTCGAAGTGGCGCAACACCCCGGAAAACCTGCCGGCCCCACCGCCGAAGCTGATCGCCCGGTCGCCTCACATCTGGGATTTCAGCCCGGTCGACCGCTAGGGTCGGTCCGGTGGATCACGCGGGCTGCGGCCACTCGTCAGCGAGTCAGCGAGTCAGCGCGAAGAAGATCGCCAACAGCACCAGGGTCACGGCGGCGATCGCGAACAGCACCAGGAGATCGCGGCGGGGCCGCTCCTCCGGCGAGGCCTCGGCGGGCAGGTCACGCACGACGACGGCGAGGTCTTCGAGCGTACGGGCGTCGTGCGCCAGCCGTGCCCGCTCGGCGAACTCGTCCAGCGTCAGCCGCCCGGCGCCGGTGTGCCGCTCGAGCGCGACCACCGTCTTCTGCCGGTCCTCGTCGGACGCCCGCATCTCCACCGGCGCACTCTAACGCGAAGTCGCACGCCCGCGTCTCCGCCGGCGCACTCTGACGCGAAGTCGGATGTCCGCGTCTCCGCCGGCGCACTCTGACGCGAAGTCGGATGCCCGCGTCTCCGCCGGCGCGCCCTGATGCGAAAAGGCGCGCCCCAGCGGAGCGCGCCTTTCGGTCTTGCGTGCGGATCAGAAGCCCGGGCCGTGCTGGTGGCCGTGGCCACCGTGGCTGTGCCCGTGGCCGCCCGCGGCGGCCGGCTCCGGCTGGGCCGGCTTCTCGACCACGAGGCTCTCCGTGGTGAGGAGCAGGCCGGCGATCGAGACGGCG
>DASWRZ010000062.1:0-11014 GCA_036402935.1 Actinoplanes sp.
CGGAGCGCCGGCCGCCGGCGTGTACCCGTCGTAGTGCAGCGCGACCGTCTTCGCCGCGGACGGGTCCTCGTTGAGCAGCAGCACGCCGAGGTCACCGTTGGCCCGCAGCGACGCGTGCACCTTGACCAGCGGGTCGGACGCCCCGGCCCGGATCATCTGGTCGCCCGGATGCGCGAACGAACTCATCACCTCGAGCGCGTGGTAGGGCGCGAACGGCGTGTTCATCGGCGGCTCGCACACCGTGTTGTCGGCGTTGCAGTTGCCGCTCGACAGCATCCCGAAGTCGCCGTAGTCGGTCTGCCCCTGGACCGTCGAGACCGTTCCCATGCCGTTGTGCACGTTCCACCAGTTGACCGTGAACACCCCGTTCTCGATCAGCGAGCTGTACGCGTCGGCCAGGAAGAGCGCTCCCGGCTGGGTGTCCTGCCCGACCCCGACGTTGGTCTCGGTGAGGCTGATCTGGATGCGGTCGTCGCCGATCTGCTTGCGCAGCAGGTACAGGGCGTCGTCGATGTACTGCGTCCTGGTCAGCGAGTCGGCCGCGCTGCTGCCGCCCGGGTACCAGTGGATGTCGGCGAAGTCGATCTTCGGTCCGGCCAGCTTGAGCACGGTCTGGTTCCAGGTACCGATGTCGCCGGCCGCCACGAGGCCGTCCGGCCAGTTCGCCGGCATGGTCAGCACCGCCCCGATCTTGATCGTCGGGTCGACCGCCTTCATGGCATCCGAGTACGCGATCACCTCGTCGGCGTACTGGGTCGGGCTCAGATCGGTGTGGTCGTCGGCCTCCCAGGCCGACCCGTAGTGCCCGTTGCCGTAGTTCTCGTTGCCGATCGCCCAGTACTTCGCCCCGTACCCCTTGGTGACGTTCGCGTAGCGAACCCAGTCCGCCGCCTCGGCGGCGCTGCCGGTCCCGTAGTTGGCGATGATCATCGGCTGGGCGCCGATCCGCTTGACCGAACCCAAGAACGTGTCGAAGTCGGTGTCCGGCGCGACGTAGCCGCCGGGCGCGGTGTTGTCCTTCCAGTGGTAGATGTCGGCGTAGGAGCCGCCCGGGTAGCGGATCATCTTGACCCCGGCCGCGCCGAGCAGGTCGGAGACGGCGGTGGTGCCCAGCTGGGCGTCCCAGACCGCGTCGTTCACGCCGAGCGCGGTGCCGGCCACGGTGGAGAGGCCGGAGCGCGCGTTGACGGTGACGGTGACCGGGGCGGGGTCGTCCGCGTGGGCGGCGGGCGCGCCGAGCGTGCCGGCCAGGCACACAACGGCGATCGTGAAGGCGCCACGTTTCAGCATGGTTCTCCTCGGAGGGTGTGGGAGCGCTCCCACATCGTTCGCCCGGAGAGTTACCACTGTCAATGAGAAGATTTAAGCATCGATGGAGGTGCATGTTAACGTAAACATCCACCGAAGAAGGAGAACCGTCATGCGCCTCGCGATCCTCGCCGCCGCCATCGCGCTGCTCGCACCGGGCGCCCCGGCGCCGGCCGACACGACCGCCACCTTCACCCCCGGAGCCGCCTGGACCGACAACTCCGGCAACGTCCTCCAGATGCACGGCCTGGGCATCGTCAAGTCCGGGTCGACCTGGTACGCGTTCGGCGAGAACAAGTCCGGCGAAAGCTCGGGCAACGCCGCCTTCCAGTCCATCGCCTGCTACAGCTCCACCGACCTCGCCCACTGGACCTACCAGCGAGCGGCCCTGAGCGTCCAATCCGCCGGCGACCTCGGTCCCGGCCGCGTCGTGGAACGCCCCAAGGTCCTCTACAACGCCTCCACCAGCACCTACGTCATGTACCTGCACATCGACAGCTCCGACTACGGCGAGGCCAAGGCCGGCGTGGCCACCAGCAGCACGCCCTGCGGCCCGTACACCTATCGCGGCAGCAGCCGCCCGCTCGGCTTCCAGAGCCGCGACATCGGCCTCTTCCAGGACACCGACGGCACCGGCTACCTGCTCACCGAGGACCGCGCCAACGGCCTGCGCATCGACCGCCTCTCCGGCGACTACCTCAGCGTCACCGCCGCCGTCGCGGTGCTGCCGAGCTACGAGGCGCCGGCCATGGTCAAGACCGGCGGCCGCTACTACCTGCTCGCCTCGCACCTCACCGGCTGGAGCACCAACGACAACGACTACTCGACGGCCACCGCGATCGGCGGCCCGTGGAGCGCCTGGCGCCCCGTCGCGCCGGTCGGCACCAACACCTTCACCAGCCAGACCGCCAACATCATTCCGGTCAACGGCACAACCTTCCTGTACGCGGGGGACCGGTGGACCACCGGCAACCTGGGCACCTCGCCCCTGGTCTGGCTGCCGCTGACCGTCTCCGGCCCGACGATGGCGCTGGGCTGGCAGAGCTCGTGGACCCTCGACGTCACCACCGGCACCTGGACCGGCGCCACGAACCCGGCCGCCGCCACCGACCGCATCACCGCCTCCCACAGCGGCCTGCTCCTCGACGTCTCCGGCGGCTCGACGGCCGACGGCTCGAAGATCATCCAGTGGTCGGACACCGGCGGCACCAACCAGCGCTGGCGCCTGGCCCGGGTGACCGGCAACGTCTACACGATCACCGGCGTGGGCAGCGGCAGGTGCCTCGAGGTACCCGATCGGTCGACGACCCAGGGCACCCGCCTCGACATCTTCACCTGCAACGGCGGCGCCAACCAGCAGTGGGCCCTGACCGGCACCGGCTCGTCCACCTACCAACTGGTCAACCTCGGCTCGGGCCAGGTCGCCGACGTGGTGTCGGGCGCGACGACGACCGGCGCCGAAGTCGAGCAGTGGCCGAACAACGGCGGCGCCAACCAGAAGTGGACCCTCACGGCCGGCTAGCTGACCGCGTACGTCATCGGAGCAGGAGGTCCCGGACGGCCTTGACCACCGCCTCCGGGGCCTCCTCGGGCATGAAATGGCCGTAGGGAACCTTTTCATGCATCAGATCGGGCGCCCAGGCACGCCAGAGGGCGGCCGCGTCGAAACCGAGCGCCGCACCCCAATCCTGCTGCAGAACCGTCACCGGCATGGCCAGTTCGTGGCCGCGCTCGCGATCGGCCCGGTCGTGTTCAGCGTCGATCCCCGCCGACGCCCGGAAATCCGCCACGATTGACGGAACCGCCTTTCGGCACGCATCCAGATACTGTTTCCTGACGTCCGCCGGAATGGCCCGCCGGTCGATCGCCCACAGATCGAGGAAATGCCCGAAGAAATCGTCGGCGTTCGCCTCGATCATCCGTTCCGGAAGCCCCGGCGGCTGTGCCATCAGATAGAGATGAAAGCCGACCGCGGCGCTCGTCCCGTGCATCACCTCCCACATGTCGACGGTCGGCAGCACATCGAGCGACGCCAGATGCGTGACCTTCCGGGGATGATCGAGCGCCGCGCGGAACGCCACCAGCGCCCCACGGTCGTGCCCGACCACGGCAAAACGGTCGAACCCGAGGCGCTCGCTCACCGCGAGCACGTCACGGGCCATTTCCCGTTTCGCGTACGCCGTGCCTTCCGCCGGCTTGTCGCTGTCCCCGTAACCGCGCAGGTCCGGGCAGATCACCGTGTATTCCGCGGCCAGTGCGGGAGCCACGTGCCGCCACATCAGGTGCGTCTGCGGAAACCCGTGCAGCAGCACGATCGCGGGCCCGCTGCCCTCGACCGCCACATTGATCATCACGCCGTCGGCGCCTTCGATCCGTTCCGCCTTCATGCCATCGAGCCTGCCGCCCGCGAATGAGCATCCGATGAGCACACAAAATTGTTCGCAACCGAAGTCACCATTCGCCGCATTGTCCGGCCGCGGCCGGAGAAGTACGTTGTCCGGCGTGACATTCGTTCTGATTCCGGGCGCCTGGATGGGCGCATGGTCGTGGCATCCGGTGGCGCGTCATCTGCGCGGACAGGGGCACCAGGTGGTCGCTCTGACGATGCCCGGCCTTTCCTACGGCGATTCCCCGGCGGGCCTGAAAATGGCCGATGCCATCGATCACGTCGTGCAGGAGATCGATCGGCGCGACCTGCGGGAAATCGTGCTGGTCTCGCACAGCTGGGGCGGCTATCCGGCCACCGGCGCCGCCCACCTGCGAGCCGACCGCATCGCGAAGGTGATCTACTACGGCGCCGTCGTCCCGGCCCCCGGCGCCGGCATGGCCGACGAGAACCCCGGCTACGGCGAGGCGATCCGCGCCTCGATCCGGGCCACCCCCGACGGCACGGTCCCGCTCCCGTTGGAGGCGATCCGGGCCGGGCTGATGCCCGGAGAGTCGCCCGAGCTGCAGGAACTGGTCGCCGGCCTGGCCCTGCCGCAGCCCGGCGGCTACCTGACCGACGCGCTGGACGTGCCCGCCGTGACCGACATCGGTGGGCCCGCGGCCTACCTGCTCGGCGCCGACGACCGGTCCCTGGCCCGCCCGGGCGGCGAGTTCGCGGCCCGGCTCGGCCTGCGCCCGACGGCCGTCCCCGGCGGTCACATGGCGCTGCTGTCCCGCCCGTCCGAGATCGCCGAGGCCGTCATCGCCGCGGCCGTCATCGCCCCGGCATAGCGGCCGCGACTCTCGACGATCTGGGCGTAGTGCCGGTCCGACCACGAGATCAGCGGCCTGATCAGCGACACCAGCGACCGCCCGGCCGGCGTGAGCCCGTAGGGACCCGCCTCGGCAGCGCGGGCGATCAGGCCGTCGCGTTCGAGCTCGCGCAGGGTGAGCGTGAGCATCCGCTGGCTGATCTCGCAGGAGCGCCGGATCTCGGAATACCTCCGGGGTCCGGCGTCCAGCAGCGTCAGCAGGAGCGAACTCCACTTGCTGCCCACGTGCCCGAGCACGTCACGCCGGACGGCACAGATTTCCCTGGTCGTCACCATTACGTTCGTCCCTCTCAGCTGTGTTCGTCCCTCTCACCGCTTTCCGGCGGCCCAGCTTTGTGGCGGCCCAGCTTTGTGGCGGCCCAGCTTTGTGGCGGCCCAGCTGTCTGGCGGCCCAGCTCTCGCGCGATCCCCAACATCAGCGCGAAGCCGGCAAGGACCGCAACCGCCGCGGCCACGCCTTTCACAATCCCGTGGAACAGCGGGACTACCACGCCGGCATACCCGGCGGCCAGGACGATGAGAACCGCGAGCGAGATGGTCCGTGGGGCCTATTTGTAGCCGTCCGAGGCAAGGCGGAGGCCTTCTTGAGACGATCGTCCGGCAGCTCCACCTCCAAGGCGCCGAGTCCCGCAGCCGACCTGCGCGCCCGCGTCGAGCCGGCCGCGACCCATGCCTTCGCCGCGCCGGTCGGGAAGCATGCCGGTCGGGAAGCATGCCGGCCCGGCAGTACGCCGGCCTGGATGGGGATGGCCTGGATGCGGCTGCTCGGTGGCGGGCGGCCGGGAATTGTCGGACCCCGCTGGTTGAATCGTCTTCAGTTGACGAAGCGGGTGTGGCATTGGAGGGCAGCTGCTTGTTCGGGGTGTTGGGGCCGGTCGTGGCCTGGGACGGCGACGGCCGGGAGGTCGACCTCCGCGGCCCGAAGCACCGGGCCGTGCTCGCCCGTCTCCTGGTCGCGCGCGGGCGGGTCGTCCCGGTCGGGCACCTGGTCGACGACCTGTGGGTCGCTCCGCCGGACGGGGCGGTCCCGGCGGTCCGGACCTTCGTCGCCGCGCTCCGGCGGGCGCTCGAACCCGACCGGCCACCACGCGCCCGGCCGACGGTGCTGGTCACCGAAGGGCCGGGCTATGCGCTGCGGGCGGCGCCGGGTGCCGTCGACGCGTGGCGGTTCGAGGATGCGGTTGCGGCCGGTGGCGCCCTCGACGAGGCGTTGGGCTGGTGGCGCGGGCCGGCCTACGCGGACTTCCCGGAGGAGCCGTGGGCCCGGGCCGAGCGGTCGCGCCTCACCGAACTGCGGCTGCGGGCAGTCGAGATGGAGGCCGCACGGCTGCTTTCCGGCGGCCGCCCCGCCGACGCCGTCCCGCGACTGGACGCCCACGTCACCGAGCATCCGTGGCGCGAGGAGGGCTGGCGGCTGCTCGCGCTGGCCCTCTACCGGAGCGGCCGGCAAGGCGACGCCCTCGCCGTGCTGCGTCGCGCCCGGGATCTGCTGTCGTCCCGGCTGGGAGTGGATCCCGGGCCGGCGCTGCGTCAGCTCGAGCTGGACATCCTCCGCCAGGAGCGGAGCCTCGACGGTGCCGGAGAGCTGTGGTCGACGGCCGCCGGGGCTTACGACCGCCTGGTGGCGGTCGGGACCCGCGCACGTCTCGAGACCACGGTCGGTCTGCTGCGCAGCCTCGCGGTCACGGGCGGGGGAGGCGGCCTCGGCGCGGCCCAGGAACAGCGGCCGGCCACGATCCGCGCAGCCGAGGAACTGGGCGACCCGCTCCTCACCGCCCGGGTGATCGGCGCCTACGACGTCCCGGCCATCTGGCCCCGCTCCGACGACCCGGCCCGCGCCGCCGAAGTCGTGGCGGCCGCCCGTCGCGCCCTCGAAGCCCTGCCCGGCCGGTCGCGGGAGCGGGAAGCCGTGCCCGGCCGGTCGAGGGAGCGGGAAGCCCTGCCCGACGAGTCGACGGAAGGACCGGCCCGGCTTGAACGAGGCGCGGTCGAAGGGTCATTGCGGCAGGCCGCGCCGGCCCGGCGTACGCCCGGAAAGCGCGACCCGGCACCCGGCGCAAGCGAACGTGCCCGGCTCCTCGCCACCATCGCCGTCGAGTCGCGGGGGACCGGGGCGCCCGAGGACCGGGCGGCGGCCGAGGAAGCCGTTCGCATCGCCCGCCGGCTCGAGGACCCCGCCCTGCTGGCCTTCGCGCTCAACGGGCTCTACATGCAGACCTTCTATCGCTGCGGGCTGGCCGCCGAGCGGGACGCCATCGGGGTCGAGCTGATCGCCCTCGCGGGCCGCCACGGGCTCGCGACGGCCGAGGTTCTGGGTCATCTGATCCGGGTGCAGGCGCAGTCCGCGCTGGGCGATCTCGGCGTCGCCGCGACCCACGCCGACGAAGCCGACAAGCTGGCCGCGTGGCACGAGCTTCCGCTGGTCGCCGTCTTCACCACCTGGTTCCGGGTCATGCGCCGGGCGGCGTCCGGGCAGGACGCCGTCGGCGCCTACCGGGCCGCGGGGTCCCTTCTGGACCGTGCCGGCATGCCCGGTCTCACCGAAGGCCTGCTGCCGCTGGCACTGCTCACGGCCGGCGAGGGCGGCCAGGATTGCGGTCCGTACGAGCCGTGGGTTCGCGGGTTTCCGGTCGCTCCGGCGCACGACCCGATGGCCGAGATCCTGTGGTGCCTGGCCGCCCGGGCCGCGATCGAACGCGGCGACCGGGCGGCCGCGGCAAGGGCCCGGGAAGCCCTTCGCCCGGCCGCCCACGAACACGCGGCCAACGGCCTTCTGACCCTGGGTCCGGTCCGCGACGTGCTAGCCGACCTCGACCGGCACATCGACGTATGAGCCTCCGCCGATGGAGATCGTCCCGCCGTTGTTGGCGTCGTAGTAGAGCGGGTCCGCGGAATCCACGACCAGCGTCAGCGAATCGCCCGCCGGCACGTCGTAGGCCGCCGCCGAAAGGTCGAAATCCACCGCACCGGACCCCGAAGTCCACGTCACCGGCTCATGCGTGATCAACCGTGCGGTGCCGAGAGGATCAAGGTCATAGAGGTAGGCGATCACCGTTCCGCTGGGCGGGGAGCCGGCCAGGTTCAGGTGTACGTGCGGGATGCCCCGAATCGGCAGCGCGCTGCTCGGCCGCTGTGACGCCCAGACCCCGGCGCGCGCCCGGTCGACCGTGGGCAGCCAGATCTGGGGAGGCTGCCCGGTGAAAGCGGCGATCCCGTTAGTGATCAACACGATCCCGCCGTCGGCCGTCGTGTCCAGCCCGGCCGGAATGCGTTTCGACCAGCCGCTGCTCGTCGCACCGCCCAACAGGCCGGTCTGATCCAGCAGCCTGGGAGCGCCGAGCCCGTAGCGCACGGTCCGGGACGTCATGGCGGCCCACGACGCGTACGACTCGGCGTCGTTGAGCCGCACCGGCGGTTCGTTCTCGATGCCCGTCTCGACGCCGCCCAGATATTGGTCCATCCACCGCCGCAGGCTGGTCCAGACCGTGTTCGGCAGTCCGGCCAGACCGGTCAGCTCGGCGATGGCGTGGTCACCCGGCCGCAGTTCGAGCCGCTTGGGCGTCGTCAGCCTTCCGAAGAACGGCGGCAACTGGTCGGGCGGGAAGAACGAATCGCCCCAGGCGTTCTCGATCAGCACGGCGGGGCGGTTCGCGTTGATCTGGTCGATGTACGTGGCCGGCGACCTCACCTCGGCCCACGCCTGCACCTGCTCGACGTTGCGGTCGGCGTTGAAGTCGGCCAGCTTCCCCGACAGATCCGGCCCGGGATGCCCCAGCAGCTGGGCCGCCAGCTGCAGGAATCCGGCCGACTGCCGGTGCCGGGTCTGATCCCCGTAGAGCGAATAGACCAGGTCGGTCCATCCGCTCAGCATGCCGACGGCCCGGATCCGCTTGTCGAACGCCGACCCGAGCAGGCTGATCCCGGCGCCGTAGGACACCCCGGCCGCCCCGATGCGGGCCGGATCGGCCGGGGTGCCGGCGATCGTCCAGTCGATGACCTTCGACAGGTCGGCCATGTCCAGCGGGCCGGCGGTGTCGATGTCGCCGCCCGAACCCCACCAGCCGCGCGGGGTGTAGGAGACCACCACGTACCCGGCGGAGGCGAAGGCCTTGGCCTGAGCCAGATATTCGGCGTCGTTGAGTCCCCAGCTGGACGGAAAGATCACCGCCGGGTGTTTGCCGGCCGTGGCCGGGCCGATCCAGTTGGCCTTGAGGACGACCCCGTCCTGGCCCGGGATATCGACGAATGTGAAACCGGTGGCGGCCGCGGCGGGCCGGGCGAACCCGACCGCCAAGGCCGTCACCAGCGCGATCAGGGTTGCCACGCGTCGCATTGCCATGGACCGAAGCTAGGAACCGGTACCGAGAAATTGAACTTGATGACATTATCGTTACCAGCCAGTAACGTAGCGGACTCAAGGAGCGTGGTGGCCGTGCTGTACGGAGCTCAGACCCCGCGTCGCCGCGATGCCCAGCGCAACCGCTCGGCGATCGTGGCGGCGGCCAGCGAGGCGATGACCACCTCGCGGCCGGCCGTCGGCATGTCGGAGATCGCCCGCCGGGCGGGGGTCGGGCAGGCCACGCTCTACCGGCACTTCCCGGACCGGGACGCGCTGACCGCGGCCGTGATCGGCTACCAGATCGAGCGGTTGGAGCTGCTGATCGAGGCCGGTCGCGACGATCCGACGTGTTTCCGCCGGGTCCTCGGCGAGCTGCTGCGCACGCAGATAACGATGCGTCCGCTGGTCTTCCTGGTCCGCCGGATGGACGCGCGCGCCCGGCGGCGGTTCTCCCAGCGCGTCATCGCCGTGCTGGCGTCGCCGCTGCGGCAGGCCCAGGAGAGCGGGCTCGTCCGGGGCGATCTGGTGCTCGGCGACCTGGTGCTGCTGTTCAGCATGGTCGAGGGCGTACTCGGGGCCGCCGCCGACACCGCCGCGGCCCGCCGCTCGATCGACCTGGCGCTGGACGGCGTGTTCCGGGCATCGATCACGGTCACCTGACGGCGGCCCGGTAGCTACACAGAGACGGCCCTCGACGTCGTAGCACGTCGATCCCGCGGGCCCACGCCCGCCGCCGGCACCGAAGACCAGGATTCGCCACGCCCGCGTCGTGGCTGAACAAAGCAAGTCGTGGCCGAACGAAGCAAGTCGTGGCCGAACGAAGCAAGTCGTGGCCGAACGAAGCAAGTCGTGGCTGAGCAAATTGACGGTGAACCGTCCGGCGGGTGGCCGACGTGTGGGCAGGGTCCACGTTGCCGAGCAGACGGGCGGGCGATGAGCGAGTTCTCCCTGAACGCCGCCGGACTGAGCGGGCTCAGCCGGCTGCTGTCGCGGGCCTCCGACGACGCGTTCGACGTGCTCGACTACACCAAGCGGCAGTGTGATCTCGGCTGGCGGGCCGAGGGCCTGCTCATGAAGCTGGTCGGCCCGCACGAGCACGCGTATTCGACCGTGACCGCGGCGCTGGCCCGCGTGCAGGATCTGTCGGCCGGGGCATCCGGGCAGGTCGCGCTGGCCGCTCAGGACTACGCGGAGGCCGACTCGGCGGCGGCCCGGCGGCTCGGGCCCGCGTACGGAATTGAGCTGACGCCGATGGCGCAGGATTTCGCCGATGTGGCCGATCCGGGCGCTCACCTGACCGACCCGGGCGTGGTCGGATCCTCCCCGATGTGGTCCATCAATCCGCTGACCGACCTGATCAGCCCGGCGTCGTGGGTGCGGCAGGTGTCGATCACGTTGTTCGGCTACGACCCGTTCGACGAATGGGCGCGTGACCTGGGCGGCGACTGGGCGGCCTACGTCCACTGCGGGGCCGCGATGTCGAGGGCCGGTGCGGGCGCGTACGAAATCGGCCGCAACCTGCTCGCCGGAGTGAGCCAGGCCGGCGCCGTGTGGCAGGGGAGCGCGGCCGAGGCGGAGCGGCGGTTCCAGACGTCGCTCGGCACCGCGACCGAGACGGTGAACGACGCCTGCCAGGAGTTTTCCCGCCTCTACGGGAAGGCCGCCGACGCCGCCGCCAACCTGCGGGACGTGGCCGGCGACCTGATCTCCGACCTGCTCGACGCCCTGATCATGGTGAACATGGCGTCGGCGGTCGGCACCGCGCTGGTCGAGACCGGCATCGGGGCGATCGCCGGCTACGGGATCGCCGCCTACTACGCGACCCAGGCCTACCAGCTCTACCAGGAGATCGCCCGCTGCTACAGCGTGGCCGGGGACACCGTCGAGGCCCTCAGCGCGGCGATCGGCTCGATCCACGCCGACGTCGACGTGCCCGATCTGGACGCCGTCCAGCCCTACCGGTATGCGGCATGACGACCACCGACGACCCGCTGGCCCAGGGGCTGCTGAACCATCTGGCCACCACGCGGGGGCCGGCCGATCCGCTCGGCTCGCTGTCGCGCACCGTCCTCTCCGGACAGGCGGACCTGCGCCAGGCCGTGACCTT
>DASWRZ010000063.1:0-2711 GCA_036402935.1 Actinoplanes sp.
GCCGGACTTGAAGATGCCGGAACCCACGAAGACGCCGTCAGCGCCGAGCTGCATCATCATCGCCGCGTCGGCGGGGGTCGCGATGCCGCCGGCGGTGAACAGGACCACCGGCAGGCGACCGGCCTCGGCGACCTCCTTGACCAGGTCGTACGGCGCCTGCAGTTCCTTGGCCGCGACGAACAGCTCGTCCTCGGGCAGGGTCTGCAGCCGGCGGATCTCCTGCCGGATCTTGCGCATGTGGGTGGTCGCGTTGGAGACGTCGCCGGTGCCCGCCTCGCCCTTCGACCGGATCATCGCGGCGCCCTCGGTGATGCGGCGCAGCGCCTCGCCCAGGTTGGTCGCCCCGCAGACGAACGGCACCGTGAACTGCCACTTGTCGATGTGGTTGGCGTAGTCGGCCGGGGTCAGCACCTCGGATTCGTCGACGTAGTCGACGCCGAGCGACTGCAGCACCTGTGCCTCGACGAAGTGGCCGATGCGGGCCTTGGCCATGACCGGGATCGACACCGCGTTGATGATCCCGTCGACCATGTCGGGGTCGGACATCCGGGAGACGCCGCCCTGGGCCCGGATGTCGGCCGGCACCCGCTCGAGCGCCATGACCGCCACGGCTCCGGCGTCCTCGGCGATCTTCGCCTGTTCTGGCGTGACCACGTCCATGATCACGCCGCCCTTGAGCATCTCCGCCATACCCCGCTTGACCCGGGCGGTGCCGGTCGAGGGCCCGTTCGAGGGTTGGGTGTCAGACATGGTGAATCGGCTCCTCACGCAGGAATTCGGTACGCAAATCGTACTCAGACCGACGTGCCCGGCCGATGGCCAATCAACCCCTCGGTGGCCTGCGACTGGGCGGGACAAATCAGTCATCCCGCCCAGTCGGGCCGCGGTCAGCCCATCGCGCCCGGATCGAACGCCTTCGGCTCGACCAGGACCAGCCAGTTGCCGGTGTTGTCGCGCATGACGGCCTCCACCCCGTACGGGCGGTCGGACGGCTCCTGCAGGAAGGTCACGCCGGCCGCGCTCAGCTCGGCGTACGCCTTACGGCAGTCGTTCACCTTCAGGCCCAGCCCGCCCATCTGGCCCGCCTCGAGCTGGCCCCGGTAGAAGTCGGCCGCCTCCGGGCTCAGCGGTGGCCCCGGAACCATCAGCGTGACCTCGAGCTCCGGTTGGTTGGGGTGGGCGATCGTGACCCAGCGGAACTCGCCCATCCGGGTGTCGACGCGGGGCTCGAAACCGAGCTTCTCGACGTAGAAGTCGCGGGCCTTGTCCTGGTCGAGGCAGTAGACGGTGACCAGCGAGATGTTCTCAATCATGAGGGCAACGTAGGCCCGGGCGGATCGTCCGCGCTTCTCGTGGATTGCTCTGTCACCCCGCGCATGAAGAGATAGCAGCCCGGGATGTGCGGGGTGCCGTTCGCCCAGCGGCGCTGATAGAGCTGCGGGCTCTCGCCGACCAGTTCGGAGAAGCGGGACGAGAACGAGCCGAGCGACGAGTAGCCGACCGTCATGCAGACCTCGGTGACGGTCAGGTTGGCGTACCGCAGGAGGTCCTGGGCGCGCTCGATCCGCCGGCGGGACAGATAGCGGATGGGGGTCTCGCCGTAGATCGCGCGGAAACGGCGTACGAGATGAAAGCGCGACATGCCCGCAAGCGCGGCCAGGTCGCTCAGCGTGATCGGCTCCGCGAAGCGGAGGTCGATATGGTCGCGCACCCGGCGCAGGGCGAACACCGCCGAAGCATAAGGTTGACCGGTGAATATCGGAGTGCTGGCCCTCCAGGGCGACGTGCGGGAACACCTGGCCGCGCTGGCCGAGAGCGACGTGCTGGCCCGGCCGATCCGCCGGCCCGAGGAGCTCGCCGACGTCGACGCACTGGTGGTGCCGGGCGGCGAGTCGACCGCGATCAGCAACCTGGCGGTCTCGTTCGGGCTGCTCGACCCGATCCGCAAGCGGATCGCCGACGGCATGCCGGTCTACGGCTCCTGCGCCGGCATGATCATGCTCGCCACGACGGTGCTCGACGGCCGGCCCGACCAGGAGTCCTTTCAGGGCATCGACATGACCGTGCGGCGTAACGCGTTCGGCCGGCAGGTCGACTCGTTCGAGGCCGACGTGACCATCGACGACGTCGAGGGCGGCGATTTTCATGCGGTTTTCATCCGCGCGCCGTGGGTCGAGGAAGTCGGCGCGGATGTGCGGGTGTTGGGCCGCGTCAGCAGCGGGCCCGCCGCCGGTAGGATTGTTGCCGTTCGGCAGGGGAACCTGCTCGCCACTGCTTTTCACCCGGAGTTGACCGGCGACCTTCGCGTCCACCGGTACTTCGTCGAGATGGTCCGCGCTCGGTAATTTTTGGAGGTTCTGCATGTCCGGCCACTCCAAGTGGGCGACGACCAAGCACAAGAAGGCCGTCGTCGACGCCAAGCGCGGCAAGATGTTCGCCAAGCTCATCAAGAACATCGAGGTGGCGGCGCGCACCGGGGGCGGAGACCCGACGGGCAACCCGACGCTCTACGACGCCATCCAGAAGGCGAAGAAGAGCTCGGTACCCAACGACAACATCAACAACGCGGTCAAGCGCGGCTCCGGCCTCGAGGCCGGCGGCGCCGACTGGCAGACGATCATGTACGAGGGCTACGGCCCGAACGGCGTGGCGCTGCTGATCGAGTGCCTGACCGACAACCGCAACCGCGCGGCGACCGAGGTGCGCACCGC
>DASWRZ010000064.1:0-5534 GCA_036402935.1 Actinoplanes sp.
CCGGACGAGATCCAGCTCAAGGTCATCCACCGCGGTGTCGGTGCGATCACCGAGAGCGACGTGAACCTGGCCTCGGCTTCCTCGGACGCCACGGCCACGATCATCGGCTTCAACGTCCGGGCCTCGAACAAGGTCAAGGAGCTGGCCGACCGGGCGAACGTGGAGATCCGCTACTACAGCGTGATCTACCAGGCCATCGAGGAGATCGAGGCCGCGCTCAAGGGCCTGCTCAAGCCGGAGTACGAGGAGGTCGAGCTGGGCACCGCGGAGATCCGCGAGGTCTTCCGCTCGTCCAAGATCGGTCTCATCGCCGGCTGTATGGTCCGCACCGGTCTTCTCCGCCGCAACGCCAAGGCCCGCATCCTGCGGGAGGGCACCGTGGTGGCGGAGAACGTCACGATCAGCTCGCTGCGGCGGTTCAAGGACGACGCCACCGAGGTCCGCGAGGGCTTCGAGTGTGGTCTGACCCTGAGCGGCTTCGGCAGCCCGCAGGTCGGTGACGTCATCGAGACCTTCGAGATGCGCGAGAAGCCGCGCGCCTGAGAGGTGTGAATGTCCCGAGAGCCCCCGGTCCGCGGAAAACGCGGGCCGGGGGCTCTCGGTTTGTCCACCCGGGGCCGCGGAGCGGTGGTTGCGCTGATCGGGTCACTTGCCGCGCCTGCCAAAATGGCGGCCATGTCCGCGTACGCGTTACTTCTCGCCCCGTCCGCCAACCGTGTCTATGCCGACCAGGCCGCCCGTCTGGCGGTGGCGGAGCTCGCCGCCTTCGGCGCCGTTCTCTCCGGGGGTCTGGCCGTCTCGGAGCCGGAGCGCATCGGCGGGGTCGAGTACCTCACGTTCGAGGCCGAGCTGAGTGCGCGCGACATCGCCTACGTGTCCAACCTGTCGTCGGCCTACGCGCTGTTCGAGCGCGTGGACGAGGAGCTGCTGCGGCCGCTCGAGATCAGCCCGCTGGCGCGGTACGACAGTGACCTGATCACGATCCCGAAGTACGTGGGCAAGACCAACGAGCAGTTCACCAAGCTCGTCCTCAACCTCACACTGCTCGCCTCCGCCTCGGCCGAGCGGATGCTCGACGGGCACCTGACCGTCCTCGACCCGCTCTGCGGTCGCGGCACCACGCTCAACCAGGCCCTCATGTACGGCTACGACGCGGTCGGGGTGGAGATCGACGGGAAGGATGTCGAGGCGTACAAGCTGTTCCTGCAGACCTGGCTGAAGCGCAAGCGGCTCAAGCACACCGCCGAGCTCGTGCCGGTGCGCCGGCAGGGGCGCCGGGCCGCCCGGCGCCTCGAGGTCACGCTGGCGGCCAGCAAGGACGACCACAAGGCGGGCGCGGTGCAGAAGGTCACCGTCGTCCAGGGCGACACCACCCAACTCGACGGGCTGATCCGGGGCGGTGTCGCCGACGTGCTGGTCACCGACCTTCCGTACGGCGTGGCCCACGCCAGCTACGACGAGGGCGGCCTGTCCCGCCGGCCCCTCGACCTGCTCGAACGCGCCGTCCCTCAGTGGCTGCCCCTGCTGCGGCCGGGTGCCGCCCTCGGGCTCTCCTGGAACACCAAGGTCGCCCGGCGGGAGCTGGCCGAGGACATCCTGCTCGCCAACGACCTCGAGATCGTCGAGCACCGGCCGCTGGAGCACCGGGTCGACCAGGGCATCGAGCGGGACGTCGTCATCGCCCGCAAACTCAGGTGAATCAGCAGGTCGAGAAGCAGTACCCTGCCAGACGATGTTTACCGAGACTGCTGTCTTCGATCTGCTTCTGCCCAGTGACTCGCGGTCGCTCAAACAGAAGCGCTCCTATGTCCGCCCGATCCTGGCGATGCTGAAGAAGTACGAGGTCAGCGCCGCCGAGGTCGGCCTTCACGACCTGCACGGGCGAGCCCAGCTCGGGGTCGCCGTGGTGGCGGCCGAGGCCGCACAGGCCCGGGCCGTGATCGACACCTGCGAAAATCAGGTGGCCGGCCGCCCCGAGGTCGAGTTGCTGTCGGTCAAGCGGCGGCTCTACGGCGACGAGGATTAAACCAAGCCTGCCGGCTCCGCGGACCGGACCGCCGGGACGTTCGGTCACAACGCGACCTGGGTAGGCTTCAGCAGTTGGGGGGCCTGTCGCGGCCCCGCAGGGACCATAGTCGGAGGTGGGCGATATGTCGGACCCGGCCAAGACGCGTCGGCACGCCGAGCGCGTACGTGAGCTGGTGGCATCGCTGGTGCGAGAGATCAAGGACCCTCGACTCGGCATGGTCACGATCACGGACGCCCGGATCACCGGCGATCTGCGCGAGGCGACCGTCTACTACACCGTGCTCGGTGACGCGACCGAGCAGGCCGCCACCCAGGCGGCCCTCGAGAGCGCCAAGGGCATGCTGCGCACCCGGGTCGGGCACGCGCTCGGCCTGCGCCACTCGCCCAGCCTGGCGTTCGTGCTCGACAACGTGCTCGACCACGCCAAGGAGATCGACGATCTGCTGGCCGAGGCGCGGCACCGCGACGAAGAGGTGCAGCGGCTCGCCGCCGGCAAGCAGTACGCGGGCGACTCCGACCCCTACAAGAGCGAAGAGGACGAGGACGAGGAGTCCGACGCCGAACGCGTGGGAGCCCGCGAGGACCTCGCGTGACGCCAGCCTCCGGTTCTGCGGGGGGAGTCACCGACACGGAATGGTCCGCGGCCGTCGAGGCGGTCCGCGGGCTCACTCCGGGTGACGATGGCGACAAGATCCAGCTGATCTGCCACGTCAACCCGGACGGCGACGCGCTGGGCAGCATGCTCGGCTTCGCCCTCGGGCTGCGCCGGCTCGGTTTCACCCGGCTCCGGGCCACCTTCCCGGGGCCCTTCGAGCTGCCCGAGCCCTATCAGGCGCTGCCCGGGTGTGACCTGCTGGTACCGGCCGAGCGGGCGTACCGCGATGCCGACCTGGTCATGACGTTCGACGTGGCCGCCGAGTCGCGTCTGGGCGACCTGGTCGGGCTGCTGGACGCGCCGCGGGTGGTCGTGCTCGACCATCACGCGTCCAACACCGGCTTCGGCCGCGTCAACCTGGTCGACCCGCGGGCCGCCGCCACGTCGATCGTGGCCGAGGAGCTGCTGAGCCGGCTCGGGGTCGCGCTCGACCGCGAGATCGCCGAATGTCTCTATGTGGCACTCTCGACCGACACCGGCTCGTTCAAGTTCGACATGACCACGCCGGCCGTGCACGAGCTGGCCGCGCGCCTGATCGAGACCGGCATCAGCCCGGGTGTGATCTCCCGGCGCACCTTCGACACCCGCCCCTTCGGGGCGATCAAGCTGGTCGGCGAGGTGCTCGGCCGGGCCGCCCTCGACCCGACGGCCGCCGGTGGGCGGGGCATGGTCTGGACGTACGCCACCCTGGCCGACCTCGAACGGCACGGTCAGCGGCCGTACGTCCTCGACACCCTGATCGACCCGGTGCGCAGCGTGGCCGAGGCCGACGTGGCGGTGGTGGTGAAGGAGCTCGCGGCGGGCGAATGGGCGGTGTCCCTGCGCAGCAAGGGCGCCGTCGACGTCAGCCGGGTCGCGGTCGCCTTCGGCGGCGGCGGTCACCGCCTGGCGGCCGGCTTCACCGGTTACGGCACGCCCGGCGACGTGGTGATCGCCGTGCGGGACCAGCTGGAGTCGCACCTCATCTGAGGGATTTCCCGCGCGATCGTCAACGGGCCGCCCTCCGGGTGCGGCCCGTTTCCTTTCCCGGTGGTTGGGAACTTGGCATCACCTCATGGACCTGAACGATAGTTTGGGTACCTGAACGGTGATTTGGTTTTCGTCCGGGCCGTGACCAGCGCCCGCCGCGGATGCCTCGAGCCACCCGGGTTCACCCACCTGGGCCGCGTCACCTCGCCAGACGTCCGGCGATCCCGGACCGGCCCCTGTGACGCCCCGCTCGACCGATCTTGGGGCGCGCGCCGTGGCGCGCCGACGCCCACCGTGTGGAAGGAAACACATCATGGCTGCCAAGCCGAAGCCTCAGTCCAGCGACGACGCCCGTGAGCAGGCCCGCCGGGCGCTCCAGACCTCGATGGACACGCGTCAGTAAGGTCTCACATACGTTGCACTCCTTACGGCTAGGCGGGCATCATGGGTAACCATGAGCCCGCCTGCCCAGCCGACGCCCGCTCCGGAACCCCAGGTACGGCCTGACGCGCCTGCGGCTCTCCCGCACAGCCCGGCTCCGCACGACCCGGCCCCGCATAATCCGGTCATCGCGCCGGCAGCTGCGCAGACTCCGGCGACCGCGCGACGGATCGCTCAATTGGCCCTCCCAGCGCTCGTGGTGCTGGCGGCCGAGCCGCTCTACGTGCTCGTCGACACTGCGGTGGTCGGACATCTCGGTCGCGTGCCACTGGCCGCGGTCGCGGTCAGCGGGACGGTCATGTCGGCCGCGGCCTGGCTCGGCACCCTGCTCGCCTACGGGACGACCGGGCGGTCGGCCCGCCGTTTCGGGGCCGGTGACCGGGCCGGGGCGATCGCCGAGGGTGTTCAGGCGTCGTGGCTCGCACTCTGTTGCGGCGTACTTCTGACGCTGGTGGCGCAGATCCTGGCCGGACCGATCGCCGGGGCCCTGGCCGGTGACGCCGCCACCGCGCATGCGGCGGCGGGCTGGCTGCGCATCGCCTCGCTGGGCGCGCCCGGGCTGTTGCTCGCGGCAGCCGGCAACGGATGGATGCGCGGCGTGCAGGAAACCCGGCGGCCGCTGCTCTTTGTGCTCGGCGCCAATGTGCTCTCCGCGATCCTCTGCCCCCTGCTGGTCTATCCGGCGGGCTGGGGCCTGACCGGCTCCGCGGTCGCCAATGTGGTCGCCCAGACCGTCTCCGGTGGATCGTTCCTGGTCGCGCTCGTGCGCGCGACCCACGAGCTGCGACCGACCCTGCGGGTGATCTGGCGCCAGCTGGTGCTCGGCCGTGACCTGTTCATCCGGGGCGCCGCCTTCCAGGCCTGTTTCGTCTCCGCGACCGCGGTCGCGGCCCGCTTCGGCGTGGCCTCGGTCGGCGCCCACCAGATCGCCCTCCAGCTCTGGTTCTTCAGCTCGCTCGTCCTCGACGCGGTCGCCATCGCGGCGCAGTCGCTGGTCGGGGCCGCACTCGGTGCCTCCGACGGCGCGCTGGCCCGCGACGTCGCCCGCCGGGTGACCATCGCCGGTGGCGTGGCCGGCGTGGCGTTCGCCCTGCTCGCCCTGGCCGGGGCGGGCGTGGTGCCGGGCTGGTTCACCAGCGACCACGGGGTGATCGAGCAGGCCGCGATCATCTGGCCGTGGTTCATCGGGATGATGCCGTTCGCCGGGGTGGTCTTCGCCCTCGACGGCGTGCTGATCGGGGCGGGCGACGTGCGCTACATGCGCAACATCACGATCGCCTCGGCGGTGTTCGGCTTCCTGCCCGCGATCTGGCTCGCCTACGGCTTCGACCTCGGCATCCGCGGCGTCTGGGCGGGGCTCACGCTGTTCATCCTGATCCGCTTCGTGACCATGGTCTGGCGGTGGCGCTCCGCTCGCTGGGCGGTCCTGGGCGCCACGCGA
>DASWRZ010000065.1:0-19392 GCA_036402935.1 Actinoplanes sp.
CCGGGCTGGTCGCGGGGCTGGCGGTCGCCGTCACGGGAGCGGTGCTTTCGGCGTCACTGCCATTGCCGCCGCAGCCGGGCCTGCAGATCGACGCGACGGTGAGTAATGCCGGGGATCTGTACGCGCTGAGCCGCCCGTTGATCGCCGACTACTCGCGGCCGCCGGTGCTGATGGCGGTCGCCCGCCTGCCGAGTGACGATCTGTCGTTCCGGCTGACCGACGCGTCGACGGGCCTGTCGGTCGACGACCTGGTCGTTCACGACGATGCCCTGATCCACCTGCTGATCATCGGGCCGGACGGCCAGCTGTGGCATCTGCACCCGATCCGGGTCGCGCCGGGGGAGTTCCAGGTGCACTTCGTGCCGCCGGCCGACGGGCACTATGCGGTGTCGGCCGAGCTGGAACGCAGGGGCGGTGGCGTGCAGCTGGTGCGGGCGGCCGACGGGCTCGACGTCGGCGGCGTCGTGTCGCGCGGCTCACCGGCGTACGGAATCGCCGGCGTGACCGCCGGTCGGCGGGTGACCACGATGGTGTCGGGGGTGCCGGTGTCGATCTTGGCGTCCGGGAGTGTGGCCGGGACGGCCGTGACGTTGACCGTGGGTTTCGGCTCGAGCGCGACTCTGCAGCCATGGCTGGGGATGCTCGGGCATCTGATCGTGATCGGACCGGTCCCGGCGGGGGTGCCGGTGGGGCAGGCGGCTCAGCGGGCGCCCGTGTGGGCCCATGCGCACTCGATGGGCGATCTGACGCCGGGGATGAACATGCCGGGAATGTCATCGGGGACGTCGTCCGACGATCGGTCGATGGCCGGGCTGATGCCGGTGAACGGGGACAGCGCGGCCGACGAGACCGTGGCCGCATACGGACCGTCCATATCGTTCACCTTCACGTTCGGTAGTCCGGGGCGCTATCTGCTGTGGATTCAGGCGGAGCGTGACTACCGGATCCTGACCGTTCCGGCGGTGCTGGAGGTGACCGGGTGAAGGGGTGCTGGAGGTGACCGGGTGAAGGCGCTGTTCGCGGCGCTCGGGGTGGTCGTCCTCGGGCTGATCGGCTGGCTGGTGTGGCCGTCCTCGCCGGGGCCGCTGGTGCTGCACGCCTCCACGCGAGCAACGGCGGTGACCGTGACTATCGCGCGTCCGCGGCTGGGGATGACCGATCTCGACATTTCGGCATCGCCCGGGGCTTTCATCCTGGTGCAGGCCAGCATGCCGCTGATGGGGTACGCGACACCGCAGGTGGCGGCGACGGCGGCCGGGGCCGGGCGCTACACGGTGGCGGCGGTGCATCTGATGACGACCGGGCCGTGGGAGCTGCGGGTGGCGATCACGCCGCGGGGCGGGACGCGGGAGGACGTGATGTTGCCATTCGACGTCACGGGGTAGGAGCGGTTCATGGACCAGCCTTTGACGCGAGAGTTCGGGTCGTTGGAGCCGGGGCGGGCGTGGCTGAACACCGCCCACCAGGGGCCGTTGCCCTCCGCGGCCGTCGAGGCCTCGTCGCTGGCGGCCGACTTGAAGGCGAATCCGTGGCGCCTGTCGGACTCTTCGTTCTCCGAGATCCCGGAGGTGTTGCGGGCGCGGCTGGCGTCCCTGGTCGGAGGTTCCGCCGACGAGATCGTGCTCGGGAACAGCACTTCCTACGGGCTGCACCTCATTGCCAACGGGCTCTCGTTCACCCCGGACGACGAGGTGCTGACCATCGAGGGCGACTATCCGGCCACCGTGCTTCCCTGGCGGCGGGTTGCCCGGGTGCGGTCGGTGCCCTCCGCCGACCTGCCGGCCTCGATCACACCGCGCACTCGCGTGGTGGCCGTGACCTGGGTGGATTCGTTCACCGGGCGGGCATTGGATCTCGAGGCGCTGGGGCATATCTGCCGGGCACGTGGAGCCTGGCTGGTCGTGAACGGCTCCCAGGCGGTCGGCGCGCGCCCGGTCGACGTCGGGTCGCTGGGCGTCGATGCGCTGGTGTCGTGCGGATACAAGTGGTTGTGCGGGCCTTACGGGACCGGCTTCGCCTGGCTCTCGCCCGCTCTGCGCGACCGCTTGCGGCCGCAACAGGCCTATTGGCTGGCGATGCAGGGCGACCGGGGGCTCGACCACATGCGGGATACTCATCTACGCGACGACCTCGGGGTGCGCGCGTTCGACGTCTTCTGCCCGGCGGCCTTCGCCACGTCGCTGCCGTGGATCGCTTCGCTCGACCTGTTCCTCGCCACCGGGGTCTCGTCGATCGCGCGCTACGACCAGGAACTGGTCTCTCGATTACTCGCCGGCCTCGACGCCTCGGCCTATTCGGTGGCGAGCCCGGAATCCGGGCCGTCGCGTTCGACCCTCGTAGTCCTGTCCCGCCGCGACGGCACCACCCTGTCGCGGCATCGGGTTTTGACATCGGCCGGAATAGATACGGCCTTCCGCGAGGACAACCTGCGGTTCTCGCTCCACGCCTTCAACACCAGGGAACAGGTCGACCGGACGCTTGATGCATTACACATCGTTGCCTGCTGAATCGAACTCACGTTTATCGAATACCTATCGGATTGGATCGATCAGTCGGAACGGGCTGGACGATCGTGCAATCCGGTGTGGACAAAGGGCCCTACTGAACGGTAACGCTGATCGATGGATCGCGGCGCCCCGTGTGACCGGTCGGTGGGCGCGGTGCCCGCCATCCCAAAGTGGGGGGATTTCATGTTCAACACCAAGCGGTCCCGCGTGCGCGCGCTCGCGGTGGCCGGCATGGCGGTCGTCGCAGGGGGCGTCGCCGCCGTGACCTACTCGGCGTCGGCCGCGGAGGTCGCCGCTCCGGCGGCCTCATCGGGCTTCGTCGCGCCGGCGCCGGTCGGGCCCGACGCCAGGGCGGTCTCGATCCCGGGCATCCCGGCGGCCATCAAGCCGCCGGCCGGTTCGAAGCCGATCGGGGCCTTCCTGGTCGCGACCGGCACCCAGAACTACACCTGCGTCGTCCCCGCGGACGCGACAACGGGTGGCTACACCGGCTCCTCCACCCCGGAGGCGCAGCTCATCGGCACCGGCGGGCGGATCCACCACTTCGCCGGGCCGAGCTGGCAGTCCCTGCGCGACAACTCGCTGGTGACGGCTACGAAGATCGGCCAGTCGGCCCGGGCGGGCGCGATCCCGGAGCTGCTGCTCCAGGTGGCGACCCACTCCGGCAGCGGGATCCTGACCAGGGCGGACTACATCAACCGTCTCTACACCTCGGGCGGCGTGGCCCCGACCGACAGCTGCACCGCCGGTCAGACGGTCAAGGTTCCGTACAAGGCCATCTACGTCTTCTGGGAGGCTCCGGCCGCCTGACCCAGCTTTCGGCCGGCCATGTCGGGTGGCCGGCCGAGAAGCTCACGGGGGAGCACTGCGGGGCAGCGTCACGGGAGAGCGCCGACGCGGAGCGCCGTGGGGGAGCACTGCGGGGCAGCGTCGCGGGGGCCGTCACGGGGGAGCACTGCGGGGCAGCGTCGCGGGGGCGTCACGGGGGACCACTGCGGGGCGCGTCACGCGGGAACTGTCAGGAGCCCTGAACGCGGAGTGTCGCGGGGGAGCGCTGTCGGAACGTGAGCCGGGGGAACTGAACGGGGCCTGGGCCGCTGGACTGATCAGCGGGCCGGGCCCCGGGCATGACACCGCCCCGTGAAGACCGGGTCGTGGCGGATGAGGCCCAGGCCGCGGTGCGTTGATCCCCGGATACTGCGGCTTGGCCACTGCCGAAGTGCGTCAAGGCCTGAGCGAGTCGTACGTGGGTCGGCGCGATGTTCGGGCTGACCAGCTGGTAGCTCGAGACCGCCGCTATTTCCGCCCTGCTCCGATGAAGCGCTCACAACGGACTAGCCCAGGATCCTAGGATGGATAGGCGGTGTGGCGGCCACCGCGGTGCCAAAAGGAGACGGCGCTACTGCGGCCGAAACGGGGCTCGCCAAGACGATGTGACGTCGCTTTGGCGAGGACTGTGCTGTTATCGCCGGATGGGTAGGCGCGCCGCTGGAGGACGTCCGGGCACTCTCGCCGTCGAACGCGGCCGGCGGCGGACCTCGGGCGGTCCCGCGGGCCTCGAACTGCATCGTGAGTTGTGAATGTCCGGAGGGTGGCTTACGGTGTGGGAGCGCTCCCACCAGCGGAACCCTCCCCTCACCACCGGAAGGAAGGCCCGTGTCCCCATCCCCCAATGCACGTAAGCGCCGCAGACGGTTGTCACTCGTCGCAGGCTCGGCGGCGGCAGTTGTCGCGGCCGGGGCGGTCTGGCTCACCACCGGATCGGCCAGCGCCGGGACCATCAGCGGCGTGCTTTATCGCGATCCGAATACGGCCGTTGCCCGGTGGGTGGCGGCCAACCCCAACGACTCCCGGACTTCGGTCATCCGGGACAAGATTGCCAGTCAGCCGGCCGCGCACTGGGTTTCGTCGTTCAACCTGAGCACCGTGCAGTCGGACGTGTCGACCTATGTCGGCGGGGCCGCGAGCGCCGGCCAGATTCCCGTGCTGGCGATCTACGGGATCACCAACCGGGACTGCGGCGGGGCCAGTGCGGGCGGGGCGCCCGACCTGGCGACGTACCAGACGTGGATCGGCAACATCGCCAAAGGGCTGGGCAACCGGACCGTGATCGTGGCGCTGGAGCCGGACTCGATCGCCCTGCAGACGTGCCTGAGCGCCGGCGACATCAGCGCCCGGGACCAGGCGCTGCACACGGCCACCCAGACGTTGAAGGGGGCCAACCCCAACACCAAGGTCTACCTCGACGCCGGGCACTCGACCTGGAACAGCGCCGGGGAGCAGGCCAACCGGCTGGCCGCGGCGGGTGTGGCGGACGCCGACGGGTTCTTCACCAACGTGTCGAACTTCAACCCGACGAGCGCGGAGGCCGCGTACGGGCGGTCGATCAGCAGCGCGCTGGCCGGTCAGGGCATCGCGAACAAGCATCAGGTCATCGACACCAGCCGGAACGGCGGGGCCAGCGGCGACTGGTGCGGCGACGACAACACGGATCGGCGGATCGGGCAGTACCCGACGACGGCGACCAATGATGCCAACGTCGACGCGTACCTGTGGGTGAAGCCGCCGGGGGAGGCGGACGGCTGCAAGTTCACGGCCGGCTCGTTCCAGCCCGACCTCGCCTACAGCCTGGCCAACGGGGCACCCAACCCGCCGACGACCCCGCCGACGACCCCGCCCACCACCGCCCCGACGACGCCGCCGACTACGGCCCCGACGACGCCGCCCACCACGGCGCCGACGACGCCGCCCACGACTCCGCCTACGACCGGCCCGACCACACCGCCGACCACGCCGCCGGTGGGTCAGGGGGCCTGTCAGGCGAGCTACCAGGTCAGCAGCTCGTGGCAGGGCGGCTTCCAGGGCCAGGTCACGGTAACCGCGGGCAACAACGCCATTTCCAGCTGGGCGGTCACCTGGGCGCTCCCGAGCGGCCAGAGCATCACCCAGACGTGGAGCGCCACGCTGACCACCAGCGGTTCGACGGTCACCGCGCGGAACGCCACCTGGAACGGGGCGCTCGCGGCTCACGCCAGTACCCAGTTCGGCTTCATCGCCAACGGCAACAGCGCGTCCGTACCGGCGCTCACCTGTTCATAAGAGCGGACGCCCGGGCCCGGTGGGCCCGGGCGCCTGAAGTTAACGGCCGCCGCCTGCAGATTCCGGATGCTGGACGACAGGCCTTCGCGAGGCCCGAGCGCGGCGAAGGTCGCGGCATAAGAAGGCGACCGGGGCAGCTCGGAAGAGGCGCGTACTTGAAGGCCCGAGGGCAGCGCCGCGGTCATATAGGCGCCGTCGAATGGGTGCGTGCCATCGTGACGCGGATCCCGCGCACCCTGGGCACCCCGAGGCGCCCGGCGCCCCCGCGTGTCCGAGACGATCAGATGCCCGCCCGGCTGCAGCACGCGGGAACACGGCGAACACCGGCAACGACGCGCAGTGACGCAGGGCGACCCCGCGCTTCGCGTAGTCGGTCATCGGCGCCGCCGCTCTCCCGGCCGTGGGGCCCGGTCGTGGGGCCCGGTCGTGGGGCCCGGTCGCGGGGCCGGCCGAAGGGCCCGGCCGGAGGGCCCGGCTCCGGCGTCAGTGCGGCGCGTCGGGAACGCTGTTGAGCTCCTGCAACTGCTGGGTGACGTGGCTGTTGAGCGCCGCATGGTAGCTCTGAGCCAACTGGCCCAGCCGGTCGATCTCGTCGAGCAGGGCGGCGCGCTTGGCGCTGATGCTGGCGATCGCCTCGGAGTGGGTGCGCCGGGCGTCGCTCTCGATCGTGCCCGCCTTGAGCGCGGCCTCGCTGGTGATCTGCTCGGCCTTGGAGCGGGCCTGGGAGATCAGGGCCTCGACCTCGCGCTCCGCATCGCGCATGTGGTCGTCGGCGGTGCGCTGGGCCATCTGGAGCACCCGGACATTGCGGTCGTCGTCGCCGATGCTGGGCATCGCGCCCGACTGGGACCGCGACTCGGCGCGGGCCCGCTCGAGCTGGGACTGCATGTTGCGGGCGTTGGCCTCGGCCCGGTCGCGGGCCTCCTGCAGCCGATCGAGCTCACCGACCAGGCTGGCGAACTCGCCGCTCAGCACCATGGTCGAGGCCGCGCTGCCGCCGCCCCCGCTCCCGCCGCCGCCGCGCTGCATCTGGTCGCGGAGCACGCCGTTCTCCTCGAGAAGCCGGATGAGTTCCTGCTCGACCTCGTCGAGGAAGGCGTCGACCTCCTCCTCGTCGTAGCCACGCTTGCCGATCGGCGGTTTCTTGAAGGCCATGTTGTGGATGTCAGCCGGAGTGAGCGGCATGGTGCTCCTCGTTCCCGTCGGTTGCGTGCGGCCATGAATCCTACGCAACCACCCTGTGGACGCGCGCCCGGCGTGATCACCACGGGTTGATATCGACCGGTACCATGGTCCGGTCGCGGTTGTGGACGATATTCCGGCCGCCCGGCGTCTCGGGCTGTCGGTCGAGGCCAGAGGCGTTGTGCAGGTGGTGCGGGGCGCACCGCTACCGGGTGAACTGGTTGCGAGCGGCGCGGGAAACGACACTGCTCGGCGCATTGTCTGAAATGCGACCCGCCGGCGTCCGGCTCGCGGGGCCCTGCTACGTCTTCCCGCGCCGATGCCGCGGGACTTCACCGACGTGCCGGACGACCTTCCGTACGTCTGGACGGTCTCGGACCGTTCATGCCAGCACGGTAGCCAGCTGGGCCGACCAGGCCCGTACGACCCGGGCCCGCCGGCGGGAGTCGTCGGTCAGCACGCCGGCCAGGGCGAGACCGCGGGCCAGGTCGAGGGTGGCCTGGATGAGGCCGCGCATCTCCGGGTCGCTGTCGTCGGCCCGCAGCAGCCGGACCGCGCGGCGGTGCACCTCGCGGGCGAAGTGCCTCTCCAACGGAACCACGGCGGCGCGCAGTTCCGGGTCGGCCGCGGCCACCGTCCACACCTGCAAAGCGGCCCGGAACAGTTCGCCGCCGACCGCCTCGACCAGATCGGCGACGACGGCGTGCACCCGCGCGGGCCCGTTGCCGGAGGGTTCGGGCAGCGCGTCCAGCATGGCGACCCGGGAGGCGAACATGTGCTCCAGCGCGCCCAGGATCAGGTCCTCCCGGGTGCGGTAGTGGTGCTGCACGGCGCCGCGGCTGATCCCGGCCTCGGCGGCGATGAACCCGACCGTCGACGCCTCCCAGCCGTGCGTCGCCAGGCACCGGATCGTCGTCTCCAGCAGCCGCTGCCGCGTCGCCCGGCTCCGGTCCTGCTTCGGCCCGCCCGCCGCGCCGGCCGATGAGCCACCCGCCGCGCCGGCCGATGAGCCGCCGGCCGCGCCGGCCGATGAGCCGCCGGCCGCGCCGGGCGATGAGCCACCCGCGACGCCGGGCGATGAGCCACCCGCGACGCCGGGCGATGAGCCGCCCGAGGCGCGCGCGGAGATTCCGCCCGGGGAACGAGCAGGGGAGTCGGCCGATGCGCCGGCGTCCAGCGACCGGCTTCGGCGGTCAGGCCTCGGTGGCATCGACCACCGCCAGCGGGGTGCCCTGGGCGACCTGCCGGCCGACGGCGACCGGCAGCGACGTCAGCACGCCGGAGGCCGGGGCCCGCACCACGTGCTCCATCTTCATCGCCTCCAGCCACAGCAACGGCTGGCCGGCGAGCACCGTGGAGCCCACCGACGCCGCGACGCGCACGACCGTACCCGGCATCGGCGCGATCAGCGCCCCCGCGGGCAGCGTCGCCGCCGGGTCGGTGAACCGGGGTAGCACGGTCAGCTCGACCGAGCCGGACGCGCCGTCGACCGCCACCCGATCGTCGAAGCGGGTGACCGAGAACGATCGCCGCACGCCGTCCAGGTCGAGCACCACCGAGGAGGCGTCCGACGACACGAGCGAAGTGCCGTCCCGCCCCTCGATCTCGACCCCGTCGCGGCCGAACCGGTAGCGCACCTCGAGCGAAAGATCCCCCACCGCGTAGACCCGGCTCCGGTAGCCGACCGGAATCGATCGGAATCCGCTGCGCAGCCCGGGCAGCAGCGGACCCCGCTCGTGCGCCACGTCGGCCAGCGCCGCGACGACGGCGGCGAGCGAGACGTCGAGGCCGGGCGCGGACAGCAGGGCCGCCGGGGGATGGGCCGCGTAGAAGCCGGTGCCGGCGGTGCCGGCCCGGAAAACCGGGTGCAGCAGGCTCGCCACGAGCAGGTCACGGTTGGTCGGCACCCCGTGCAGGCGCGAGCGCCGCAGGGCTGCGGCCAGCTGCCGCGCCACGGCTTCGCGGTCTTTCCCGTACGCGACGACCTTGGCGAGCATCGCGTCGTAGTGGACGCCGACGACGCTGCCGTGGGCGATGCCGGCGTCGACGCGTACGCCCGCGAGCGGAGGTCCCGCGAAGCGGGACGTGGTCGCCGGGATGTCGAAAGTGATCACCTTGCCGGTCTGTGGCCGCCAGTCGTCGAGCGGCGCCTCGGCATAGAGGCGGGCCTCGATCGCGTGGCCCGTCATCGTCGGCTCGGGGCCGGTCAGCGGGATGCCGGACGCCACGTCGAGCTGGAGCCCGACCAGATCAGTTCCGGTCACGGCCTCGGTGACCGGGTGCTCGACCTGGAGGCGGGTGTTCATCTCGAGGAACCAGAAGCCGCCCTTGTCGTCGGCCAGGAACTCGACCGTGCCCGCCCCCTGGTAGCCGACCGCGGCCGCCGCGTCCCGGCCCGCGGCCAGCAGGCGTGACCGCAGGTCGCCGCCGAGACGGTCGACCAGGGGCGAGGGTGCCTCCTCGATGACCTTCTGATGGCGGCGCTGCAGGGAGCATTCGCGTTCGCCCAGTGCCCAGACCGTGCCGTGCGCGTCGGCCATCACCTGCACCTCGACGTGGTGACCGTCCTGAAGGTAGCGCTCGCAGAACACCGCCGGGTCGCCGAACGCGGCCGCCGCCTCCCGGGACGCCGAGGCGATGGCCTCGGGCAGCGTCGCCGCCTCGTGGACCACCCGCATGCCCCGCCCGCCCCCACCGGCCGACGCCTTCACGACGAGCGGCAGATCGCTTTCGGTCAGGGAAGCGGGGTCGAGCCGCTCCAGCACCGGCACCCCGGCCGCCGCCATCAGGCGCTTCGACTCGATCTTGGAGCCCATGGACCTGATCGCCGCGGGGGACGGGCCGATCCACACCAGTCCGGAATCGATCACCGCTTGGGCGAAATCCGAATTTTCCGACAGGAAGCCGTAGCCGGGGTGGATCGCCTCCGCGCCGGCGGCGTGTGCCGCCGCGATGATCAGGTCGCCGCGCAGGTAGGTGTCGGCCGGCGAGGCACCGGGCAGGCGCACCGCGCTGTCGGCCTCCCGCACGTGGGGCGACCCGGCGTCCGGATCGGAGAAGACGGCGACGGTCGCCAGGCCGCGCCGACGGCACGTCGCGAAGACCCGGCGGGCGATCTCGCCCCGGTTGGCCACGAGCACGCTGGTGAAAGCGGTCATCGAACCCTCACATCCGGAAGACGCCGAAGGTGCCGGTGCCCTCGACCGGCGCGGTGTGTATCGCGGAGAGCGCGACGCCGAGCACGTCGCGGGTGTCGCGCGGGTCGATGATCCCGTCGTCGTAGACCAGGCCGGAAAGGACCATCGGCATCGCCTCGGCCTCGATCTGCTGCTCGATCATCCGGCGTACGACCTGGGCGCCGTCCTCGTCGAACGGCTTGTGCTGGGCCAGCGCCGACGCCTTCGACACCATGTACGTGACGTCGGCCAGCTGCTGGGCGCCCATCACCGCCGACCGCGCGCTCGGCCAGGCGAAGACGAACCGCGGGTCGTACGCCCGGCCGCACATCCCGTAGTGCCCGGCCCCGTACGAGTTCCCGAGCAGCACCGACAGGTGCGGGACGGTCGAGTTCGACACCGCGTTGATCATCATCGAGCCGTGTTTGATGATGCCGTTCTGCTCGTACTCCCGACCGACCATGTAACCCGTGGTGTTGTGCAGGAACAGCAGGGGAGTGTTCGACCGGTTGGCGAGCTGGATGAACTGGGCCGCCTTCTGCGACTCGGCGCTGAACAGCACGCCCTGTGCGTTGGCCAGGATGCCGACCGGGTAGCCGTAGATCTGCGCCCAGCCGGTGACCAGCGAGCGGCCGTAGAGTGGTTTGACCTCGTCGAAGTCGCTGTCGTCGACGATCCGGGCGATCACCTCGCGCGGGTCGAAGGGCGCCTTGAGCCCCGGCGGAACGATCGACAAGAGGTCGTCGGTGGCATAGCGCGGCGGTTGCGTCGTCCTCGGAGGAGCGCCCGCCTTGCGCCAGTTGAGCCGGGCCACGATCCGCCGCCCGAGACGGACCGCGTCCTGCTCGTCCGCGGCCAGGAAGTCGGCCAGACCCGAGACCCGGGCATGCATCTCGGCGCCGCCCAGCGACTCGTCGTCCGACTCCTCGCCGGTCGCCGCCTTCACGAGCGGCGGCCCGGCCAGGAACACCTTCGACCGCTTCTCGATCATCACGACGTAGTCGCTCATCCCCGGCAGGTAGGCCCCGCCCGCGGTCGAGTTGCCGAACACGAGCGCGATCGTCGGGATCCCCTGGGCCGACAGGCGGGTCAGGTTGCGGAACACCGCCCCGCCCGGGATGAACACCTCCTTCTGCGTCGGCAGGTCGGCCCCGCCCGACTCCACCAGCGAGATCACCGGCAGCCGGTTGGCCAGCGCGATCTCGTGCATCCGCAGCGTCTTGCGCAGCGACCACGGGTTGCTGGCGCCGCCCTTGACCGTCGGATCGTTGGCGACCAGCAGACATTCGACCCCGCTGACCACACCGATCCCCGCCACGACGCTGCCGCCGACGGCGAAGTCCGAGCCGTACCCGGCCAGCGCGGCCAGCTCCAGAAACGGCGCGTCCCGGTCCAGCAGCAGCTCGATCCGCTCCCGCGCGGTCAGCTTGCCGCGGGCGTGGTGCCGGGCGATCGCCTTCTCGCCCCCGCCGGCCACCGCGCGGGCCGTCTCGGCGGCGATCTGGCCGAGCGCCTCCAGCATCGCCTCCCGCGCCGCTTGCGACTCCTCGGCGCCCGGGTCCAACGTGGACCGCAACACGGTCATGCCGCACTCTCCTTCAGCAGCGACTCAGGAATGTCGACGAGCCGCGAGCGCAGCCACTCGCCGAGCCCTTTCGCCTGCGGATCGAAGCGCGCGTTGTAGGCGACACCGGCCCCGAGCAGCCCCTCGATCACCACGTTGATCGCCCGGAGATTCGGCAGGTAGGTGATCGTGACCGGAAGATCGGCTGCCTCCGGCAGCAGGGCGCGGATCTCGCGCTCGGTGAGCAGTGCGGCCATCCAGGCGTACGCGTCGTCGCCGCGCACCCACAGCCCCACGTTGGCACTCCCGCCCTTGTCACCCGACCGCGCTCCGACGATCGTCCCCAGCGGCAGCCGCCGCGTCGGCCCGCCGGCGCCCCCGGCCCAGCGGTCGGCGTTGGGCCGCTCGGCGCCGGTCAGCGGCTCGGGTGCCCGGCCGGTCAGCGGCTCGGGTGCCTGGCCGGTCAGCGGCTCGAGTGGCCGTGTCGTCGCCGGCGGGGCGATCGGCACCACCTGTCCGTCGGGCCGGACGACCTCGTGGGACACGGCGGTCTGCGGCACGAACGCGGCGGTGAAGACGCCGTAGGGGTGGGCCGGGCCGGGTGGGGTCGTGGCGAAGAAGCCCGGGTAGGAGCCCAGCGCCAGCTCGATCGCGGGGTTGACGAAGGCGCGACCGGCCACGTGTTCGTCGGCGTCGCGGGCGACGACGGTGAGCAGGGCGGATGCCTGCTGCTCGGTGCCGGCGTCGGGGCGGTCGAGGCGGGCCAGGGTCCAGGTGACCTCGGCCGGCGCCGGAGGAGCCGCGGCCTCGAACTGGCTTCGGAACAGGGCCGCCTTCGCGTCGATGTCGAGGCCGGTCAGCACCACGGTCAGTTCGTTGCGGAAGCCGCCGAGCGCGGTGCGGGAGACTTTGAGGGCCGGGGGCGGGGGCTCACCGCGTACGCGGGAAACCCGGACCCGATCGGGGCCGGCGGCCGAGAGATCGACCGTGTCCAGCCGGGTCGTCACGTCGGGGCCCGCGTAGCGGGCGTCGCCGATCTCG
This sequence comes from Actinoplanes sp., assembly GCA_036402935.1. Lineage (GTDB taxonomy): Bacteria > Actinomycetota > Actinomycetes > Mycobacteriales > Micromonosporaceae > Actinoplanes. The sequence goes on from DASWRZ010000065.1 coordinate 12,570, forward strand.
TAGACCAGCTGAGCCGTCACCGTGCCGATGGTGACCGCGCCGCCGGTGCCGGGATGTTTCGTGATGACGCAGCTGCCGTCGGGTTCGATCTCGGCGATCGGGAAGCCGGGGTGCAGCGGGTCGGCGATCTCGGTGAAGAACGCGTAGTTGCCGCCGGTCGACTGGGTGCCGCACTCGAGCAGATGCCCGGCGACGGTGGCCCCGGCCAGCCGGTCGAAGTCGCCGCGCTCCCAGCCGAAGTGCGCGATCGCCGGCCCGACCACCAGCGACGCGTCGGTGACCCGCCCGGTGATGACCAGGTCGGCGCCGCCCTCCAACGCCTCCGCGATGCCGAAGGCGCCCAGATAGGCGTGCGCCCCGATCAGCTCGCCGGCGTGTTCCGTACGGCCGTCGCTCAGGCCCAGTTCGGCGGCGCGGGCGGTGAGGTCGTCGCCGCGCACGAGGGCGATCCGCGCGTCCAGGCCGAGTGCGTTGACCGCCTCGACCAGGCCGGCCGGGTTGACGCCGCCGGCGTTGCTGACGATCTTCACGTTCCTGTCGAGGGCGAGTGCCAGGCAGTCCTTCAACTGCGCCAGAAATGTCCGTGCGTATCCGGCCCGGGGGTCCTTGGCCCGGTCGCGGCCCAGGATCAGCATGGTCAGCTCGGCCAGGTAGTCGCCGGTGAGCACGTCGAGGTCGCCGCCCTGGAGCATCTCGCGCATGGCGCTCAGGCGGTCGCCGTAGAAGCCCGAGCAGTTGCCGATGCGGAGGCTCATGAGTCGGACCCTGGCACACCGCGGAAAAACAAGCAAGCGCGCTTGTTTCTCGTTCACCGCCTCGATACCGTCGGCCCATGCGGCTCACCGAGGACCACCGCGCCTTCCGCGACAGCGTTCGCCGATTCGTCGACACCGAGGTCAACCCGCACGTCGACGCCTGGGAAGAAGCCGGCCGGGTGCCGCTGCACGATCTGTTCCCCAAGGCGGCCGCGCTCGGCCTGCTCGGCCTCGAATACGACGAGGCCTTCGGCGGCGAGGGCGCCGACCACAGCTTTCAGCTGGTCGCGGCCGAGGAGTACGGGCGGATCGACGCGGCCGGCGTCGGCATGGCCATCGGCGTGCAGGCGATGATGGCCACCCCGTCGCTTCATCAGTACGGCACTCCCGAGCTGAAAGAGCGGTATCTCGCTCCCGCCATCGCCGGGCGGGCGGTCGCCGCGATCGCCGTCACCGAACCGGACACCGGGTCGGATGTCGCCCGGCTGCGCACCCGCGCCGTCCGCGACGGTGACGACTGGGTGATCACGGGCCGCAAGATGTACATCACCAACGGCGCCCAGGCCGACTGGCTGTGCCTGCTCGCCCGCACCTCCGACGAGGGTGGCTACCGGGGCATGTCGCAGATCGTGGTGCCGACGTCGGTGCCCGGTTTCCGGGTCGTGCGCACCCTCGACAAGCTCGGCAACCGCTGCTCGGACACCGCCGAGCTCGAGCTCGACGAGGTGCGCGTGCCGGTGGCCAACACGATCGGCGAGGTCGGCCGTGGGTTCCAGCAGCAGATGCGGCAGTTCGTCATCGAGCGGCTCTTCGCCGCCTACACGACGGCCGGCCAGTGCCGGCACGCGCTCGACCGCACCCGCTCGTTCGTGACCGACCGTACGGTCTTCGGCCGTCCGCTCGCCGACCGGCAGTACGTGGCGTTCCGCCTGACCGAGCTGCAGGCCGAGGTCGACCTGCTGCGCAGCCACAACATGCAGACGTGCGAGGCGCTGATGGCCGGCGAGGACGTGACCCGCGCCGCCACGGTGGCCAAGCTCAAGGCGGGCCGGCTGATCCGCGAGGTCGCCGACTGGTGCCTGCAGTTCCACGGCGGCATGGGCTATCTGGAGGAGTCGTGGACCGCCCGCCTGCTGCGCGACACGCGCCTGACGTCGATCGGCGCCGGCGCGGACGAGGTCATGCTGCAGGTGCTCGCCCGGCTGGACGGTCTCCCCGCGTCCTGATTCTCAGGAGCAGCCGCAACTGTTCTCAGGAGCAGCCGCAACTGTGGCGGATCGTCAGCTCGACCGGGAAGCGCCGGTGCTCGGCCGGGCTTTCCGGGTCGGCGATGCGGTTGAGCAGCAGCTCGACGGCGGCGACGCCCAGGACGTGCATCGGCTGGCGCACGGTGGTGAGCGTCGGCCGGGAGATCAGCCCGGCCGCAAGGCCGTCGAAGCCGGTCACGATGACGTCCTCGGGGACGCGGATGCCCTTCGCTCGAAGATCGTTGAGCAGGTCGAGGGCGTCGGCGTCGGTCCGGCAGACGTACGCCTCGGGCATGCTGTCGGAAGCCGCCGGGATGCCGGCCTGCTCGAGAACGTCGCGGAAGGCGGCGAACCGGGCCCGGTAGTCGGCGGTCTCGGCGGCGCCCACGAACGCCGCCGAGCCGATGCGGTGGACCTCGACCAGGTGGCGGACGAGGTCGGTCATGCCCTGCCGGTTGTCGACGGTGATGCTGTTGAGATGCGGGTCGTCGGCGCCCTCGGTGACCGACACGACCGGGATGCGCTCGGCGACGCGCATGAGCGTGTCCGGGCTCAGCATGCGGGGCAGCAGCACGAGGCCGTCGACGCGCCCGGCGATGTCGACCGCGGTGGTGTCGACGTCGATGGCGTCGCCGTCGCCGACCATGATCGCGTAGCCGTTGCGCCAGGCGGCCCGCTCGATGCCGTACTGCACCTCGTGGACCCAGCGCGGGAAGTGCCGCAGGCCGGCGTTGACGTCGTCGAACGGGCCGGCGGGCGGGGTGCTGCCGTCCCAGAAGATGAGGCCGAACGACTTCGTGCGCCCGACGGCGAGCCCGCGGGCGCTGGCGCTCGGCACGTAGCCGAGCCTGCGGGCGGCGGCGAGAACCTTGTCGCGCGTCGCCGGCTTGACCCGGGAAGGCCGGCTGAACGTGAACGAGACCGTGGCGATCGAGACGCCGGCCGCCTGCGCGACGTCGTAGACGGTTGGTGACCTGGCCAACCCTCTCCCCTCTGAGGCTTACATTCTAAGCGCTTAGATTCTAGAGTCCGAAGGCATGACCAGTGTTCTTCATGTCGCCCCGACCGGCTCCGATCTCGCCGACGGCGCCGACGGCAGCCCGTTCCGAACCATCAATCGCGCCGCCCGGGTCGCGCAGCCGGGGGACACGGTGATCGTGCACGCCGGGGAGTACCGGGAGTGGGTCAAGCCGCGCCACGGCGGCCTGAGCGACAGCCGCCGGATCACCTACCAGGCCGCCGAGGGCGAGCACGTGGTCATCAAGGGCTCGGAGCGGATCACCGACTGGGTCAACGACGGCGGCACGGTCTGGAAGGCCGTCGTCGGCAACGCGCTGTTCGGTGACTTCAACCCGTACGCCGAGCAGGTCGAGGGCGACTGGGTCGTCCGGCCGATGAGCGGCATCCACCTCGGCGAGGTGTACCTGAACGGCCGCAGCTTCTACGAGGTGGGCAGCCGCACCGAGGTCGACCGCCCGGCCGAGCGCACCACGGTGGTCGACGACCGGACCCAGACGACCGTCCGCGTCCACGACGTCGAGCAGACCCGGTTCGTGTGGTTCGCCTCGGTTGACCTCGAAACCACGACGATCTGGGCCAACTTCCAGGGCGCCGACCCCAACACCGAGACCGCCGAGATCAACGTACGCCGCTCGGTGTTCTACCCCACCGAACACCACCTCGACTACATCACCGTCCGCGGCTTCGAACTCGCCCACGCCGCCTGCCCCTGGACCCCACCCACCGCCGACCAACCCGCCCTGATCGGCCCCAACTGGGCCAAAGGCTGGATCATCGAAGACAACACCATCCACGACGCCAAATGCTCCGCGATCTCACTGGGCAAAGAAGCCTCCACCGGCAACAACCTCGCCGCCCAACGCGGCGACAAACCCGGCTACCAATACCAACTGCAATCCGTCTTCGCAGCCCGCCAGATCGGCTGGGACCGCGAACACATCGGCTCGCACATCGTGCGCCGCAACACCATCCACGACTGCGGCCAGAACGCCATCGTCGGCCACCTCGGCTGCGTGTTCTCCACCATCGAGGACAACCACATCTACAACATCGCCACCAAACGCGAGTTCTACGGCCACGAGATCGCCGGCATCAAACTGCACGCCGCGATCGACGTGACGATCCGCCACAACCGCATCCACGACACCACCCTCGGCATCTGGCTCGACTGGCAGACCCAGGGCACCCGCGTGTCGCGGAACCTCCTGTACGCCAACAACCGCGACATCTACGTCGAGGTCAGCCACGGCCCCTACCTGCTGGAGCACAACGTCTTCGGCTCACCGGTCTCGATCGAGGTGATGAGCCAGGGCGGCGCCTTCGTCAACAATCTGATCTGCGGAACCGTGGTCGTCGTGGCCGTGCCGGAACGCCCGACGCCCTACCACCGGCCGCACAGCACGCAGGTCGCCGGTTACGCGGCCATCCACGCCGGCGACGACCGCTACATCGGCAACGTCTTCCTGGGCGGCGACATCGCCTCGGCGTACGGGCCGGGCTCGCGCGACGGCGAGGTGGCGGGGTACGGCACGGCCTTCTACAACGGGCACCCGACGTCGCTCGCCTCGTACATCGCTCTGGTCGGCGACCCCTCGAAGGGCGACCACAACCGGTTCGAGGACGTGAAGCAGCCGGTCTACATCCGCGACAACGTCTACGGCCCGGGCGCCACCCCGTTCGAGGGGGAACAGGGCGCGGTCCAGGCCGACGTGACCGCCACCGTCATCGACGAGGGCGACCACGTCTACCTTTCCGCGAGCGGGTTCGACGCGGTGCGCATTCCCGCCGTCTCCGGCCGTGACCTGCCGCCGGTCCGCATCGTCGACGCCGAGTTCGAGGAGCCCGACGGCACCCCGGCGATCCTCGACGTCGACCTCGTGGGCGTCCGCAAGACCGAGGGCCCGGCCGGCCCGCTCACCAACCCGGGGCAGCGCGTCCAGGTCTGGTAACCTCGCGGACCGTCTCTTGTCGGCAGGTCAGTATTTGAAGGAGCGGACCAGGGTGTCGACGCGAGTAGCCAGTCCGGAGAGCTGGGTGGCGGACTGCTGCGTCATCCCAGCTCCCTGCGCTGTCGCACCGGCGGCCTGAGCGACCTCACTGATGTTGCGCGCGATGTCACCCGAACCCGTAGCGATCTGACTCACGTTACGACTGATCTCCGACGCGGTCACCGACTGCTCCTCGACCGCCGCCGCGATCGTCGTCTGCAACTCGTTGATCTGATTGACCACACTGCCGATCCGACCGATGGCCTCGGCCACATCACCGGTAGTCGCCTGAATCGCCGACGTCTTCCGAGAAATATCCTCCGTCGCCTTCGCCGTCTCCTGCGCCAGATCCTTCACCTCACCCGCGACCACCGCGAACCCCTTACCCGCCTCACCAGCCCGCGCCGACTCGATCGTCGCATTCAAGGCCAACAGATTGGTCTGCTCCGCAATCGAATTGATCACCTTGAGAATGTCACCGATCTCGCTGCTGGCCTGCCCGAGCCGCTCCACCGCCCCGGACGTCTCCCGCGCCGTGGTCACCGCACCCGTCGCCACCCCCGCCGCCATCGAAGCACTCCGAGCGATCTCACTGATCGACGCCGTCATCTCATCGGTCGCCGCCGACATCGTCGTCACATTCGCCGACACCTCCTCCGCCGACGCCGTGACCGTATCGGCCTGCGCCGTCGTCTCCTCCGCCGCACTACCCAACTGGATAGACACCGAGGAAAGCTCCGCAGACGCACCTGCCAACGCCGCCGACGTCTCACCCACCGTCCCGACCGCTTCCCGCATCGCCGCCAGCGCGGTCGCCAGCGCGGTCGCCATCTGCCCGATCTCGTCCCGGCTGTTCACGACCACCGAAACGGTCAGATCGCGCTCGGCGACCCGGCCCAGAGCCGACACCATCCGATGCAACGGAAGAGTGATCGACCGCGTGATCATCAAAGCGATACCGATCAACGCGACCAACCCCAACACCACCGCGATCGCGATCGTCGTCTTCAGGTTCGCCATCGCCTGATCGGACGCGGCCTGCGCGGCGTCGACCCGCTTCTGGGCCAGATCCCGAACCGCGACGATCTTCTGCTCCATCGCGTTGGCACGGACGGTCTCGGCCTCCAACGCAATCGCCGCCCGCGGGCTCGCGGGGTCGATGGCGCCCAGCACCGACATCTCTGCGGTCACCGCGCTGACGTACGCGTCGTAATCGGTACGCAGGACGTCCGCGGCGCTGCTCACCTCGGCCGGCAGTGGCAGGGCGTGCAGAGCCGACCAGTCGGCGCCGACTACCCGCTGCACGGCGGCGAAGCCGTCGGCGGCACTCTTGCGGGTCGCGTCCGTGGAGGCCAGGAGATTGTCCCGCTCCGAGATCTGGATATTGCTTTCCTGCATATCCAGATCGATCAGGACCGAGTTCGCCTTGTTCAGCGTCGTACGCAGGTCACTCGCCGAGTGGACAGCGCTCAAGCTGACGAAGGTCACCACGCCGATGACCAGCGCGACCGCCACTCCGGTACCCGCCAACGCCGCCAACTTCCGTCCCACTGTCATCCGAGGCCCCAGCGTCATCAGCCCACTCCATTCACGAGAAGGTCGACACCAGAATGCATCGACAACAGCCACGACGGCTTCGTGCCCGAGCCTAGGGCCGCCTGCCCGTACGGGTAGCCGTATCGGCTGATTCAGGCGCGTACGCCCGGCTCCCGCCCGCAACGGCGCACCGCACGCTCATCGGCTACGACAGGAACTCGCCAACGACGCCTACCGCGCCGAGGTCACCGTCCATCTCAGTCAGCCGATGTAGATG
>DASWRZ010000066.1:0-12975 GCA_036402935.1 Actinoplanes sp.
GAAATGCGGAAAGAGGGCGGTCTTTCAGCGACGGGAGGTCGCTGATCAGCATGGTGCCCATGCCGAACATGCCGATCGTGCCGATCAACGTCATCGCGGAGACGGCGGCCGAGGCCTGGCCGACGGCCGCGGCGGGCGCGACCCGCGCCGCCACCCACCAGTACGCGAAGCCGAACAGCGAGGTGATCAGCGTGGTCGCCATCAGCGACCCGGCGTTGAGGAAGAGGTCCACGTGCCCGCGCAGGCGGGCGGCGGGAGCGCGGCGGGATCGAGCCTCGGTGACGGTCACTCGGCAACCGTAATTACTCGCCGTATATCTCTGCCACAGCGGAGCGGACGGAAGGGTGGTTACTGTCAGCGCTACTACCTGGCCGAATGGCTGAGGAATGGGGCAATTGGGGCTGCTGCTAACAGCTACTTTGAGTTACAGCCAACCGGCTCGCCGGAACCGCCAATAGAGCGCTCCGCAGATCACGGCCATCGTGCCGATGGCCACCGAGAAGCCGTACGGCGACCCGAGCCCCGGAATCCTCTCGAAGTTCATGCCGTAGAGGCCCGCGATGACCGTCGGCACCGCGGCGATGGCGGCCCAGGCGGCGATCATCCGCATGTCGTTGTTCTGGTCGACCGACACCTGGGCCAGCCGGGCCTGCAGGATCGAGTTGAGCAGGTCGTCGAACCCGGCCACCCGGTCGACCGCCCGGCCCAGCCGTCCCCGCACGTCGGCGAAGTAGGGCCGCAGGGCGGCGGGCGGCTCGGCCACCTCGACCAGCCGGGCGAGCGGCTCCTGCAGCGGCAGGACGGCCCGCTTGAACTCGACCATCTCGCGCTTGAGCTGATAGAAGTGGGCGATGCCGGCGCTGCGCTGGGCGGCGAAGGTCTCCTCCTCGAGTCGCTCGAGGTCGCGCTCGACCAGGTCGGCCACCTCGAGGTACTCGTCGACCATGCGGTTGGCCACGGCGTGCGCCACCGCCCACGGGCCCTGGCGCAGCGCGGCCGGTCGCTTCTCGAGGTCACGGCGTACGGGCCAGAGCGCGCCGGCCGCGCCGTGCCGCACCGTGATGACGAACCAGGGGCCGATCAGCAGGGTGACGTCGCCGGTGTCGACCACCTCGGAGGTGTCGGTCAGCCGGTCGTGCTCGACATAGCGGGCCGTGCGCAGCACCAAGCGGGTGACGTCGCCGATGGTGTCGACCAGGGGCCGGTGCCCGGGGTCGACGGTCTGCTCGACGACCAGCTCGTGCAGGCCGAAGATCTCGCCGACCGTCCGCATGGTGGCCCGGTCGGGCTCGTGCAGCCCGAGCCAGACGAAGGCGCCGCGCCGCCGGCGGGCCTGCCGGGCGGCCTCGGTGAAGTGCGCCTGCTCGGGCCGGCGGGCGCCGGCGGCGTAGACGCCGCAGTCGACGATCGCGTCGGGGTTGGGCCGGCGCGGGGCGGGGGGAGCCTGCCGGTCGCGGGGGGCGATGCCCTCGATGAGGCGGCCGAGCGCCCGCGGGATGAGTTCGGACCCGAGCATGGGATGACCGTAGCGGTCGGGCGCGACACCGGACACAATCTGACCGCAATCTCCGGCACCCTGGTGTCATGGCCAACACCAGTGCCCGCATGCTGCGCCTGTTGTCGCTGCTCCAGACCCATCGTTACTGGCCCGGTCCGGAGCTGGCGGGGCGGCTGGAGGTCAGCGAGCGCACCGTCCGGCGCGACGTCGACCGGCTGCGCGAGCTGGGCTATCCGGTCGACGCCAGCCGGGGTGTCGCCGGCGGCTATCAGCTGCAGGCCGGTGCGGCGGTGCCCCCGCTGCTGCTCGACGACGACGAGGCGGTGGCGATCGCGGTCGGGTTGCGGACGGCGGCGGCCGGTGCGGTCGCGGGCTTCGAGGAGACTTCGGTACGCGCGCTGGCCAAGGTCATCCAGCTGCTGCCGCCCCGCCTGCGGCGCCGCATCGACGCGCTGCGTGTGGCCACGGCGCCCGGTGTCCTCGGCGGCGGCCCGGCCCTCGACGCGGGCGCACTCACCACGATCGCGCTGGCCTGCCGGGGCGAGGAGCGGCTGCGTTTCGACTACACCGCGCGCGAGGCCGAGAGCACCGCCCGCCACGTCGAGCCGCACCGTCTGGTCTCGCTGGGCCGCCGCTGGTATCTCGTAGCGTGGGATCTCAACCGCGGTGACTGGCGCAGTTTCCGCGTCGACCGGCTGAGTGACCCGTCGCTGACGGGCGCCCGGTTTCGTCCCCGGGAGCTGCCGGGCGGCGACCCGGTGGCCTGGCTGCGGTCTCGGATAGCGGCGATCCCGACCCGGCACGAGGTGTCCGTTCTGCTGTCGGCCCCGTCGGAGCGGGTGCGGGCCGTCGTCGGCCACTGGGGAAACGTCGAGCCCCTGGGCGAAGAGGCGTGCCGGCTTCGGATGAGCGTCGACGACCTGAGCTGGCCGATCATGGTGGTCGGCGTGGTCGGGGCGCCCTTCACCGTCGAGTCACCGCCGGCACTGGTCGAGCGCGCGCGGGCCACCGGCGAACTGCTGCTTGGTGCCACAGACGGGCTTGGTGCCACGGATCGGCGCCCCCGTGGCGCCGATCCGCAGTGACGAAGCTAGTCAGTGGGTGCGACAACTTTCGGTATCTTTCAGCGAAGGCTTATATAAGAATGAACTTGTCTACATCGGATGCGGGAAACCGGATGCCAGGCGATCGATGGGTCCCGGATACTGGGCGCCGTGACCGACATCCCGCGCAGTGTCGACGAGCTGATCGCGCTGACCGGCCCGGTGCGATACCACTTTTTCTGGGGCCACCGGCCGCAACCCGACGGCAGCGTGGGCAGCGGCTGCCTGAGCCAGTGGTGGCCGGCCGAGTTCACGCTGAACGCGGTGCGCTTCCGCACCGCCGAGCACTACATGATGTGGCGCAAGGCGACCCTGTTCGGCGACACGGCGATGGCCGAGCGCATCCTCGGGGCCAGACATCCCCGCGACGTCAAGATGCTCGGCCGCGGCGTGGCCGGCTTCGACGACCGCAAGTGGACGGCCGAGCGCTTCGGGATCGTGGTCGCCGGCAGCGTGGCCAAGTTCGGGCAGAACGACGACCTGCGGGCGTGGCTGGTCGGCACCGGCGATCGGGTGCTGGTCGAGGCCAGCCCGACCGACCGCGTCTGGGGCATCGGCCTGGCCGCCTCCGACGAGCGGGCATCCGACCCGGCCCGCTGGCGCGGGCTCAACCTGCTCGGCTTCGCGCTGATGCGGGCCAGGGAGCAGCTCAGGTCGCGTTGATGTCCATCGTCACGGTGCCCATCGTGCCCCGGAGGATGTATTGCGTGATCAGCGTGTGATAGCCCTTGGCGAGCGGCACCGTGATGCCGGTCAGCGCGCACGTGCGCTCGGGCAGCGTGCGGGGCCCCGGGCTGGAGTCGGCCTCGACCGGGCCCTGCCAGCGCAGCGCGACCGGCTGACCGTCCAGTCCGGCCGACCCGTCGACCCCGACCTTCTCGGCGTAGTCGTAGGAGCACATCGGCAGCGTCACGCCCGACATCGAGGCGGCCACCACCAGCAACGACGAGCCGGCGGGCACGTTGCACCCCCAGTCGGCGGAGGTCTGGCCGGAGGGCGCGGCGACGAACCAGAGGCCCGTCCGCCGGTCGTGCGAGCAGTGCGCGCCGCCGCGTGGGAGGACACTCCACGCCGACCATTGCTGCAGCAGGGAGCCATCGACGATCGGCGGGACCGGCGCGGCCGACGGGGTCTCCCCAGGCCGGGCCGCCACCCCGCAGGCACCGAGGATCAGCGGAAGCAGCAGCACGAGAAGGGCGCGTGGGAGCACTCGCGAGAGACTACCGCGCCCCCTCGATGATCGACGAAATGGGCAGAATGGCGGGATGACGATCCTTGGCGCCATCGCACTTCCGCAGAACCCGCCGGAGACCCTGCGCGAGATCGCGACGACCGCCGACCAGGCCGGTCTCGACGAGCTCTGGCTCTGGGAGGACTGCTTCCTGCACGGCGGTGTCGCCGCGGCCGCGGCCGCCCTGGCCTGGACGACGAATCTGCGCGTGGGCCTCGGCATCATGCCGGTCCCGTTCCGCAACGTCGCGCTCTGCGCGATGGAGATCGCCACGCTGGCCCGCATGTTCGGCGGCCGGGCGATGCCCGGCATCGGCCACGGCGTTCAGGACTGGATGGCCCAGGTGGGGGCCAAGGCCGGATCGCCGCTCACGCTCCTGCGGGAGTACGCGTCGTCTCTGCGTTCCCTGCTGCACGGCGAGACCGTCACGATCGACGGCCGTTACGTCCGCCTCGACGCCGTCAAGCTCGACCACCCGCCGTCCCCGGCCCCGGGCCTGCTCGTCGCCGCGACCGGGCCCAGGACGCTGGCCCTGGCCGGCGAGGTGGGCGACGGCACGGTGCTGTCCGGCGGCACCTCCCCGGCCGAGGTGGCCGCGGCATGCGAGCTGATCGCGCCGGCTCCCGGTCACGACGTCATCGTCTTCGTCCCGGTCGCGTCGGGCCCCCACGCCGCCGCCCGGTTGCGGGCCGCGGCCGAGCGCTGGGACCAGTCCTACATCGGTGTGGGCGGGGAGCCGTCGACCATCGCCGACGGGGTCCGCGAGTTCGCCGCGGCGGGCGCCACCCGGGTCATCCTCAACCCGCTGCCCGACGAGCCCTCGGCGGCGGAATTCGTCCGCTTCGCGGCCGACCGGATCGCGCCTCTGGTCAAGTCGTGAGCGGCCGCAGGCGCACGAAGTCGTGGTGCAGCTCCGAGCCGACCCGGAACCGCTTCTCGCCCACCACCTCGAAGCCCTGCTTCGCATAGAACTTCCCGGCCCGCACATTCAGCTGATTGACTCCCAGCCAGCACGACTTCGCCCCGGAGCGGGCCGCCTCGTCGAGCGTCGCCGCCATCAGCGCGGCCGCCGCCCCCGACCCGTGCCGGTCCTCGGTCAGATAGAACTTGCTGAGCTCGATGCTGGTCGCGGCGTCCACCACCGCGGCCACGTCGGGGTCGGCGATCGGGCCGCCGACCAGCATCGAATAACCCACCGGTTCGTCGTCGTGGGCCACGATGAGCAGGATGCGGTCCGGGTCGGCCAGATAGTCGCCGAAGCGCTCCCGCGACAGGTGCAGCGCGATGAACGCGTCGACGTCGGCTTGGAGCGTCCCGGGCGGGCAGGCGAGCCCGAACGTCCGCGCGGCCAGGTCATGCAGGAGATGCGCGTCGTGTGATCCGGCGCGACGAGTCGTGATCGACATGGAAAGACAGTTTAAGGTTTCCCACGTGCGCGCTCCCATGAGACGACTCGGTGACGTCATTCCCCTTCCGGCGTCCGTACGGCCCGACGAGGCCGCGACCTTCACTGTCACCGCCGATACGGCGGTGAGTGCCGACCCGGCAGCCCTCGGCGTGGCCGGGCAACTGGCCGGGCTGCTGCGCGAAGCCTCGGGCCATCAGATCCCGCTGCGCGACGACGGCACTATCAAACTGTTGCTCGAGGACGAGAGCGGCGCTGCCGACGGGAAAAACCTCGAGGGCTACTCGCTGGCGATCGAGGCGGACGGCGTCACGCTGCGCGCCCCGGGCACCCAGGGCCTGTTCAACGGCGTGCAGACGCTCCGGCAGCTGATCCCGCTCGGCACCGGCGGCGACATCCCGCTGCCCGGCGGCCGCATCGAGGACGAGCCGCGCTTCGCCTACCGCGGGACGATGCTCGATCTGGCCCGGCACTTCTTCACGCCGGAGCAGGTGCGGGCCTACATCGACGCGATCGTCCCATTCAAGATCAACCACCTGCACCTGCACCTCACCGACGACCAGGGCTGGCGAATCGCGATCGCCTCGTGGCCCCGGCTCACCGAGGTCAGCGGCGGCGAGGGCACCGGCGTCGACGGCGCCGGACCGGGGTTCCTCACCGCGGGCGACTACACCGACCTGGTCGCGTACGCGGCGGAACGCTTCGTCACCATCGTTCCCGAGATCGACATGCCCGGGCACGTCAACGCGGCCCAGGTGGCGTACCCGGAGCTGGCCCCCGACGGGCAGGCGCCGGAGCCCCGCACCGACACCAAGGTCGGCTACAGCTCGCTGGTCGCGAGCAGCGAGACGACGTACGCCTTCGTCGAGGACGTCCTGCGCGAACTCGCCGCTCTGACGCCCGGGCCTTACCTGCACGTCGGCGGCGACGAGGCGTTCGCGACCCCGCCCGAGGACTACCGCACCTTCATGACCCGGGTGCTTCCGCTGGTCGGCAAGTACGGCAAGCGGGCGATCGGCTGGCATGAGATGGCCACCGTCGACCTGCCGGCGACCGCGGTCCCGCAGTACTGGCGCACCGAGCCGACGAACGAGGAGGTCGCCCGCGCGGCCGCCGCCGGCCACCAGGTGATCATGTCGCCGGCCGACCGCACCTACCTCGACATGAAGTACGAGAAGTACGACGAGTCCAGCCCGCTCGGCCTCGACTGGGCCGGCCTGGTCGGCATCCAGCGCTCGTACGACTGGGACCCGGCCGACCGCCTGCCCGGCGTGGGGGAGGAGTCGGTGCTCGGCGTCGAATCGGCGCTCTGGGCAGAGACGCTGCGCAGCCTCGACGACGTCTGCTACATGACGTTCCCGCGGCTCGCGGCGATCGCCGAGGTGGCGTGGACGCCGCGGACGGCCCGCGACTGGGAGCCGTTCAGCCGGCGGCTGGGTGCCTACGGGCCGCGCTGGTCGGCCCAGGGCATCACCTTCCACCAGGACCCGGAGATCGACTGGGAGAGCTAGTCGCCTGCCGGGCCGGCACGATGACGCGGATGCCGTCGCGCGGAAGGGCCGGGATCCGGCTCAGGTCGATCCCGGTCCGCTGCGGCGGCAGGTGATAGTCGAGCGCGGCCAGTTTCTGCGACAGTATCGACAGCAGGGCGACGGTGATCTGCTCACCCGGGCAGCGATGGCCGGTGCGCGGGTCGCCGCCGCCCTGCGGGATCAGCTCGAACTCGCCGATCGGGCGGCCGAGGAAGCGCTCCGGGCGGAACGTGTAGGGCTCCGGCCAGACCCGCCCGTCGTGGTGCTGGCCGTAGACGTCGAGCAGCACGAGCGTGCCGGCCGCGATGTTCGCGTCCTGGAAACGCAGGTCACGGGTGGCGCGCCCGCCGAGGAACGGCGCGAACGGATAGAACCGGCGCACCTCGTGGGCGAACGCCCGGGCGTAGTCGACGCTCTCCATTTCGCTGCGCAGGCGTGGCCACTGGTCCAGAGCGTGGGCGGCGAAGGCGACGAGCCAGGTCACCGCCGTCGCCGGTCGGATGATGTTGAGCACCTCGACGGCCGCGGTCCGCGAATCCAGCAGGCGCCCGTCCTCGCTGTGGTGCGCGATCGACGTCAGTGGACTCCGGGGGGCTCCGCCACGCCGTACGTTCTCGATGATGCCGGCGAGCCACCGCTCCCGGCGCCGCCGCGCCGCGAGGGCCCACGCATGGCGCGGGCCGAGTGTCGCGAAACCGTCGACCATCGCGATCAGATCGGCCGGCAGGGCGTCCAGGTCACTCTGCGTTTCCGGTACGCCGGTCCAACGCGTCACCGCGGTCGCGATGATCCGGGCCGTCTCGTCGAACAGCGAGAACTCCGGCCCGCCCCGCCACCGGCGCGCGGCCACCTCGAACTCCTCCTCGGCCAGACCGGCCAGCCGGTCGATGCCGTCGCCCATCAGCAGGTCGACGAACATCGCCTTACGGTGCCGGTGAGCCGGCCCGTCGAGGGTGTGCACGGCCCCCCGGCCGAACAGCGTCGCGACCACCGGATGCGGCAGCGCGCTGTGCCGTTCCAGGTTGCCGTCGGCGTAGAAGAACCGCACCGCCTCCGGGCCGCCGATCGCCACCGCCCGCTGACCCATCACCCGGATCGGAACCGGCCGCCCATTTGTCCGGCGGCGCAGATCGGGTAACCACGCGTACCCCTTCAGAGCGATCAGGAGAGTCTGGTCGATATGGGCCATGGCGGTCCGTATCCCCCTTGGTGACGGGCTGAAACCGGCTTCGAAAACTTCCTTAAATCTCCCCTCCGGCGGACCTCCCGTCTCCGGTTTCGTCGGACCGCCACCCTAGGCTTGCGAAGTTCCGGTCGAACTTCGTCTTGTAGGGGAGCGTGGGGTGCGCGAGGGCAATCGGGCGACGAGGTCGGCCGCCCTGGTCGCCGGCTTCTGGTTGATCGCCTGGGCCCAGGTCGTGGCGGCACTGGCGATCGTGCTGCTGGTCCTGGCCCTGCTACCGGCCGCGGTCGCGGTGCGGATCGGCGCCCCGCTGTGCATAGCCACCGCCGGGTTGCTCTGGTTCGCCACGTCACGGGCCCTTCGCGTACGCCACGCGACCCCCGCCGGCGTGCCGGTGACCAGGGCCGACGCGCCCGCGCTGTGGTCGCTGATCGACGCGGCCGCGTCCACCGCCCAGGCCGCCCCGCCCGACGGCGTGACGGTGACCGCCGACGCGCGGGCCTGGGTCGGCGAACGCTCCCGCCTGATCGGCCTGCTCGGCGGCCCGCGCCAGCTCTACCTGGGCCTGCCGCTGCTCCAGGCGTGGGACACCGCCCGCCTCGGCGCCGTGATCACCCACGAGCTGGCCCACAGCTCCACGGTCCTGGGCCGCTTCGCCCCGGTCGCCTACCGGGGCCGCCTGGCGGTGGCCCGCATCGTCCGGCGCATCCCGTCGCGCAGCCCCGCCGGCCCGCTGCTGCGGGCGTACGCGTCGCTCTACCGCCGCCTCGACTCCTCGTTCGCCTGGGCCCAGGAACTGGCCGCCGACCGCGCCGCCGCCGCCTTCGCCGGCCCTCGCGCGACGCTGGCCGTGCTCCGCGACGCGCCGGCCCTCGAGGAGATGCAGCACCTGTTCCATGCCGAATACCTGAGCGCCGGCTGGCAGACGGGCTTCGTCCCCGACGACGTCTTCGGCGGCCTCCTCCGCGTCCTGGCCGCCCGCCCCGACGAGATGGACCGCCTCCGCGCCCTCCCACCCGGCCCCGTTCCCGACGGCGACCCCCACCCACCCCTCGCCGACCGCGTGACCGCCCTCTCCGCCCTGATCACCCCCGACCCCGCCGCCGACCCGCCCCCTCCGAGCGACGCCGATCCGACTGGCTCGTCCGCCCGCTCGGGTGGGGCGGTGCCGGCCCTGGCCGCGGTGGCGGCGCTGGACGAGCCGGCCGCCGGGCTGATCCCGGACCTGCCCGGCCTCGGCCGTGCCCTGCAGGCGGTGGCGTTCCCCGCGACCGGCCGCACGATGGTCGACTGGGACGATTTCTTCAGCATCACCCGCAACGCCGAGATGGAACGCGAGGCCGACGCCGCCCTGCGCGCGATCGGCCACGCCGTCGGCACCCCGGTGCCCGGCCTCGCCGAGGTGCTCGACCTGGTCGCCGACGGCCGCCTGCCCAAGGCCGCCGAGGTCGTCTTCGCCGGTTCGCCCCCGGCCGAGGCCACCGAGCGCATCACCGACCTGATCACCCTGCTGCTGGCCCTGGCCGCCATCCGCAGCGGCGCCGCCCGCTGGCGCCACAGCTGGAGCGGCACCGCCGAGCTGGTAGCCATCGACGGCGCCTACCTCGATCTGGCCGAGCCCGCCGCCCTGGCCGCCGACCCGGCCACGGTCGACCTGGCCCGCGCCCGCCTCGCCGAACTCGGCATCGACCTCGCGGTAGCCGCCCACCCCGACCCGGCCCGGCCGCCGGCCCGAGTCCCGGTCCACGGCGGCGTGGTCAACGTGCTGGCCGACGGCGTACGCACCGATTTGCTGATCCTCGAGACCGGCCTGCTGCTGCTCCCGTCCCTGCCACGCTCCCGTAACGGCGACGCCCGCCGCCGCCTCGCCCGCCTGGCCGCCGCCGGCATCAACCCGGACGGCAGCCTGACCGCGACCCCCCGAGCCTCCGACGTTTCGACCGGGTCGCCCGGCTCGGCGGCCTCTTCGGGCGTGCTCCCGGATCCTCCGCCCGCCGAAGCATTTCCGCCGAGCGGCATACCGTCCGACCTGGCGGACCTCGGCCGGTCCGACCCGGCCGGCGAAGCCAGGCTGGTCCCGTACGCCGACGTGACCCGCGCGGCGGTCATGCAGGGCCGCCGCCGTCAGTGGGAACTGACCCTGGCCGGCGGCTCGGTCCTGACCATCCGCACCACCCTCGACTCCGACGAACTGCAGGGCGGCTGGGCTGCTCTCGACGAGGTCGCGGCCTTCCTGACCCGCACCCGCACTCCGGCCGCTCCGCGAGACCCCTCGAGCTCCGAGGAGCCCGCAGGCACCCCCGATCCGACCCGCGACGAACCCGGCAGGTCGACGCTCCCCGCCGCCTCGCCGGTGACCGCTCAGGCTTCACCGCCGGACGCGGCGCCCTTCGCACCGCCGCCGCGTCCGGACGCATCCCTTCTGCCCACGCCCGTCGCCGCCCAGGCTGGTTCGGCGCCTCCGGCCCTCGCCGAGCCCTTCCGGGACCTGGCCGCCGGCCCCAGCTCCGGCGGAGCAGTTCCCGCCCCGGGCTCCATCTCCGGCGCGCCCTGACCCTGCCGTTATGGCTGGTAAAACGCCCGACCGGGTTCAGATCATGCGGAAAGCGGCGTGAACTCCGGGCGGTTGCTGAGCCGTACCTGAAAGCGACGGCCACAGTACCGTCGCATCCGCGACGTTTCAGCGACCAATCCGTCACCTTCGGTCACAATAATCTCAGGGGCAATTCGCTTACCGTTTCCCGATTTGGGTACCACACCGTCGGGGCGGGGCGCGATCATCGCCTTGGAGCAGGGGGAGGCGCGCTGATGGATCGGGGACCGATAGCGCTCTTCGGGGCAATCGTGGCCGTCGGCCTCGGCCCCGCGTTGTGGCTGGGCGCGCAGTTCGGCCGGTTCGACGTGGCGCCGCCGAGCCCGCCCGTGCCGGTCGGCCGCACCCACGACACCACCCAGCTGATGGGCGGCACCGCCGGCGGCGAAAACCAGACCGGCGCCGACAACACCCCGGTCGCCACCGCCCGCGTCCACGTCCGGCCGGCGAGGACCACCCGGTCCGCCAAGCCGTCGAGCAGCCCCACCGCCACCACCCCGTCCGCGTCACCCTCCGCCGACGACTCGTCCAGCCCGTCCCCAAGCCCGAGCGACTCCACCGACCCGTCCGGCAACGGCAACGGCAACGGTGGTGGCGGTGGCGGTGACGACTCCACCCCGCCCTCGCCCCCGGCCAGCGACGGCGGCGACAACGGCCAAGGCGGCGGCAACAGTGGCGGCCCGGCCACCGGCGGCATCGGCGACGGCTCACCCGACGCCCAAGCCGACGGCCGGCTCCAGAACTGACCGCCGGCCAGGCACCCAAGCCAGGCGCTCAAAGAGGCCAAGCGTCCGTAAAGCTCAGGCGTCGGGCGTCAGAGCGACAACCGGAATCTGCCGTCCCCGCGGCCCGGCGTCCGTAAAGCTCAGGCGTCGGGCGTCAGCGCGACAACCGGAATCTGCCGTCCCGCGGCCTTCTCCTCGTGCTCGGCGAAGAACGGGAACTTCTCCTTGATGATCGACCACTCGCGGTCGTAGTCGGCGCCCGTCAACGGCGTGGCGACGGCCGGGAACCGGGACTCCGGCAACTCCACCGTCACCGCCGGCGTGGCGACCAGATTCAGGTACCACGACGGATGCGTGGCCGCCCCGGCGTTGGACGCGATCACCAGCAGCCGATCATCGGACGCGGCCCGCACGTACATCATCGGGCTCGTCCGTTCCGTCCCGGACCGCCGCCCCCGCGTCGTGAGCAGCAGCAACGGCCGGTTTCCCATCGACTTCCCGCCATCGGCCCGGAATTCCGAGACCAGCTGCCGGTTATACGCCAACTGGTCATCTGGCATAGTCATGAAATATCCTTTCTCATCGGGAATGTCGGAGTAGAGCGCGGCCAACCCCCGAGCCGTCCGCGCGAACAGGGCCCGAAGCTCCGGCGGCGACAAGACTTCCACCGAATCGCCGAGCTTCAAGAGTTCGATGTGCCCGTGCCGGACCGATTCGATCGGCACCGTGGTCACCAGCCACCCGGACCCGGACGCGTCCGGCGACGCCGCCGCCCGGGCCCGCCGCGACATCTCCGGGGGAAAGACGAACGCCATCCGTTCGAGCGCCGCCGAAGTCATCCGTACGGTCGCCGTCAACCGATAGACGCTCTGTTCGTAGCGAGAGGCCCACTCCCGCCAGAACGAGGCCAGATCGAACTCCGCCGGCCGATCCACCGGCGTAGACAACAGTGACGCCGACAGAATGTTCGTGACCCGATAGGTAGTGGTCCGCGTCCCCGATCCCGCCACGAGGTACCACCGCCCGGCCTTCAGCACGACCCCGAGCGGATCGAGCGTGCGGGTCACCTCGCGCGGCGCCTTCCAGCGCCGGTAACGGACCTCCAATTGCCGTCCGCTCCACACCGCGTCGGCCACGATCGACAGATAGGGCGTCGGCTCGTCGGCCCGGAACCATCCGGGTGCGTCGAGATAGAAGCGTTCGCGTACCCGATCGGCGCGTTCCGCCAGCTCACCCGGCAGCGACGCACGCAGCTTGAGCTGCGCGGCGGCAAGGACCGAGCCGAGCCCCAACTCGGCCGCCGGGCCGGGCATCGCGGCCAGATAGAGCGATCCCGCCTCGTCCGACGTCATTCCGGTAAGCCGGGTGCGATAACCGTCGAGCAATTGATATCCGCCGGTAGGGCCCCGATCGGCATAAATCGGCACACCGGCCGCCCCGAGCGACTCGACGTCGCGATAAACCGTGCGCACCGACACCTCGAGCTCGTCGGCTATCGCCTGCGCCGTCATCCGCCCACGCGTCTGCAACAACAGCAGGAGAGAAACCAGACGGCCGGCACGCACACCGGCAACCTATCCGGCGAAAGCTGACAACGGGCGTCAGCTTTTCGGGCGTACGGGAGGGAACCGCGCAGCAAGGCGCGGAGGCTGATCGCCTCCGCGCCGTTCCGTGCGTTTAAAGCGAGCTGATTCGCTTCAGGATG
>DASWRZ010000067.1:0-7617 GCA_036402935.1 Actinoplanes sp.
GCGCTGGACCTTGTACGCCGGGTAGAACGCTTCCTTCGCCGCCTCGTCGGTGTCGGCGACGAAGCCGGGCGAGTGCATGCCGACCGGGTGGGCGACCGTGCCGAGTTGCTCGGCGGCGCGCTTGTACAGATCAACGTAAGGCGCGAATCGGTCAGCGGGACCACCGATGATCGCGAGCATGAGCGGCAGACCGTGCCGGGCGGTGCGGACCACCGACTGCGGCGAGCCACCGACCCCGACCCAGGTGCCGAGCCGGCCCGACTCGGTGTGCGGGAAGACGTCAGCCGACGACAGTGCGGGGCGGGTGGTGCCGTTCCAGGTGACCGGCTTCTCGTCGAGCAGCTTCACGAACAGATCGAGCTTCTCCTCGAAGAGCACGTCGTAGTCCGACAGGTCGTAGCCGAACAGCGGGAACGACTCGGTGAACGAGCCGCGCCCGAGGATCGCCTCGGCGCGGCCGTTGGAGAGCGCGTCGACGGTGGCGAAGCGCTGGAAGACGCGGACCGGGTCGTCCGAGCTGAGCACGGTGACGCCGGACGCGAGCCGGATCCGCGAGGTGCGGGTCGCGATGCCGGCCAGGACGGTCTCCGGCGTGGTGATCGAGTATTCGGGGCGGTGGTGCTCGCCGAGCGCGATCACGTCGACGCCGAGCTGGTCGGCCAGCACGGCCTCGTCGACGACCTGCCGGATCGCGGCGGCGTGCGAGAGCGGTGCGCCGGAGCTGTCGACCGGCACATCGCCGAAGGTGTCGAGCCCGATCTGGAGGTCGGTCATGGCTGTCCCCTACTGATTGACGTGTCAATTACAACTGCCCGCGTCAACCACGAGGGACGACAACTTATGCCCGCTACGGAAGATCGGCCACGAAGACCGGGACCGAGTGCGGCGGAACGGTCAGTACGCCGCCGGCGGCAGTCGCCGTGCGCAGCAGCGGGTCGGCCGAGGCGGTCAACTCGGGGTGCAGCCGCAGTCGCAGCCCGGCCAGCGACGGCACGGTCTCCACGGCCGGCGAGGAAGTCGCGTTGAAGACGACGACCAGGGTGCCCCACTGGGTGTCGAGACCGGTGCCGTCGACGCACATCACGATCACGCCCGGGGTCTCCCCCGGCCCGCCCAACGGGAAGGTCAGCCGGCGCTGCACCTCGTCGCCGGTCGGCAGCCCGAAGACCGGGGACGAGCGGCGGATCCGCAGCATCTCGCGGTAGCGCTCGGCGGTCATCGCCACCACCTCGGGCGGCGGTACCAGGCCGGCGTCGGCGAGCAGCGGCCGGGCCCACGGCCAGCGGCCCTCGTTGTCGGGGGCCGGGGGCAGCCCGGCGCCGAACCCGTTGCCGGCCGCCGGGTCCCAGCGGATCGCGTTGAACCAGTCGCCGGAGTTGAACGAGTTGCGGTCGAGCGACTTCGAGCGCAGCCGCTCGCTGCCCAGCGCCATGAAGCCGATGCCCTGGCCGAGCACGATCAGCGACAGCGCGAGGACCTGCATGCGGGCCCGCTCGACGGGCGGGGTGCCGGCCGGCAGCTTGAACGCGAGCGCGTCGTAGAGGATCTCGTTGTCGTGGGCGTCGACGTAGTTGATCGCCTCGGACGGGGCGAGCGCGTAGCCGCTCGGCGAGCCGTTGTAGTCGATCTGGGCGCCGCTCTGCTCGTGCCCGGTGTGGGTGACGAACCGGTAGGTCGCCAGCGCCCCGGAGAGCCCGACCTTGATCCGGTCGTGCAGGGTGAGCGGGGTGCGGGAGCCGAGCCCGGTCGCGAAGCCCTGGTCGGTCGGGTCGTCGCCGAACGAGCCGCCGCCGCGGGCCGCGTCGCGCAGCCGGTCGTTGAACGTGCCGATGCCGGTGCCCGCCATGTTGACCTGGGTCGCCTGGGCGAAACGGGCGTCGTACGCCACCTCGCCGAAGTTCCACCCCTCCCCGTAGACGTAGACCTCACGGCCGTCGACGCCGTGCTCGAACGTGGTGAGCCGGTCGAGCCCGACCCGCACCTCGAGGATGTTGGACCGCGGGTGGTGGCCCATCAGGTCGAACCGGAAGCCGTCGACCTTGTAGTCACGGGCCCAGGTCAGCACCGAGTCGATGACCAGGCGGCTCATCATCATGTGCTCGGTGGCGGTGCCCGGGCAGCAGGTCGACTCGGCGGTCGTGCCGTCGGCCAGGAGACGGTGGTAATAGCCGGGAACCACGCGGTCGAGGACGCTGAACCTGTCGAGCCCGTCGCCCATGGTGTGGTTGTAGACGACGTCCATGACCACGCGCAGGCCGGTCGCGTTGAGGGCGGCCACCATGGCCCGGAACTCGCGGATGCGCGCGACGCCGGCCGGTTCGACGGCGAAGCTGCCCTCGGGCACCGTGTAGTGCCACGGGTCGTAACCCCAGTTGAAGCCGTCCTGGTCGGCCACCTCCATGATCGCTTCTTGTTGCGAGGACGAGTCGGGCGGCAGGGTGGCCAGCTCGCACTTCGGTACGGCCTGGGCGGCGCGCCGGTCGGGCACGGTCGCGAAGTCGAACGCGGGCAGCAGGTGCAGGTGGGTCAGGCCGGCGTCGGCGAGCGAGCGCAGGTGCCGCATGCTCGCCGCCTCGGGCCGGGTGAAGGCCGCGTAGGTGCCACGCTCGGCCGGCGGGAGCGAGTCGTCGAAGATCGAGAACTCGCGCACCGAGACCTCGGCGATCTGCATGCGGGCGGCCGCGACCGGCGGCGGCTTGGCCAGCGACTGCCAGCCCGGCGGCATGAGCGCCGGATCGTTGAGGTCGATCAGCAGGCTGTGGGTGGAGTCGACCGCCAGGCCGAGCGAATAGGGGTCGGTCACGCTGGTCGTGACCATCCGCTGGGCGGCCGGGTGCCACACCTCGACCCGGAACCGGTAGTAACGCCCGAGCCATTTTCGCTTGCCGACGGCCGACCAGACGCCGGTGACCGCGTCGCGGTCCATCGGAACCAGCTTCGGTTCCTCTCCGGGGGCCCGCGACAGCTCCAGTTCGACCGTACGCGCGGTGGGCGCCCAGACCGCGACCTGCGGACGGTCCTCGTCGTCGACGGTGACGCCCAGGTCGGCCTCGGACGCGTCGGCGTAGAGGTCGTCGAGCACGCCCGGCAGCTGGACCCCGGTGAGCGCGGTGAGGTGGCCCTCGGCGTCGCGGCCGGCCACCAGCAACTGGCCGCGCAGCAGGTAGCCCAGCGCGGCATCGCCCAGCTCGCGTACGGAGAACGCGCGGTAGGCCCGCAGGTGGGGAAACTTGCGGCTCTGGCCCTGGAAGAGCCCGCCCGGACGCGGGGTGAGCGGCAGCGTGGTGTGCTCGCCGACCAGTTCGTCGCCGGCCCGGCGCACCCCGTCGGACGAGCCGACCAGGGCGAAGCCACCGGCCCGGTCGGCCAGCTCGGGCGGGAGCGCGATCGTGGTGCGGTCGAGGAAGACGGCGAGCGAGCGGGCCGGATCGAGCTCGGGCCCGAGCGTGCGCAGATCGGGGCGTACCGGCGCGACCGTGCCGGCGAGCTGCCAGACCTCGCGGGTCACGGTCAGGTCGAGCCGCTGGTCGTCGGGCAGATCCTTGGTATCGCCGCGGTGCACGACGAACCGCAGCCCCACGGCACCGGGCTTGAGCGGCACCTGGAACACCGCTCCGAACGCGTCGAACCTCCACGGGCTCAACGGCGTACGCCAAGGGGTCTTGGCCTTGGCGCCCTCCCAGACGTGCAGGCCCCACCCGCGGTAGTCCCCGTCGGGTCGCCGGAAGTGGATGATGGCGAAGCCATCCGGTGAGGTTTCTGCCCGAGAGGTCGGACACTCCGAATAGATGGTGGAATCGCCGGGTTTGAGCCAGATCTCCGAGGTGACCGCCGGATCGACGTGCCGATCGTCGGCGACGTCCTTGACCCCGGCGTGGTCGACCACGACGAAGCCGACCTCCCGGGCGCCGTCGGCCAGCCGCACCCAGGCGAAGCGACCGTAGGCGTCCTCGCCCGCGAACGGGTGGCCGCCCGGGAAACCCGTTGCCTGGTCAGGCGCGATGTCCCCCCAGGTGTGCAGCCACCAGTGCTCGTAGTCGTCGTCGGGCCGCAGATAGTGCACGACCAGCCATCGAGGCCGGCTCGGGGCGGTCGGTGGCGCGCCGGCTCCGAGGCCGATCTCGATCGTGGTCACCCGGTCATCCTCGCACCGGGGTCCGACGGTTTCAGGAAACCGCGATCACCGCCGTGATCCGGGGTCCGGTGGCCCCGGTCCGCAGCAGATAGCGGTAGGTCTCGCCCGGCACCGCGTTTCCGGCACTGTCCAGGTATTCCCACTCGACCAGCACCAGCATCAGCGCCTCGGACATCGGCTGCACGTCGCGCAGCTGGGCGTTGGCCGCCACGATCTGCTGGTCGTGATAGCCGGAGGCGGCTCCCAGGAAGGAGAGCGCCACCGCGGCCGGGGTGGCGAAGGTGAAACTGTAGGAGTCGGCCACCACCATGCCCGGCAGGGCATAGCAGGAGGCGACCGCGGCGATGTCACCGCAGGTGAGAGCGGAACCGTAGCGATCGAAGAAGTCGGTGAGCCGGGCCCGATCGGTGGGTGTCTTCACGGGCCGCCGGATGCCCCCGGATACACATGGGTAAACGCCGGGTGGGCTGGGGGCGCTAGTCTGGCGGGCCTGTCCGAGCCACGGAGGAGCGGCGCGCCGGTGAAGGTCCTATTCCTGATCAACGATGCGTTCGGCATCGGGGGAACGGTCAAGACGACGTTCAACCTGGGCGGGGCGCTGGCCGGCCGCGGGCACGAGGTCGAGGTGCTCAGCACGGTCCGCACCCGCGACGTGCCGCACCTCGCGGTGCCGCCCGCGATCCGGCTGATGTCGCTGGTCGAGAGCCGCGGCGGCCACCCCGACCACGTCACGGACGCGCCCGGCCGCGACCGCCCGGCCCGGCACTACCCGGCCGCCGACTTCAAGGCCTCGACCTACAACGCGTGGGTCGAGGAGCGCTACCGCCGCTACCTGGCCGGCACCGACGCCGACGTGGTGATCGCCACCCGGCCCGGCCTGATCGCCTACCTGGCCCGGCTCGCCCCGCACCACCTCGTGCGGATCGGCCAGGAGCACCTGGTCCGCGGCCAGCACCGGGCCGCGTTGCGCCAGCAGATGCCGGGGCACCTGCGCCGCATCGACGCGTTCGTGACCGTCTCCCGGCGCGACGCCGACGACTACCGGGCCCACGTCCGCCTCGGCCGCACCCGCCTGCTGCACATCCCCAACAGCATCCCGGCGCCGGGCATCCCGCCCTCGCACGGCCGGGCCAAGCTGATCGTCGCGGCCGGCCGGCTGGTCAAGAGCAAGCGGTACGACGTGCTGATCCGCGCGTTCGCCAAGGTGGTCGCCGAGCGGCCGGACTGGCAGCTGCGCATCTACGGCGACGGCGATCAGAACCAGGCGCTCCGCGCGCTCGTCCTCGAACTGGGCCTGCACAACCACGTACGGATGATGGGCGGCTACATGCCGATCGAGCCGGAGTGGGCCAAGAGCTCGATCGCCGCGGTCTCGGCCGACAAGGAGCCGTTCGGCATGACGCTGGTCGAGGCGATGCGCTGCGGCGTGCCGGTGGTCAGCACCGACGCGCCGTACGGGCCGGGCGAGATCCTCCACGACGGGGTCGACGGCCTGCTCACCCCGGTCGGCGATGCCGACGCTCTGTGCCACGCCCTGCTCCGGCTGATCAACGACGAACCGCTGCGGCAGTCGATGGCGGCGGCGGCGCTGGCCAGTTCCACGCGTTACGACCCGGCGCCGATCGCCGAGCAGTACGAGCAGCTGTTCGAGGAGCTGGCGGCGAACAAGAAGCGGCGCTGGTGGAGCCGGCCGGGCGAGCCCTTGACGGTGCTCGGGCCGGTCGCGTCGAGCGGCAAGCCGACCCTCGACTGGGGCGGCGACTCCCCGCTGCCGCCGGAGATCCGCTGGAGGACCGCCGCCGGGGCGGCACTTCAGGACGGCCGGCCGGTGCCCGAGGGCGACTATCAGCTCGTACGGGCGGACGGTGCCGAGCCGCAGGCCGGCCTGCGCGACACCCGGTGGCTGCTCGAGGACTCGGAGGCGACGCGGATCCAGCTGCCCTATCGGCGGGCGGACGGGACCATGGGCGTCCGCGTGACCGACCGGGCCGTCTATGCCGAGGTGGGGCCGGTGCAGGCCGATGCGGACGGCGTACGCCTCGCGGGCCGCTTGATCGGCGCTGCTTTCACCTCCGACTCCGCCCTGCTCGCCGTCTCTTCCGACGAAACGCGCGAATTCCCGGTTGAATCCGAATCTGGGACATTCCGGACGGTTATCCGCTCCCTGCCGGCCGGCACCTGGTCGCTGCGGCTCCGCGTCGGCGGCGAAGTTGTTCCGTTGACCGGGCTCCGCGACGACATTGTCCACAAAAGGCGCGCGTTCGTGCTCCCGGCGGCGACGATCGACGGGGTGACACTCCAGCCGGCCTACCAGGCCGACAACACCTTCGCGGTGCGCGCCACGGCCTGACCCCGCCTTGCCTCCGCTTACAAGACGGACGTACGGTTTATGGGAAGTAGTGAACCGAGAGTTAGGTCTGCCTAACCAGAGGACACCGCCGACCAATGCGAAAGACTGCTGAGGACTACTCACGGTCGCTGGGTGTGAAGGAGTTGACGTGGCCAGCCTCGACACCTTTGGTGCGAAGAGCGAGTTGCGCGTCGGTGACGCGAGCTACGAGATTTTCACGATCGACAAGGTCGAGGGGCACGACCGCCTGCCCTACTCCTTGAAGATCCTGCTGGAGAACCTGCTGCGGACGGAGGACGGCGCCAATATCACCGCCGACCACATCCGCGCGCTGGGCGGCTGGGACGAGACCGCCGACCCGAGCGTCGAGATCCAGTTCACCCCGGCCCGGGTCCTGATGCAGGACTTCACCGGCGTGCCCTGCGTGGTCGACCTGGCCACCATGCGCGAGGCCGTGAAGGAGCTGGGCGGCGACCCGACCAAGGTCAACCCGCTCGCCCCGGCCGAGCTGGTCATCGACCACTCGGTGATCGCCGACCTGTTCGGCCGCGAGGACGCGTTCGCCCGCAACGTCGAGCTCGAATACCAGCGCAACCGCGAGCGCTACCAGTTCCTGCGCTGGGGCCAGACCGCGTTCAACGAGTTCAAGGTCGTCCCGCCGGGCACCGGCATCGTGCACCAGGTCAACATCGAATACCTGGCCCGCACGGTCATGGAGCGGGACGGCCAGGCCTACCCGGACACGCTGGTCGGCACCGACTCGCACACCACGATGGTCAACGGCCTGGGCGTGCTGGGCTGGGGCGTCGGCGGCATCGAGGCCGAGGCCGCGATGCTCGGCCAGCCGGTCAGCATGCTGATCCCGCGCGTCGTCGGCTTCAAGCTGTCGGGCGAGATGCCGGCCGGCACCACCGCGACCGACCTGGTCCTCACGATCACCGAGATGCTGCGGGAGCACGGCGTGGTCAGCAAGTTCGTCGAGTTCTACGGGCCCGGCGTGAGCGCGGTGCCGCTGGCCAACCGGGCCACCATCGGCAACATGTCGCCGGAGTACGGCTCGACCGCCGCGATCTTTCCGATCGACGACGAGACGATCAAATACCTTCGTCTGACCGGGCGCAGCGACGAGCAG
>DASWRZ010000068.1:0-3399 GCA_036402935.1 Actinoplanes sp.
AACTTGGCCGAACCCTGGACAGTTCAGCGGTCCGTCCTTAGCGTCGTCCTCGGGGGAGCGCTCTCCCGGTCAATGTGGAGATCAGCTTCCCCCCAGGGTGCAAGAAGTCCCCCTTGCAGTTCCCCGCCCAAGGAGAAGCAATGACCATCCCCGTAAACTCCGCACCCCCGCGGAGACGCTCCCCCTGGCGCCTCGGCGCGATCGGCGGCCTCGTGGTCGCCGTCGTCGCCGGGTACGCCGCGACCACCTCGCTCGGCGCGAGCGCGGCAGACACCCTGCTCTCGCAGGGCAAGCCCGCGACCGCATCGTCGACCGAGGCGGCCGGCGCCTACCTGGCGTCGGAGGCCGTCGACGGCAACGCCGGCACCCGCTGGTCGAGCGCGTTCTCCGACCCGCAGTGGCTGCAGGTCGACCTCGGCCAGACCTCCACGATCACCTCGGTCGAGCTCGACTGGGAGACGGCCGCCGGCAAGGCGTTCCAGATCCAGACGTCGAACGACGCCACCAACTGGACGTCGATCTACTCGACGACCACCAGCACCGGTGGCACGCAGACCCTGAACGTCAGCGGCAGTGGTCGCTACGTGCGCATGTACGGCACGCAGCGCACCAGCGGCTACGGCTACTCGCTGTGGGAGTTCAAGGTCTTCGGCACGGCCGGTGGCGGCGGCGGCACGACGCCTCCGACCACGCAGCCGACCGGACCCTCCGTTCCCGGTGGTGGCAGCCTCGGCTCCAACGTGATCGTCTTCGACCCGAGCATGTCGGCGGCGTCGATCCAGAGCCAGGCCGACACGATCTTCCACCAGCAGGAGTCCAACCAGTTCGGCACCCAGCGCTACGTGCTGGCGTTCAAGCCGGGCAGCTACAGCGGCCTGAACATCCAGGTCGGCTTCTACACCTCGGTGATCGGCCTGGGCCAGAACCCGGACGACGTCCAGATTCACGGCGACGTCACCGTCGACGCGGGCTGGATGCAGGGCAACGCGACCCAGAACTTCTGGCGCTCGGTGGAGAACCTGTCGCTCTACCCGGTCTCGGGTGACGACCGCTGGGCCGTCTCGCAGGCCGCGCCGTTCCGCCGGATCGACGTCCACGGTGGCGTCAACCTGGCCCCGAACGGCTACGGCTGGGCGTCCGGTGGCTACATCGCCGACTCGCGGATGACCGGTGCCGAGGGGCAGTACTCCCAGCAGCAGTGGTTCACCCGCAACAGCCAGATCGGCTCGAACACCAACGCGGTGTGGAACCAGGAGTTCGTCGGGGTGCAGGGTGCTCCCGCGCAGAGCTTCCCCAACCCGCCGTACACCACGATCGGCTCGACCCCGGTCATCCGGGAGAAGCCCTACCTCTACCAGACCGGCGGCAACTACGCCGTCTTCGTGCCCAACCTGCAGACCAACGCGTCGGGCGTGACCTGGGCGAACGGCAACACGCCGGGCACCAGCATCCCGCTCTCGCAGTTCTACGTCGCCAAGCCGGGCGACAGCGCGGCCACGATCAACCAGGCGCTCGCACAGGGCCTGAACCTGATCTTCCAGCCGGGCATCTACCACGTCAACCAGACGATCAACGTGACCCGGGCCAACACCGTGGTGATGGGCCTCGGCTACGCCACGATCATCCCGGACAACGGCGTCACCCCGATGCAGGTGTCCGACGTGGACGGCGTGAAGATCGCCGGCATCCTCTTCGACGCCGGCACCACCAACTCGGCGAACCTGCTGGTCGTCGGCCCGAACGGGTCGTCGGCGAGCCACTCCGGCAACCCGACCACGATCCAGGACGTGTTCTTCCGGATCGGCGGCGCGGGCGCCGGCAAGGCCACCAACAGCCTGCTGGTCAACAGCAGCAACGTGATCATCGACCACATCTGGGCGTGGCGGGCCGACCACGGCTCGGGCGTCGGCTGGACGACCAACACCGCCGACACCGGCCTGACCGTCAACGGCCAGAACGTGACCGCGTACGGCCTGTTCGTCGAGCACTACCAGAAGAACGAGATCCAGTGGAACGGTAACGGCGGCCGGATGTACTTCCTGCAGAACGAGCAGCCGTACGACCCGCCGTCCAACGCGACCTGGAACCCGAGCGGCACCGGCTACCCGGCGCTCAAGGTGGCCGACAGCGTCACCAGCTTCGAGGGCTGGGGCCTGGGCAGCTACTGCTTCTTCCAGGCCAACCCGGCGGTGCACTCGGCCAACGGGTTCGCGGTGCCGGTCAACGGAGGCGTGAAGCTGCACGACATCTTCACGATCTCGCTGGCCTCCGGCACGATCGACCACGTGGTGAACAGCACCGGCACGGCCGCTCAGGCCAGCTCGGTGACGCCGCAGAACGTGACCAACTTCCCGTAGGCCCCACCCGTACGAAACAAGAGAGGCCGCCGGCACCCGCCGGCGGCCTCTCCTCTTTTGCCGGACCGAGGGTTAGATTGACTTCTAAATCGATTTTGATCGATCTGGATGTGAATCGATTTGGAGGGAGCATGCCTGCGCTCAACAAGCTGATCGCGGCTGGTTGTCTCGCGTCGCTCGCCCTCGGAACGATCGCCGCGTGCGAGCGCGGCAACGGCGAGGACGTGGTCGGCCTCATCACCAAGACCGACACCAACCCCTACTTCGTGACCATGAAGAAGGGCGCCCAGGCGGAGGCGAAGGCCGAGGGCGTCGATCTACAGACCTTCGCCGGCAAGGTGGACGGCGACAACGAGTCCCAGGTGCAGGCGATCGAGACGCTGATGTCCTACGGCGCGAAAGGGCTGCTGCTCACCCCGAACGACTCGAAGGCCATCGTGCCGAGCATCGACCGGGCCCACAAGCAACACATGCTCGTCATCGCGCTGGACACGCCGACCGACCCGGCGAACGCGGCCGACGCGACGTTCGCCACCGACAATTTCGCCGCCGGCAAGCTGATCGGCGAATGGGCGAAGGCCAAGTTCGGCGCCAAGCCGGCCAAGATCGCATTCCTCGACCTCAACGCCAACCAGGTCTCCGTCGACGTGCAGCGCGACCAGGGGTTCATGCAGGGCTTCGGCATCCCGGTCGGCAATCCCGCAAAGATCGGTGACGAACACGACCCGCGGATCTCCGGCCACGACGTGACCGACGGCAACGAGGACGGTGGCCGGACCGCCATGGAAAACCTGTTGCAGAAGGATCCGTCGATCAACCTCGTGTACACCATCAACGAGCCCGCGGCGGCCGGGGCGTACCAGGCGCTGAAGGTGGCCGGCAAGGACAAGGCCGTCACCATCGTCTCGATCGACGGCGGCTGTCCCGGCGTCGACAACGTCGCCAAAGGCGTCATCGGGGCCACCTCGATGCAGTTCCCGCTGAAGATGGCGCAGATGGGCATCGACGCCATCGCCGCGTACGCGAAGGACGGCACCCGGCC
>DASWRZ010000069.1:0-5325 GCA_036402935.1 Actinoplanes sp.
CGCGGTGTCGCTGATGCGGGGCCTGCTGGGAACGGGACGGGGCGAGGTCACGGTCCGGGCGACCCGGCACGAAGCGGACCTCGTGGACCCGCTCGACCGCAGTGGCTGGACCGACGACCCGCGGCCGAAGAGGGCCACCACGACCATCGCGACGCTGGACTTCGGGGGTGGGAGGAGCGGGGTCTACGACTTCACCGACAACCAGACCCGCAATCAGTTGCGCGCGCGCCGCCTGCTCGTCCGGGGTAGTCACGGTGAGTTGCAGGACCAGCAGGTGCGAAGGCTGGCCGGGCCGCGCACCATCACGCGTACCGAAATAAGCCGCAACCCGGACGGTGACCTGGCGTTGGGCACCGAGATCTTTTTTCGCAACCCCTGCCCGGGGTTGCGGTTCAACGACGACGAGATCGCCACCGCCCGCCTGCTGCGGGCAACCGCCGACTGGGTACGCGGTGCCGCAGCACCACCATATCCGCTGGTCGAGGGCCTGCATGATCACCGGATCGGGCTCGCGATCGAGGAAGCTTCAACCACCGGCGGGACCGTCGTGGTCGCGGACGAGCCGTCCGGTTTCGGCGGATTCGGCGAGGGTGCGTGATCTCGCGTTCCGCAGACAGCGAGGCCGCTCCCGGCCAATTTTGAGGAAACGAACCTAGAGTCGGAGCCATGGACAGCCCGGGGCCCGGTCCCGTGATGACCGTTTTGCGCACCGACGGTGACAAGACGCCGCCGCAGCCGCCGCAGCGGCGATGGCGCATGCCGGACAAGTCCCTCGGCCGCAAGATCCTGGTCGCCGTCGTGGTGATCTGGGCGGTCGCGATCACCGCCGTGGTCCTGACCCGTGGCGGCGGCGACACGCCGGCACCGGCGACCGCGAAGCCGGCGCCGAGCCCGTCCGCATCCGACGCACCCCTGACCGTGACCCAGATCTATCAGACCGTCCGGCCGTCGGTCGTGCTGATCCGGGCGGTCGGCGGCAGTTCCTCGGTAGACGGCCGGCAGGAGACCGAGGTCGCCACCGGCACCGGCGTGATCATCAACGCCGACGGGACCATCCTCACCGCCGACCACGTGATCGCCGGTTCGAAGAGCATCCAGGTCACCTACGTCGACGGCACCTCGTCGCCGGCGACCGTCGCGACCGGCGACCCCAAGCAGGACATCGCCACCCTCACCCCGGCCAAGCTGCCCGGGACCGTCGTGCCGGCCGTGCTCGGCGGCGGCGTCCAGGTCGGCGACGACGTCACCGCCATCGGTAATCCGTTCGGCCTGACCGGCACCACGACCAACGGGGTCGTCTCGGGGCTCGGCCGGGTCCTGTCCCGCGACAAGAACGGCGACATCGGCGGGCTCATCCAGTTCGACGCGGCGGTCAACCCGGGGAATTCGGGCGGCCCACTGATCAACGAGCGGGGACAGGTGGTCGGGATCGTGGTCGCCCTGACCAACCCGACCGGCTCCGACACGTTCATCGGAATCGGCTTCGCCGTCCCGATCGGCGCCGCGCTCGGTGCCGGCCGGGGTAGCGGCCAGCCGGCCCCGCCCCTGTAGGAAGCAGAAGAGGACACATGAGCTGGAGCGACGGATCGCCGGAGAGAACCGGCCCGATCGAGAAGGTGCTCTACGAGGTCAAGAAGACCATCGTGGGCCAGGACGCGCTGCTCGAACGGCTGCTCGTCGCCCTCCTCGCCCGCGGCCACATCCTGGTCGAGGGCGTACCCGGCCTGGCCAAGACCCTCGCCGTGAAGTCGCTCGCCGAGGCGATCGGCGGCGAGTTCCACCGGGTGCAGTTCACCCCCGACCTGGTGCCGGCCGACATCCTCGGCACCCGGATCTACCACCAGCCGACCGGCGAGTTCCAGGTGTCGCTCGGCCCGGTCTTCACCAATCTGCTGCTCGCCGACGAGATCAACCGGGCGCCGGCCAAGGTGCAGAGCGCCCTGCTCGAGGTGATGCAGGAACGGCAGGTCACGATCGGCCGCGAGACCCACCGGGTGCCCAACCCGTTCCTGGTCATGGCGACGCAGAACCCGATCGAGTCGGAGGGCGTCTATCCGCTGCCCGAGGCCCAGGTCGACCGCTTCATGATGAAGGTCGTCGTCGGCTATCCGAGCACGACCGAGGAGTTCGTGGTCGTCGAGCGGGCACTCGCCCCGGCCGCCGTGCTCCAGCGGATCATCGACCCGGAGAGCCTGGTCGCCCTGCAGGGCGAGGTGGACGCCGTCTACGTCGACCCGTCGCTGATCGAATACGCGGTCACCCTCGCCCACGCCAGCCGCGATCCGGCGCGGGCCGGGCTGGGTGACCTGTCGCGCTACGTGACCTTCGGCGCCAGCCCGCGGTCGTCGATCAGTCTCGTGCTGGCGGCGCGGGCCCTGGCGTACATCCGGGGCCGCGAGTACGTCGTGCCGGACGATCTCTCCGACCTGGTGCTCGACGTCATGCGGCACCGCCTGGTGCTGTCCTACGAGGCGCTCTCGGACGAGGTCACCGCCGACGTGATCCTCTCCAAGATCGTGGCGAACCTCCAGGTACCCGAACCGGCGGGACGAGGGCGGTAACCCGATGGCCACGGCACCCGATCGCCTGCTGAGACGCCTGGAGTGGCGGCTCGGCCGCCGCCTCGACGGGCGGCTGCAGGGTGCCTACCGCACGGTCTGGCACGGCGACGGCGTCGACTTCACCGACCTGCGGGCCTATGTCCCGGAGGACGACGTACGCCACATCGACTGGAACGTGACCGCCCGCCTCGACGAGCCGTTCGTCCGGCAGTACACCGAGGACCGCGAGCTCACCGCCTGGCTGGTGGTCGACCGGTCGGCCTCGATGAGGTTCGGCATGAAGCAGGGCAAGGAGTCGGTCGCGACCGAGCTCGCGGTCGGTCTCGGGCGGTTGATCTCGCAGGGCGGCAACCGGGTCGGCGCGATCCTCTTCGACAACGGAAAACACCTGGTCATCCCGCCGCGCACCGGCCGCGACCAGATTCTCCGGATCGCTCGCGAGCTGCTCAAGCCGGGCCAGAACGAGGCAGGCCAGGACAAGGCAGGCCAGGACAAGGCAGGCCAGGACAAGGCCGGAAGGACGACCGATCTGTCGGCCATGTTCCACCTGGCCGCGAGCACGACGGCCCGCCGCCGCAGCCTCGTCTTCGTCATGAGCGACTTCATCGCGGAGCCGGGCTGGGACCGCGCCCTGGCCATGCTCACCCATCGCCACGAGGTCGTCGTGATCCGGGTGACCGACCCGGCCGAGCTCGAACTGCCCGACGTCGGCCTGATCCTGGTCGAGGACGCCGAGACCGGCGAGCAGCTTCTCGTCGACACCAGCGACCCGCTGCTGAGACAACGGCTGGCCCGTCAGGTCGGCGCGCGGGAGGCGGAACTGGCCGAGGGCATGCGCCGGGCCGGCGTCGACCCGCACCACGTCACGACCGATCAGGATCTGCTGGCCGCCCTGGTCGACATGGTTCGCCGCTCCGGACGGAGCCGCCGATGAGCATCCGCTATCCGATCGTGATCATCCTCGCGGTGCTGCTCACGGCGGGCGCCGTCACGGCGTACGTGCTCCTGCAGCGGCGCCGCAGCGCCGCCCTCACCGCTTCCGGCTTCGGTTCCCTCGCCGGCGGCGGGTCACGCCGGGCGGCCGTCCGGCGGCATTTGCCGTACGCCCTGCTGCTGGCCGCCTTCCCGATTCTGCTCGTGGGTCTGGCCCGGCCGCAGGCCGAGCTCAAGGTGCCCAAGGTCGGCGGCACCGTGATCCTCGCCTTCGACGTCTCCAACAGCATGAAGGCGACCGACGTCAACCCGAGCCGCCTCGCCGCCGCCCAGGCCGCCGCGGCCGACTTCGTGCGGGAACAGCCGTCCGGCGTGGACGTCGGCGTGCTGCTCTTCGGCGACACGGCCCTGCTCACCCAGGCCCCGACCGACGAGCACGACCTCGCGATCGCCGCCATCAACCGGGCCGAGGCGGGCGGCGGCACATCGCTCGGCCAGGCCATCCTGGTCTCCCTGGGCACGATCACCGGGAAGCCGGTCGCCCTGCCCAAGGACGGCCAGACCCCGACCACCGGCAGCCTCGGCTACTTCCCGTCGGCGACGATCGTGATGTTCTCCGACGGGCAGGACACCGGCGGCCCGGACGCCGAGGCCGCCTCCGAGGTCGCGGCGGCCGCCGGCGTCCGCATTCAGACCATCGGCGTCGGCACCGCCAAGGGCGCGACCGTGCAGGTCGACGGCTACCAGCTGGGCACCGCGCTCGACGCGTCCGAGCTCACGACCGTCGCCCAGACCAGCGGCGGCACCTATCACGCGGCCGGCGACGCCGATGCCGCCGACGCCATCACCAAGTCGATCGACCTCCGGCTCACCACCAAGAAGGAGCCGGTGGAGCTGACCGGGCCGTTCGCCGGGGCCGCCCTGGCGTTCCTGACGCTCGGCGGGCTGCTCGGCACCCGCTGGCACGGAAGGATCGTCTGATGTCGCTCAGCTGGCCGTGGGCGCTGCTCGCCCTGGTGGCCGTGCCGCTGCTGCTGGTGGTGCGCTGGTGGCTCAACCGGCGCCGCAAGCGGTCCGCGATCACCGTCAGCAGCGTGGCCCTGATCCGGGCCGCCCTGCCCGGCCGCACCGCGTGGCGCCGGCGCATCCCGGTCTACCTGTTCCTGGCCGGCCTGCTCCCGCTCGCCGCCGCCCTGGCCCGGCCGCAGGCGACCGTTTCGGTCCCGGCCGACAACACCTCGATCCTGCTCGCCCTCGACGTCTCCGGCTCGATGTGCAGCACCGACGTGCAGCCCAACCGGCTCACCGCGGCGAGCGACGCGGCCCGCCGGTTCATCAAGGCGCAGAAGGGCGGCACCCGGATCGGCCTGGTCGCCTTCTCCGGCATCGCCGGTCTGCTGGTGCCGCCGACCACCGACCAGGGCAAGCTGCTCGACGCGATCGACGGGCTCAAGACGGCCCGCGGCACCGCGATCGGCCAGGGCATCCTGACCTCGATCGACGCGATCGCCGAGATCAACCCGAACGTCGCCAAGACCGGTGTCGACCTCGGCGACCAGGTGCCCGGCCTGCCCGGCAACTACCAGCCCGACACCATCGTGGTGCTGACCGACGGTTCGAACACGACCGGCGTCGACCCGGTGACCGCAGCCCAGCAGGCGGCGGCCCGGCACCTGCGGGTCTTCACGATCGGCTTCGGCACCACCAACCCGTCGTCGATGGTCTGCACCGCCAACCAGATCGGCGACGACGGCGCGTTCGGCGGCCAGCGGGGTGGCGGGGGCTTCGGCGGGTTCGGTGGGTTCGGCGGCGGGTTCGGTGGCTTCGGCGG
>DASWRZ010000070.1:0-13596 GCA_036402935.1 Actinoplanes sp.
GACCAGGCCCGGTCGTACGCGGGCTCAACTTCAAGTGCACGGTCACGACATCGCTGGTCGTGAACAATTCGTCCTTCGAAACCCAGGTCGCGCCGGCCTCCGCGGCCCGTTCCGGTGTCAGATTCTGGCTCCACGCGACCACGCGCATGTCAAAAGCCCGACCGATCCGGGCGACCTGGGAGCCGAGCCGGCCCAGCCCGAGCACGCCCAGGGTGCTGCCGGCCAGATCGGTGCCGATCGTGGTCTGCCAGCGGCCGTCACGCAGCGCTCGATCCTCGGCCACTACGTGTCGGCGACAGGCCAGGATCAGGGCCCAGGTGAGCTCGGCGGTGTTCTTCGAACCGTGCATCTCGGTGCCGCAGACGGTGACGCCGTGGGCGGCGGCGGCCTGGAGGTCGATGGCGGCGTTGGCCATGCCGGTCGTGACGAGCAGGCGCAGGTGGGGCAGCCGGTCGAAGATCTCGGCCGGGAACGGGGTCCGCTCGCGCATCGCCACCACTACTTCGGCGTCGTCGATGGCCTCGACCGGATCGTCCAGGTGCTCGTGCAGCACCCGCACATCGGCGGCGAACTGCCCGTACTTGCGGGCCACGTGTTGATAGTCGTCCAGCACCACGATCGTCATGCCTGTGTTTTATACCTCGCTCGGCCAGGGCATCGGCTTTCCGCGGACGGCCGGCGAGCAGGATCGGGTCCATGACGACCGAGGTTCCCTTCCGCCTGCGGTCGGTTGCGGTTTCGGCGTACGGGCCGTCTCTGCTCTACGGCTTCTCGTCCGGCGTGATCGCGCCGGTGATCGCGATCAGCGCGATCGAACGCGGCGCCTCGATCGCCGTCGCCGGGCTCGTCGTCTCGCTGATGGGCATCGGCTCGATCGTCTCCAACATCCCGGCCGGCGTGCTGACCACCCGCATCGGCGAACGCCGCTCGATGATCTGGGCGGCGGCCATCAACGCGGTCGGTCTCGCGCTCTGCGTGGCCGACGTCGGCCTGTGGCTGTTCTCGATCGGCGTGCTCGCCCAGGGCATGGCCGGCGCGGTCTTCCAGCTGGCCCGCCAGTCGTACCTGACCGAGGTGGTCCCGCCCTCGATGCGGGCGCGGGCGATGTCGACCCTGGGCGGCATGCAGCGCATCGGCGCCTTCGTCGGCCCCTTCGTCGGTGCCGGCGTCATCAAGCTGTACGGCCTGCCCAGCGCCTACCTTCTTGCCCTGCTCGCGATCGTCGCCGCCGGCGTGATCGCCTACACGGTGCCCGACCTGCCCTCGCACGGGTCGATCGAGGGCGTCTCGACCTGGTCGATCACCCGCCGGCACTGGCGGGTCCTGGCCACGCTGGGCATCGGGGTGCTGCTGTTGTCGGCGATCCGCCAGACCCGGCAGGTGGTGGTGCCGCTGTGGGCCCAGCACCTCCACCTGGACGCCAGCACGTCGTCGATCCTGTTCGGCGTCTCGGGCGCGTTCGAGGCCCTGGTCTTCTACCCGGCCGGCCTGGCGATGGACCGCTGGGGCCGCAAGGCCGTGGCGGTGCCGTGCACGCTGATCATGGGCCTGTCGTTCCTGGCCATGCCGCTGACCCACGGGCCGGTGACGCTGGGCGTGGCCGCGACCGTGATGGGCATCGGCAACGGCATCGGCTCCGGCATCGTCAACACGCTGGGCGCCGACGTGGCGCCGGCGATCGGCCGCCCCACCTTCCTGGGCGTGTGGCGCGAACTGGCCGACGGGGGCGCCGCCCTGGGCCCGGTGATCCTCTCGGCGGTCACCGCTCTGGCCGGCCTGGCCTCCGGCGTCGTCATCTCCGGCACGGTCGGCTTCGCCGCGGCGGCGGTCCTGTTCCGGTTCGTCCCTCGCGCCGCGATCCATGAGCGGCGCGACCCATGAGCGGGCGGCCGCCCGCTTAGTTGATTAGACGTCGGCGAAGGTATCCGGGCGTGCGACAGGTCGATCGGAGCGGCCGGGGGATCAGGGCTTCTTGGTCTTCTTCGACTCGTCCCGCGGCGGTTTCGGGGTGGTGCCGAAGACCGCGCCGAAGACGACGCCCACCACGGCGAGCGGGATTCCGGCGAAGATCAGCGCACCCTCAATCGTTGTCACGCCGGAACACGTTACGCCCGCCAAGATCAGGGGCTCCGCGGCCATCGGCCGCGCGGGAGCAGCTACGCCTGGTGCGAACGGGACTGTCGCCCACACCCGTGACCGGTGAGGAAATCACCCGCTTCGGCGTACGCCGGTCCGGGATCGACGTCGTCCAGGCTCTGCTGAGCCGTCACTGATCCTCGAACAGCTCCTGCTCGACGGCGACGCGGTAGTCGACGTAGATCTTGCGGTAGCGAGCCAGGGCGCCCCGGCTGTCGCCCGCCTCGAGCAGCTTGATGATCTCGGTGTGGCCGTCGATCCAAATGCGCCACAGGTCGCTCTCGGCGGTCATCGCGAGGATGCGCATCGTGCGGGCCACCACCAGGTCGACCATCGACTGCAGCTCGCGGTTGCCGCTGGCCAGGATCACGGTGGTGCTGAAGTCGGCCCCGGCCGCCCCGGCGGCCAGCACATTGCCGTCGCGCAGCGCGGTCACGAACTCCCCCTGCCGCTGGCGCAGCAGGTCGAGGTGGGTGGCGGTGAGGTTGTCGACGCCCCACTCGAAGCCGGCACAGGCGAGCACGCCCATCACGTCGATCAGCTCGAGCGCGTTCTTCTGTGTCACCCGGGTGACGTGCCGGGTGCGGTTGGGCGCGATGTCGATCAGGCCCTCGACCGAGAGCTGGGCGATCGCCTCGCGTACCGGGGTGATGCTCACCCCGAGGCGCCCGGCCAGCTCGGCGTCCTTGATCAGCGTGCCCGGAGGCAGCTCACCGGTGACGATCTCGTTCCGCAGCTGACGGACCACCGCCGCGGTCCGGGTGGGTGGAACCGCATAAGACATACGGGCACTGTACTCACCGTTACCGGACCATTTCCGCCTACCCGGTGTCGATCGCTGTGGTACTTCCAGTAACGGCTACTTCGTCGTCAGTTTGGTGCTTCCGGTGCGTGGGGTCTCGAAGGCGGTCAGCACGAGACTGGCGGTCACGGCGGTACCCGTCGTTCCGTCCGCGCCCGCCGCCGCGGTCAGGCCGACCGACGTGATCAGCACCGCCCGTCCCTGCGCGCTCTGCAGGCGCAGCAGGAACGTGCTCATGTCGTTGACGTCGCCCTGGACGCTGAGGGTGATCGCCACCTCGTTGACCGCCGGCAGCGCGTCGGACGCGGTCGGCTGTCCGACCGTCAGGCTGTTGATGTCGACGTTCGCCGCGGTGCCGAGATCCTGCAGCTGGTTGAGGAACGCGGCCTGCGGGTTGTTGGCCGGCAGGGCGTCCTCGGACGGCAGGGCCTTCTGGTACGCCGCCAGCTTCGCCTTCATCGCCGGCAACTGCTTCTTCTCGGTGTCGAGCTGGGCCAGCTGATGCCGGAGCTTGGCGAGCTGGACGTTCCCGTCGCCGATCTGGTCGCGCACCGCGCCGGTATCGGTGTGCTTAGGACTGATCACCAGAAACCAGCCCGCCGCCGCGAGGAGCGCGACGAAGACGATGCCGCCGATCAGCCAGAGCCGGTCGATGCGCTGCGTCATCACTTGCCTCCACTCGGGCACGGGGTGGTGAACCGGCCGCACAGGGCCTTCGACGTCACGTCGGCGCTGATCGTGAACGAGTAGTGGCTGGGCTCGGTCGAGGTGTCCGAGGTGTCCGACTGCGAGGCCGTGGTCAGGTACGGGTTGCCGATGCCGGTCATCGCGCCGAGCTTCTTGATGAAACCGGCGATCGTGCTCTTGTCCTTGGCCGTCCCCTGGAGGTTCAGCGTGGCGATCGCGGTAGCGTCGCCGGTCGTCGCGGATGCGGTCGACTTGTCGGCCAGCGACACCGAGATCTGTCCGAGCGTGACGTCGGCCTTGGTGCCGGTCGCGCGCAGGTTGTCGAGCAGGGTCGACCAGCGCAGGTCGCTCGCCATCAGCGTCTTGAGCTCCTCCGCCATCAACTTGTTGTCGTTGATGGTCTTGGTGACGTCGGCGTGCTGCGGGTCGTTCATGGTTCCGTTGACCTTGGCGATCTGGGTGTTGACCGCGGCCAGGTCGTCCTCCGCCAGGCCGTGGTCGTGGTAGGCGTCGGCGCTCCAGCCGCCGAGCCCCACGATCGCCAGCACCACGCCGATGATCACGTAGGTGCGCATCCGCCGGGCGTTGCGCCGGCTGGTGATCTCGGTCGGCAGCAGGTTGGCCCGGATCGGCAGCAGGCGGGCGACCTGCTGCGGCGACATCGCCGGGTCGAGAGGCATCAGGCTGGTGCTCATCAGGCGGCCGCTCCCAACGTCAAACCGATCGACACGGCGGCCGACGGCACGAAACTGTCGAAGCCGCGCTCACGGCCCTTGCGGGTGTCGCGCAGCCGGCTGGCGCTGTCCGCATACATCACCCGGAGGTTCAGCTGGGACTGCAGGTGCTCGGCGAGACCGGGCATCAGCGCGCTGCCGCCGCACAGGGCGATCCGGGTGACCTGCTTCTGCCGCTCGCCCGAGGCGAGGTAGGTGAACGAGCTGCGCAGCTCACTGACCAGAGGGCGGATCGCGTCGAGGGCGGCGTCCGAGGTCGCCGGGTTGCCGTCGCCGTGCAGGCCGAACCGGCACTTGATCACCTCGGCCTCGTCCGCCGGTACGCCGAGCCGGGTGGCCATGCTCTCGGTGATCTCGCTGCCGCCGCGTGGCACCGTCCGTACGATCAGGGGCTCGCCGTCCACGTGCACGACCACGCTGGTCACCTCGGCACCGACGTCGACGATGGCCTCGACCTGGGCGTCCAGCCGGGAGGCGGCGCGCAGCAGGGCGAACGAGGCGAGGTCGACCGCGTCGACGTGCAGGCCGGCCTTCTCGGAGGCGTCGACCGCGGCCAGCACCGCCTCCTTGGGCATGGCGATCAGCAGGCCGCGTACGGTCGGGTTGCCGCCCGGATCCTCGAGCGGATAGAAGTCGAGCAGCGAGCGCTCGACCGCCAGCGGGAGCGCGTCCTTGACCTGGAAGGGCAGTGCCTGGCGCATCTCCTTGCCGGGCAGGTTGGCCACCGACATCTCGCGGACCACCAGCTGAGGGCTGGTGACGCCGATGCTGACGTGCTTGGTGCCGAACTTGCAGGCCGCCCAGAGTTGCTTGAGCGCCGCGGTGATCGCGCCCGGATCCTGGATGACGCCGCCGGCCACGGTGCCGGCCGGCAGCGGAACCTGGCCGAAGTTCGACAGGGAGAACTCGTCCTTGTTACGCCGGACCTCGACGGCCCGGATCGACGACGAGCCGATGTCGAGCCCGATCGGGATGACGCCAGCCATCGGAGGTCCTTTCAGGTGGTGGGCAGCAGGAGGGAGGCGTACCAGTGCGCGATCGGGGCGGCCGCGAAGACGGCCAGGAACGCGCCGGCGAGCATGTACGGACCGAACGGGATGCGGCTCTTGCGATCGGCCACCTTGAGCACCATGAGCAGCGCGCCGACCACCCCGCCGAGCAGGAATCCGGCGAAGGCGCCGACCGCGACCGAACTCCAGCCCAGCCAGCCCAGATAGAGGCCGAGCAGGGGAGCGAGCTTGACGTCGCCGCCGCCCATGCCGCGGGGCAGGACGGCGAGGACTAAGTACAGGCCGTAGAGCAGCACGGCGGCGATCAGGCCGCGGGTGGCGGCGGCCCAGCTGTGCTCGGCGATGACGGCCGGGGCGAGCAGGACGACCGCTACGCCGTACGACGGGAGGACGATCTTGTCGGGCAGCCGCATGACGTCGAGGTCGATCGCGGCCAGGGCGACGGCGACGGCGGCCAGGTAGAGGTAGGCCGGCAGTTCCCAGGAGGGGCCGAAGCGGGCCGCGACCGCGACGAACAGCACCGCGGTGCCGGCCTCGACGAGCGGGTAGCGGACGCTGATCGGTGCCTCGCAGTCGGCGCACCGGCCGCGCAACAGCAGCCAGCCGAGCACCGGGATGTTGTGCCGGTTGCGCACCTCATGGCCGCAGTGCGGGCAGTGCGAGCCGGGCCGGACCAGCGACTCGTCGCGGGGCACCCGGTAGATCACGACGTTCAGGAACGAGCCCACCGCCAGCCCGAGCAGGACGACCACGGTGAGCAGCACGGGCTGCGGCATGTCCGACCTCCTCGGGCTGGTAGTGGGAAGTGACCCGGGCGGCGCCCACCCGGGACCGGGGTCAGGCCCGGCTCACTGGCAGTTCGTCATGGAGACGGCGGGGCTGGAGGCCTGCACCGAGCCGCCGTTCTGGCTGCTGTACAGATAGACCTTGCCGCTGCCGCCCGAGTTGGTGCCGCAGACCAGGTAGGTGCCCGACGCCGTCACGAAGAAGTACCTGATCTGGGTCTTGTCCGACGTGGTGATCCAGCCGCCCGGCTGGGTGGCCGAGGTGGGGCCGCCGCTCGGGGTGCCACTGCTGCCGTACAGGCTGAAGCCGGAGCTCAGGGTGGTGCCGGAGAGGTTCGTGATGGTGCCGGTCGGGTACGAGTTCCCGTTGTCGGTGTAGTACTGCTCGATCGTGCTGACCGCACCGCGGACGTCGGACTGGGCCGACTTGTCGGCCGCGCCCTTGCGGTAGTTCAGGTAGACCGGCACGGCGATCGCGACCAGGACGCCGATGATGACCACGACGACCAGGAGCTCGATGAGCGTGAAGCCCTCGTCGCCCTTCTTGGCGCGGAGCCGGTTGATGATGTCGTGCATTGGGCGTGCCTCCAGTGGGCGTCAGGGGTGGGGCGGGTTCGGTTTTCACGGGCTCGGGCGCCCGACGACCGACGGGAGACCGGTCGCTAAC
The DNA here is from genome assembly GCA_036402935.1 of Actinoplanes sp. Lineage (GTDB taxonomy): Bacteria > Actinomycetota > Actinomycetes > Mycobacteriales > Micromonosporaceae > Actinoplanes. Next base: position 6,822 of record DASWRZ010000070.1, read on the forward strand.
TACTCCTGAGCGTCAGTTGCTCTGGATGTTCTGGTAGATGGTGAACATCGGCAGGTACAGACAGATCACCATTCCGCCGACCACCGCACCCATGACGAGCACCATGATCGGTTCGATCGAAGCGGTCAGGGACTCGGCGGCCGCGTCGACTTCCCTGTCATAGAAATCGGCAACCTTGTCGAGCATCTGACTGATTTGGCCGCTTTCTTCCCCCACTTCGATCATCTGCGTGACCATGGCGGGGAAGATGTCGTGATGGCGCATCGCCGATGACATGGGGTTTCCGTCGCGTACCGCGCTCTGCACGTCTTTCATGGCCATGTTGATGACCTCGTTACCCGTGGTCTCGCCGACCACGGTCAACGCCTGCATCACGGGTACGCCCACGTTCAGCAGCAGGCCCAGGTTGCGCGAGAAGCGGCTCATCGCGAGCTTGCGGAAGAGCGACCCGAAGACCGGCATCCGCAGCTTGAGCTTGTCGACCTTGAGCCGGAAGTCGGCGCTCGTGCGCGACTTCTGCTTGTAGAACGCCGTGGTGCCGACCCCGATGATGATCACCAGCGGGCCGATCCACCACATGTTGTGGCTGGCCGTGACCAGGAACTGGGTGATCGCCGGCAGCTGGCCGCCGAGGTTCTTGAACATGTTCTCGAAGATCGGCACGATGAAGACCAGCACGGCGGCGATCAGCACGAACGTGAACGACAGCACGATCGCCGGGTACGTCATCGCGCTCTTGATCTTGCTGCGGAGCGCGTGGTCCTTCTCGAGGCTGTCGGCGATCTGCTCGAGAGCGCGGTCGATCATACCGCCGGCCTCGCCGGCCCGGATCATGGCGATCATCAGGCGCGGGAAGACCCGGTCGTGTTTGCCCATCGAGGCCGACAGCGAGACGCCGGAGGCCACGTCGGTGCGGATCTCCCCGATCGCGGCCTTCAGCTTGGGCGAGCTGGTCTGCTCCTCGAGGATCGACAGCGAGCGCAGCAGCGACATGCCGGAGGCGGTCATCGTCGCGAACTGCCGGGAGAAGACCGCGAGATCCTTCAGCTTGAGCCGGCCGCCCAGACCCGGGATCTTGAGTTCCCGGTTCAGGCCCTGGCCGGCCTCGGTCAGGTCGAGCGGAGTCTCGCCCCGCTGCCGCAGCATGTGGGTCGCGGCGGCCTCGTTCGGGGCCTCCACCGTGCCCTTGGTGCGGTGCCCGGTCGAGTCGATGCTGTTGTAGTGGTAGGTCTTGGTCGCCGGCATCAGGTCACATCCGTCCCACGAGACGCTTGAGTTCCTCCTGCGAGTGGCACAGGTCGAGGGCCACCTGGAGCGTCACGATGCCCTCGCGAACCTTCTCGGCCAGGTGCTGGTCGAACGCCAACATGCCGTCGCCGGCGCCGGCCTGCATGAACGAGGGGATCTGGTGCGACTTCCCCTCGCGGATCAGGCTGCGGATGGCCGGAGTCGCGGTGAGGATCTCGCAGACCACCGTCCGGCCCTTGTTGTCGGCCTTGGGCGCCAGCGCCTGGGTGACGACGCCCTGCAGCGAGGCCGCCAGCTGAGCCCGGATCTGCAGCTGCTGGTGCGGCGGGAAGATGTCGATGACGCGGTCGATGGTCTGCGTGGCGCTCTGCGTGTGCAGGGTCGCCAGCACCAGGTGACCGGTCTCGGCGGCGGTCAGCGCGGTCGCCGTGGTCTCGAGGTCACGAAGCTCACCGACCAGGATGATGTCCGGGTCCTGCCGCAGCGCGTGCTTGAGCGCACTGGCGAAGTCCTCGGTGTCCGAGCCGACCTCACGTTGGTTGACCACGCTGCGCTTGTGCGGGTGCAGGAACTCGATCGGGTCCTCGATCGTGATGATGTGGTCGGCCCGGCTGCGGTTGGCCAGGTCGAGGATCGAGGCGAGCGTGGTCGTCTTGCCGGAACCGGTCGGGCCGGTCACCAGTACCAGGCCACGCGGCAGGTGGGCGAAGCGGGCCACCGAGTCGGGCATGCCCAGCTCGTCCAGCGGCTTGATCTCGTGCGGGATGGCCCGGAAGACCGCACCGCACGAGTTGCGCTGGATGTAGAGGTTTCCGCGGAACCGCGAGACGCCGACGATGCTGTGCGCGAAGTCGAGCTCCTGCACCTTCTCGAAGGCCGACCATTGCTCGGGCGAGACCGCGGCCCGGGCCAGCAGGGCGGTGTCGGCCGAGTTCAGGTTGCCGTAGCCGGGAATCGGCCGCAGTGAGCCGTTCACCCTGATCATCGGTGGCGTGCCGACGGTCAGGTGGAGGTCGGACCCGCGTGACTCGACGAGGGTGACCAGCATCTGATTGAGCACGGCCAGATCGCCGGGCCCGGGCCCGTTCGCTTCGGTGGGCGCCGGCTGGTGCGGCACCTGATGGTCGAGCGTGTACATCTGCACCGGCAATCTCTTCGCAGGTCTTGACGCCATCTAAATTCGGCACCTGAACGGGCGGCTTTAGGACCGGTTCGGCCGGATTCGAGCGAGCGCGAGATTTGCCGGGTAGGGTGCGCGGCTCAGATGGCGACGCGGGAGATCTCGCGGATGGACGTCAGACCGCCGGACGCCTTGACCAGCCCGTCCGTCCGCAGGTCATACATGCCCTGGTCGACCGCGATTTCGCGGATCTCGTTCGAGGAGGCTCGGCGGATGGTCAGCGACTCGATCTCCGGGGAGACCGGCATGACCTCGTGGAGCGCGATCCGGCCGCGGTAGCCGGTGTTGGCGCAGTTACGGCAGCCGACCGGACGGTAGACCCACTCCGGCACCGCCAGATCCTCCATCGGCCAGCGCGCGCCCACCAGCTCCTCCTCGGTCAGCACGTACGCCTCCTTGCACCAGTCGCAGAGGCGGCGCGCGAGTCGCTGGGCGAGCACGCAGTCGAGCGAGGAGCCGACCAGGAACGGCTCGATGCCCATCTCGGTGAGCCGGGTGATCGCACCGGGCGCGTCGTTGGTGTGCAGGGTGGAGAGCACGAGGTGACCGGTGAGCGAGGCCTCGACCGCGATCTGCGCGGTGTCGCTGTCCCGGATCTCACCGATCAGCACCACGTCCGGGTCGGAACGCAGGATGGCCGGCAGCACGGCGGCGAAGGTCAGGCCGGCCTTGGTGTTCACCTGGACCTGGTTGACCCCGTGCAGCCGGTACTCGACCGGATCCTCGACCGTGATCACGTTGACCTCGGGCGTGCTGATCCGGCCTAGCGTGGCGTAGAGCGTGGTCGACTTGCCGGAGCCGGTCGGGCCGGTGACCAGCAGTAGGCCGTGCGGCTTGGTGAACGACTCGGAGAACCGGTCGAGGTTCTGCTGGGTGAAGCCGAGCTTGCCCACGTCGAGGTCGATGCCGCCGGTGTCGAGCACCCGGAGCACGATCTTCTCGCCCCACACCGTGGGTAGGGTCGCGACCCGCAGGTCGACCGAGCGGTCCCGGATCATCGCGGTGATGCGGCCGTTCTGCGGCATGCGCCGCTCGGTGATGTCGACGCCCGACATGATCTTGATGCGGGAGATCAGAGCGTTCATCACGCCGCGCGGGATCACGTCCAGCTCGTGCAGCACGCCGTCGATCCGGTAGCGGACCCGCATGTCGTCCTCGGCCGGCTCGAGGTGCAGGTCGGACGCCCGGTTCTGGACCGCCTGCTCGATCAGGCTGTTCACGTAGCGGACGATCGGGGCGTCGTCCGCGCTGGTCGCCTGGGCGGTCATCGAGCCCGCGTCGAGCTCGGTGTCGGTGATATCGGCCAGGTCGCTCGACTCGCGCTGGAGGCGCTCGATGATCCGGCGGACCTCGCTGCGGGCGACCACCACGGGGCGCACGACCATGCCGGTCGCGGCCCGTACGTCGTCCAGCGCGACCACGTCGCCGGGGTCCGTGACGCCGACTACGATCTCGCCGTCGGACATCGAGAGGCCGAGCACCCGGTGCCGCAGCACGACCGGGAGCGGGATGCGCTTGAGGGCCGCCGGGTCGGGGGTGAAGCTGACCAGGTCGACCGTGTTGATGCCGAACGCGCGGGCGGCCGCCGAGGTCAACTGTTCCTCGGTGACCACGTTGTCGTTGATCAGAACCGCGCGTACCGACCGCCCGCTGAGCTGCGCTTCCGCGGCGGCGCGGTCGATCGCGATCGGGTCGACGCCGATCTGCTTCAGCGCATCGAGCAGCGGGCGGAAGGTCTGATCCATGACATCCTCAGCGGCGGCAATCACACGGTTGGCATCTGCCCATCGGTTACGGGCGACGCCAACTGAGGACCAGTCTGCCGTGATTCGTCACACTATGATGCCGATTGGGCGGGGGGCTCAGTGGGCGGGCTCAGTGGGCGGGCTGCCGGAAGGTCCGCCGGTACGCCGACGGCGCCACCCCGATCCTCGCCTGCAGATGCTGGCGCAACGCGGTGGCACTCCCCAGCCCGGACCTTCTCGCGACGGTGTCGACCCCCAGATCGGTCGACTCGAGCAGGAGCTGAGCGTGGGCGACCCGCTGACGCAGGAGCCACTGCCGCGGGCTCAGTCCGGTCTCGGAACGGAAGTGGCGGGTGAACGTGCGTACGCTCATCCGCGCATGCCCGGCCATCTCCTCCAGGGTGACCGGTTCGGCCAGCCGGTCGAGCGTCCAGGCCCGGGTCGGTTCGGTCGGCGAGCCGGTGGTGGCGGCCGGCACCGGCCGCTCGATGAACTGGGCCTGACCGCCGTCGCGCCAGGGCGGCACCACGCAGCGCCGGGCGGCCCGGTTGGCCACCTCGGTGCCGAAGTCGCTGCGCACGATGTGTAGGCAGAGGTCGATGCCGGCACCGACCCCGGCGCTGGTCAGCACGTCGCCGTCGTCCACGAACAGCACGTCGAAGTTCCACTTGACCTGGGGATAGAGGCGGCTGATCGTCGAGGCCCAGTTCCAGTGGGTTGCCGCCGGGCGTCCGTCGAGCAGCCCGGCGGCGGCCAGAACCGAGGCGCCGGTGCAGATCGAGACCATTCGCGCGCCCCGGGCGGCGGCGGCCCGCAAGGCGTCGCGGATCGGCGGCGGCAGCGTGCCGTCCCGCACCGGGCCGCCGCTGTGCACGCCGGGCACGACCACGGTGTCGGCGGTGGCCAACTCCTCGAGCCCGTAGTCCGGCGTGACCGTGAAGCCGTGCTCCGAGCGCACCGGGCCCGTCCCGCAGATTTTCAGCGAGTACAGCCGTTTCCCGGCGGCATCCCGCGCGGTTCCGAGAATTTGGGTGCTCGAACCGAGATCGAAAGGCACGATGCCGTCGAGGAGAAGGATGGCCACAGAGAGGCGGCCTTCAGTCCGCTCAGGGGCGGCGGTCGGGGCGGTTGGATGGGGAGTCATGGCCCAATTCTTGCGCATGATGGCCTCCCGGCCACTCGTCTGAGCGGCCAGACCCCCGGAGAATCGATCTCGTGATCCTGAACCGACTAAAGCTGTATCGCCTGCATCCGGCCTGGTTCGTCGCCGCCGTCGCCTTCATCGCGCTGGTCGGCGCGGCCGGCTTCCGAGCCACCCCGTCCGTCATGATCGGCCCGCTGCACGACGAGTTCGGCTGGTCGACCGCGACGGTCTCGGCCGCCGTCTCGGTCAACCTGCTGCTGTACGGCCTGACCGCCCCGTTCGCCGCCGCGCTGATGGACCGGTTCGGCATCCGTCGGGTGATCATGGCCGCGCTCGTGCTGGTCGCGGCCGGCTCCGGCCTCACCGTGCTGATGCGCCAGAGCTGGCAACTGGTGCTGCTCTGGGGCGTGCTGGTCGGCCTGGGCACCGGCTCGATGGCCCTCGGCTTCGTCGCCACGATCACCGGCCGCTGGTTCGTCAAGCACCGCGGCCTGGTCACCGGGGTGCTCACCGCCGGCGGCGCGGCCGGCAACCTGGTCTTCCTGCCCGTGCTCGCCTCGCTGACCACCAGCCACGGCTGGCGGGTCGCCGCGCTCACCGTCGCCGCGGCCGCCCTCGCCGTGGTGCCACTGGTCTGGTGGCGGCTGCGTGACCACCCGGCCGAACTGGATATCGCTCCATACGGCGGCGAGTTCACCGCGACCGCGCCGATCGCCCCGGCCGGAGCCGCCCGGTCCGCCCTGAGCGCCCTCCGTCAAGCCGCCCGGACCCGGGCGTTCTGGCTGCTCGCGGGCGGCTTCGCGATCTGCGGCGCGACCACCAACGGGCTGGTCGGCACGCACTTCATCCCGGCCGCGCACGACCACGGCGTACCGGAGACGACCGCGGCCAGCCTGCTCGCCCTGGTCGGCCTGTTCGACATCGTCGGCACCATCGCCTCGGGCTGGCTGACCGACCGGGTGGACAGTCGCCTCCTGCTCGGCGGGTACTACTTCCTGCGCGGGATGTCGCTGCTGGTGCTGCCGTCGCTGTTCGCCGCCACCGTGCACCCCAGCATGGTGCTGTTCATCCTCTTCTACGGGCTCGACTGGGTCGCCACGGTACCGCCGACGGTCACCCTGTGCCGGGAGTACTTCGGCGACCGCGGCCCGGTCGTCTTCGGCTGGGTCTTCGCCTCGCACCAGATCGGGGCGGCCATCGCCGCCGGCGGCGCCGGGCTGATCCGCGACATCAACGGCAGCTACGACCTGGCCTTCTACCTCGCCGCCGGGCTCTGCGCCCTCGGCGCACTGTTCTGCGCCGGGATCGCGCCGAACCGGTCCGCGGTCGTCACCGCCTGAAGCGCCAGCGGTTGGTCAGACGTTGAAGCCGAGCGCCCGCAGCTGCTCGCGGCCGTCGTCGGTGATCTTGTCCGGGCCCCACGGCGGCAGCCAGACCCAATTGATCTTGATCTCACGG
>DASWRZ010000071.1:0-8803 GCA_036402935.1 Actinoplanes sp.
CGTCGATGTACCTCGGCTCCGACCGGATGGTCGCGATGGTGACCGGCGAGCAGACCACCCTCGAGGAGATGGGCGGTGCTCGCGTCCACTGTGCACAGTCAGGCGTCGGGCACTTCCTGGTGACGACCGAGGCCGAGGCGCTGGACACCGTGCGACGGCACCTGTCGTACCTCCCGTCGAACTGGACGCAGAATCCGCCGAGCGCCGTTCCACGGGCTGCGGACTCCACAGTGGACATCGCCGCGCTGGTTCCGGAGAGCGAGCGGCAGGCGTTCGACATGCGCCGCTACGTCAAGGGCATTCTCGACCAGGGCTCCTTCTTCGAGATCCAGGCGCTGTGGGCGCGGGAGCTCACCGTCGGCTTCGGCCGGCTGGCCGGCGAGGTCGTCGGCGTGGTCGGCAACAACTCGATGTTCAAGGGCGGCGTGCTCTTCGTCGACTCGGCCGACAAGGCGAGCCGGTTCGTCCAGCTCTGCGACGCGTTCAACGTGCCGCTGCTGTTCCTCTCCGACGTACCCGGCTTCATGGTCGGCTCGGCGGTCGAGAAGCAGGGCATCATCCGGCACGGCGCCAAGATGATCACCGCGATCTCCGAGGCGACCGTCCCCAAGATCTGCGTGATCGTCCGGAAGGCGTACGGCGCGGGCCTGTACGCGATGGCCGGCCCCGGCTTCGACCCGGACGCCACGATCGCGCTGCCCACCGCCAAGATCGCGGTAATGGGCGCGGAGGCCGCGGTCAACGCGGTCTACGCCAACAAGATCGCGGCCCTCGGCTCCGACGAGGAACGGGCCGCGTTCGTCGCCGAGCGCCGCGCCGAATACGAGCGCGACATCGACATCATGCGCCTGGCCAGCGAACTCGTTGTCGACACCGTCGTCGAGCCGGCCGATCTGCGCGATGAACTCATCCGCCGCTACGCCGCCGCGCGCGGCAAGGACCGCGGCTTTTCCCGGCGCCGCCACGGCGTCACGCCCGTCTGAGCCTCTCCGCCCTCGCCAAGGAGCAGCCATGGTCGACTTCCGCCTCACCGAAGAACAGGAAGCCCTGCGCGAGTCGGTGCGCGAGTTCGCCACCGAGCAGGTCGCACCGGTGATCGCCGACTTCTACGAGAAGAAGGCGTTCCCCTACGACCTGGTCCGCCAGATGGGCAAGATGGGCCTGTTCGGCCTGCCCTTCCCGGAGGAGCACGGCGGGATGGGCGGCGACTACTTCGCGCTCTGCATCGCCCTCGAGGAACTGGCCCGGGTGGACAGTTCGCTGGCCGTCACCCTCGAGGCGGCGGTCTCGCTCGGCGCGATGCCGATCCACCGGTTCGGGACGCCCGAGCAGAAGGCCCGCTGGCTGCCCCGCCTGGTCGCCGGCGAGTCGCTGGCCGCGTTCGGCCTGACCGAACCCGGCTCGGGTTCCGACGCCGCGGCCATCGCCACCCGCGCCGTCCTCGACGAGACGACCAACGAGTGGGTGATCAACGGCAGCAAGGCGTTCATCACCAACTCGGGCACCGACATCACCTGCCTGGTCACGGTCATGGCGGCGACCGGCACCAACCCGGACGGCACCAGGGAGCTCTCGACGATCATCGTGCCGTCGGGCACCCCCGGGCTCACGGTCGCCCCGGGCTACTCCAAGGTCGGCTGGTGCGCGTCGGACACCCACGAGCTGTCGTTCGACGACGTCCGCGTCCCGGCGGAAAACCTGCTCGGCGAGCGCGGCCGCGGTTTCGCGCAGTTCCTGCGCACTCTCGACGAGGGCCGCATCGCGATCGCCGCGCTCTCGGTCGGTCTCGCTCAGGGCTGCGTCGACGAGTCGGTCAAGTACGCGGGCGAGCGCCAGGCGTTCGGGCGCGCGATCGGCAACTACCAGGGTGTCCAGTTCCTGATCGCCGACATGGAGTTGCGGGCGCACACTGCTCGGTTGGGCTACTACGACGCGGCGTCGCGCATGCTGGCCGGCCAGGACTTCAAGCGGTACGCCGCGATCGCCAAGCTGAACGCCAGCAACGCAGCCATGGAGAACAGCCGATACGCCACTCAGGTGCACGGCGGCTACGGCTTCATGAACGAGTCGGCGGTGGGCCGGTTCTATCGTGACGCCAAGATCCTGGAGATCGGTGAGGGCACCTCCGAGGTGCAGCGCATCCTGATCGCCCGCGGACTCGGACTGTAAGTTTTCCCCACTTTTCGGGCCGGGATTGCGTCCGCTTCCCGACAACGACGGGTCCTGGCTCGCCGCGTATAGACACCGGTGCCTAGGTTCGAATCATGGCAGCGGACGAGGGGGCGGACCAGGGCGGTTCCGGCTTCGCCGCCGTGCTGCGCCGGCACCGGTTACGGGCCGGTCTGACCCAGGAGGAGTTGGCCGTCCGGGCCGCGATCGGCGTCCGGACGGTGCGCGATCTCGAGCGTGGCCGGGCGTCCCGGCCGCAGCGCACGACGGTGGAGTTGCTGTCGGCGGCGCTCGGTCTGGCCGCCGCCGATCGAGAGGCCTTTCTGGCCGCCGCGCGCGGGCAGGCGCCCGAGGAGGCGCTGCCGCCGACCGCCTTCCTGCGCATGCCGCCACCGCCCGCGTTCGAGCTGGTCGGCCGCGACGAAGATCTCGACGAGCTGGCCGGCCGTCTCACCGAGACCGACGGACCCCGCGGCGTGACCCTGGTCGGCATCGCGGGTGTCGGCAAGACCAGCCTCGGCTACGTGATCGCCCACCGGGTCGCCGGTTCCTATCCCGGTGGCGTCGCCGGCGTCGTGGTCACCGACAACGCCTCGGCCGGTGAGCTCGCGGCCAGTGTCGCGGCCGGCTTCGGCGTCGGCCGCCCCGAGGATCTGACGGCCCGATTCGCCGGCCGGGCGGCCCTGGTCTTCCTGGACGCCGTCGAGCGGGCCCCCGAGGCCGCGGCCGAGATGCTCGCCCAGCTCCTGGGCCGCATCCCGACGCTGCGCTTCCTGGCCACCGGGCGCCATCCGGTGGGCCTGCCCGCCGAACGGGTCTGGCCCCTGGCGCCGCTGCTCACACCGCCGACCGACTCCGAAATCACGCTCGCGGAGATCTCGGCGTACCCGGCCGTCGGTCTGTTCCTGGAACGTCTCGGCCGGGTGCGCCGCACGGCGCTCGAACCCGATGAGATCGCGCCGCTGGCCACCCTGGTGCGCCGGCTCGGTGGGCTGCCGCTGGCGATCGAGCTGGCCGCGGCACGCAGCCGCGTGCTGACCGTGCCCGAGATCCTCGACCGGTACGGCGACCGCGTCCTCGACCTCTCCCGTCCCGGCGCCACCGGCCCCGAGACCGTTTCCCTGCGTGACGCCGTCGCGGCCAGCTATCGCCTGCTCAACGTCGGTGAGCAGCACGCACTGCGGCGGCTGTCGATGTTCCGCTACCGATGGTCGCTGGCGCTCGCCGAGCAGATCACCGCGGGCACCCAGACCGACGGCTCCGACGTCGTGCACCTGCTCGACCGGCTGCTCGAACTCGGCCTGCTCAGCGTGCGCGGCAGCCGCACGTTCCGGTTCCGCCTGCTCGACGTGGTGCGCGACTACGGCGCCGAACGGGCGGCCGCCGAGGGTGAGCTGCTCGACGGCCGGCGCCGGCATGCCCAGCTGTTCGCCGAGCTCGCCCAGCAGATCGCGCCCGACCTGGTCGGCAACCGGCTGTACGACGCGGCGAGCCGGCTCGACGACGTCGCCGGCGACCTGGGCGCCGCGCTGGCGTTCGCCGCCCGCGAGGAGCCCGAGGTCGCGCTGCGCATCGCGGCGTCGCTGCCGCGCTGGTGGCGGTTCCGTGGCCGCGACGTCAGCGGCCGGCAGTGGCTGCGGCGCCTGCTCGACGACCCCCGCACCGCCGACGCCGATCCGGCGGTCCGCGCGTGGGCCAAGGTCGGCCTGGCCCAGCTGGCGCTCGAACACGGTGCCGGCGCCGAGGAGATCGAGTCGATCGAGTCGGCGGTGGCCGAGTTCGAGCACCTTGACTCGGCAGCCGGCCAGTCGACCGCGCACACGCTGCTCGCTGCCTTGTGGATGACCACCGGCGGCCACAGCGAGTCCCGCCGGCACGGCGAGGCGGCGCTCGCGCTGGCTCAGCGCAGCGGCAACGTCCGCGACATGGCAGTGGCCGAGAACAACCTGATCTGGCACGAGATCCGCGAGGGCGATCTGGCCGCGGCCCGGCGTCGGCTGGCCGCGGTCGACCAGTTGGCGAGCGACGGTGGCGATGATCGGCTGCGGGCGGTCGCGCTGGCCAACCTGGCCGAGGTGGCCCGGCTCGAGGGCCGGCCCGACGAGGCGCAGCGGCTGGGCCGGCAAGCGATGATCGAGCTGGAGCGGGTCGGTGACCCCAACCATAGGCGCCGGCTGCTGGCGACGATCGGGCTGGCGCTGGCCGAGGCGGGCCATTCGAGCGACGCCGAGGAAGTGCTGACCCGGCTGCGGGTGTCGGACGACATCACGCCGGACGGCCCGGCCGCGGTGCTGGAGGCTGCGATCGCGTTGCGACGCGGCGATCAGAAACTGGCGGCCGAGCTGTTCGCTCGCGCTGCCGACGCGTACGAGGGAGCCCACGACCCCCGCGATGTCGTGGAGGCTCTGGTCGGCCTGATCGTGAGCACGCCCGACGCGGAGGAAAGTGCCGCGGCCATCCGCCGGTTGGCCGAGCTCCTGCGCTCGAACGGGATCACGCTGGTCGCGCGGGAGCGCGATCGGCTGGGCCCGGAGATCGTAAGCCAGCTCTGAAGCGGAAGAAAAGCACAGGGGGAGCGGCCTACTGGCGTGGCGCGGACGGCCGGCAAAGCGTGCCCCCCACGCGCCGGCCATCACAACGCCCCACCAGTAACGCGGCGAGAACGATGGCTCCCCCGTCAGCCCCGCGTCCGTCGCCTCGGTCGCGCCGCATCCCCCTTGCGCGAAACACAGTAGCCGCGCCGTCGCGGCCGAACGGGGAGATATGTCCGTTTACCCGGCCGAGTCGCCCTGTTCTGCCGGTAGTTCTGCCGGTTGCCCGGTAAACCCCGTTACGCTGCGTCAGACTGCGATTCGTCGGTGCTACCGGCCGTCGCACACGGGTTGACCGCATCGCGGATCGCACGCATCGCGTCCAGAAGAACGTCGAGCTGCCCGGGGGCCAACTGACCGATGAACCACTGCTGCAGGAGCTCGAGGTGACCGGGGAGCACCTGGTCGAGACGCTGCCGCCCGTCGGCCGTGATCACCGCGTAGGAACTACGGCGGTCGCTCGCACACGCCTCGCGGCGGACCAGGCCGTCGCGGTCCATCCGGTCGACCACCCGGGTCACGCCGCTGGTCGACAGCGAGGTCTGGCCGGCCAGGTCGGTCATGCGCAGACGATTGCCGGGCGAGCGGGCCAGACGCATCAGGACCTCGAACTCGACCGCGGACAGCCGGTGCTCCTCGAACTGGGCCGCGAGGCGGTTGGTCAGCCCGGTGAAAGCCTCCGCGAGCAGGCCGAAGGCAGTGATGCGAGGGTCATCCAGTTCCGTACTCACAGTGGCCATCCTACCTCAAGCACTTGACAAGCGGAATATTGCTTGGCATATAGTTGCTGTGTCACACAACAAATCCCCATCCCGACCAGCCTCTTCAAGAAAAGGAAACGTCATGACCGAGTCCGCAGTCGGCACCCGCAAGTTCGATGGCCTCGACATCCCGGTTGCCGGCACTTACGTGCTCGATGCCGCGCACAAGAGGGTCGGCTTCGTGGCGCGCCACCTGGTGGTGGCCAAGGTGCGGGGGCAGTTCGCCGAGGCGACCGCGACCATCACGGTCGGCGAGGACCCGCTGCAGTCCTCCGTCACCGCGACGATCAACACCCAGAGCATCGAGACCGGCCAGGTCGACCGCGACAACCACCTCCGCAGCGGCGACTTCTTCGAGTCGGAGAAGTACCCGACCATGGAGTTCCGCAGCACGGGCATCAAGTCGCACGCCGGCGCCGAGTTCGTGCTCGACGGCGAGCTGACGATCAAGGATGTGACCAAGCCGGTCGAGCTGACCGTCGAGTTCGACGGCGCCGCGGTCAACGGATACGGCAAGGCGCTCTTCGCCTTCACCGCCACGACCGAGATCGACCGTGAGGACTGGGGCCTGACCTGGAACATGGCGCTCGAGAGCGGTGGCGTCATGGTCGGCAAGAAGGTCAAGATCGAGATCGAGGGCGAAGCCATCCGCCAGGACTGATTCTGTCCACAATCGAGCCGCCGTCCGCATTTCGGACGGCGGCTCTTTCGTGTCTGGCGTCGGTCCGGTCCGGATGGCAAGGTAGACCGAGCGCATAGGAGCGCTTACAGAGTGGTGATAAAACGTCCGTTTAGCCCTGGCTCTCCAGAAGGTCAGTGGTCGTGGAGGGGTAAGTGGGCAAGGATCTTTTAACCACTGTCTTCGCACCCGAAGATCGTGTTCAATACCGACAAAAGGTGCGGCGTTGCCTCGACGCCCTGGCGATGATGCTCGACGGCGACGCATTCGAGGCCGACAACGGTATGACCGGGTTGGAGATCGAGCTCAGCCTGATCGACGCACAGGCTCAGCCGGTCATGCGCAACGCCGAAGTGCTCGCCGGCCTCGGTGATCCGACTTTTACCACCGAACTGGGCCAGTTCAACCTCGAGCTCAACGCACGGCCGCGCCGGATCTCCGGCGACGGCTTCGGAGAGTACGAGCGAGACATCCTCGACAGCCTCCGGCGGGCCGACCGTGCCGCCGCGAGCGAGGCCGGCCTGGTGCTGATCGGCATGCTGCCCACGCTCGCGCCCGACCACCTGGTGCTCGCCAACCTGTCCGCCAACGCGCGCTATCGCCTGCTCAACGACGAGATGGCGGGCGCACGGGGCGAGCAGTTCCACGTCGACATCAGCGGCGTCGAGCGGTTGCAGAGCGCCAGCGACTCGATCGTCCCCGAGGCGGCCTGCACCAGCGTGCAGTTCCACTTACAGGTGCCGCCGGACAGGTTCGCGCACTACTGGAACGCGTCCCAGGCGGTGGCCGGCATTCAGGTCGCGATCGGGGCCAACTCGCCGTACTTCCACGGGCGGCGGCTCTGGGCGGAGACTCGCATCGCGCTGTTCGAGCAGGCCACCGACACACGGCCGGACGAGCTCAAGGCGCAGGGCGTACGCCCCCGGGTCTGGTTCGGCGAGCGCTGGATCACCTCGGTCTTCGACCTGTTCGAGGAAAATGTGCGCTACTTCCCGCCGCTGCTGCCGATCCTCGAAAACGAAGATCCGGTGGCGGTGCTGGAGGCCGGCGGGGTGCCCCGGCTCGGTGAGCTGCGGCTGCACAACGGCACGGTCTATCGCTGGAACCGTCCGGTCTACGACGTGATGAACGGCCGCCCGCACCTGCGGGTCGAAAACCGGGTGATCCCGTCCGGCCCGACCGTCGTCGATCTGCTGGCCAACGCGGCCTTCTACTTCGGCCTGATCCGGCAACTCGCCGAAGAAGAGCGGCCGATCTGGTCGCGGCTGCCCTTCGCCGCGGCCGAGGACAACTTCCACGTCGCTGCCCGCCGCGGCCTCGAGGCCACGGTCTTCTGGCCCGGCATCGGAGAAACTCCGGTGGCCGACCTGGTCAGATCGGTCCTGCTTCCCCAGGCGTACGCCGGGTTGGAGCGCTTCGGCGTCGATCAGGTTCATCGTGATCGTCTGCTGGGTGTCATCGAGGACCGCTGCCGGTTGGGCCGCAACGGGGCCAGCTGGCAGGCGGAGGCGGTGTGGGCGGCCGAGCACCGCCGTGGGCTGAACCGCACGGCGGCGCTACAGGAGATGGTGCTTCGCTACCGGTCCCTCCAGCAGTCGAACGCACCGGTACACACCTGGCCGACTATCTGACGTCCGCTGCCGTCATCGAAGAGACGTCCGGGGCGACGATCTTCGGGAGCGCCTTCTCGAAACGGGCGTCCAACGTGCGGCTCGCCAGCACCCGGGTGGCCGGCAGCAGGGCGTTCAGGGCGCCGAACTCGGCCGCCTTGCGGCGCCGGTCGGCGCCCCGGGCCCAGAGCTGGCTCAGTCCGCCGGCGATCTCGCGGGCCAGGGCGGCTTCGCGGGCGCGCTGCTGGGCCAGCTCGTCCAGGGCCAGGTGGGGCGGAACCGGAAGGATCCGGTCGGCCCGCGCCTCGACCAGCCCGAGGCGGCGCAGGTCGGCCAGGAGCGGCTCGAGCTGCCCCGGCTCCCGCCCGGTGTGACCGGCGAGCTCAACGGCCGTGGCGGCACCGTGCTCGACAGGTCGGCGTAGGTGCGCATCGCCGCATCCGAGATCCCCAGCGCGGTCAACGGATGCATGCTGCCGTTTCTACCAGCGTTCTGCCGGACGACGCAGGTCAGTCAGCCTCCGGCTGGGGATTGATCCGCGCGATGGTCGGGCTGGCGGGCGGCGGAGTGACTGTCGATTGTGGTGTTTTACCGGTTTCCGGGGCCTGGGGAGCCGGGGCGGCTTTCCTCGCGCGGCCGCGAGGGCGGGCAGCGGCCGCGATCTCCGGGTCGGCGCCGTCGGATTCCGGCTGGTAGCGGTCGCCGGTCGGCGCCGGTCGGCCCTCGGTCCTGTCGGCCGGCGCCGCCGGGGGCGTCTTCCGAGCTGAAGGCCCGGACGCGCGGACCGGAGACGGCTCGCCGCTCGCGGGGTTGACGGGCGACGGCTTCGCCGGATTGACGGGCGACGGCTTGGCACGCGGTGGGTTGACCGGGGACGGCTTGGCACCCAGTGGGTTGACCGGGGACGGCTTGGCGCCCGGTGGATTGACCGGCGACGGCTTAGCGTTCGCCGGGTTGACCGGGGACGGCTTAGTGCTCGCCGGGTTCACCGGG
>DASWRZ010000072.1:0-20397 GCA_036402935.1 Actinoplanes sp.
CGCCGAACCAGGGCGAGTTCCTCCTGAAGGAACGCGACCTGGCTGGAGAGATCGTTGGCCTCTTTTTCCCACCGTGCGGCGCGTGAATCCGCATCGTCGCTACGTGCCACGTCCCACCTCCCCGGGGGCTCGAACGTCTTGCGATAACACTAGCCGCTGCGGCCCGGATTTCGACCCATGCAACACCCTCGTCACCGAGTCTTGATCCATTCGGCCTACTACGGCCAGATCCTTGTCGGTGCCGTCCGGTACGGTCGGTAGGGGTCGATTCCGGGGAGGCTGATGTGTCGGCGGACGCGCTGGAGGTATGGGTCGACCAGGATCTGTGCACCGGCGACGGGCTCTGTGTGCAGTACGCCCCGGAGGTCTTCGAGTTCGACATCGACGGGCTTGCCTACGTCAAGGACACCGGCGGTGAGCTGCTGCAATCCCCGGGAGCACGTGCCGGCGTGCCGGCCGCGCTGCGCCTCGAAGTGATCGACTCGGCCAAGGAATGTCCGGGCGACTGCATCCACGTGGTACGGGCCGGCGACGACGTGGAGATCGCCGGTCCGGACGCAAGGTGACATATGGCATTTCCGGGTCACCGGTTGCCCGCAAGCCGTTGCCACGCTTCAGCTGAGCGTGGAAAAAGTCACCGAGAAAATCACAGGGTGGGACGCCCGACCAACGAGGCGACCACCCGCGAGAACTCCTCCAGGCGCGCGATCTGCCCCGGACCGCCGTCGTCCAGCGTCTTGCCGAAGCGCAACGCGTCGTGCCGCACGGTCGCCCGCGCCTCGCCGTCGTCCATCCCCGGCGGCGGTACCGCGTCGTCGACCGAGCTGAGCAGCAGATAGACGTCGATGCTGTCGACCCGGGCCTGGCCGTTGGCCGTGCGGGTCAGCCGCCGCCGGCAGCCCACCTCGGTGACCGTCGACAGCGGCACCACCCGCAGCGACGAGGTCATCGAGCCGACCGGGCCGTCGCCGGGCGCGACGTCCTCGCCGTGCCAGAGCACCAGGCGGCTGCCGTCGCAGATGACGACCTCCTGCCAGACGCCGTTGACCTCGTTGACGAAGCGCTCCAGCGTGAAGCACAGCACCGAGGCGCCGCGCAGCACCCCGAAAAGCGCGTCGAGCGCCACCTCGGGGTCGCGCAGGTAGGCCCGGGCAGCCGAGTCCAGGTCCTGGTAAGGCGACCAGTCCGGGAACACCGCCGGCATCTCGTTGCTGCCGCCGAACGGCGGAGAACTCATCGCGCCCACCCGATCCTCCCGTTCTGCGGCACCTCCCGCACGCGATGGAAGCTACCCGAGACTATTGCCAGATGTCATTCCGCTGGGTCATTCCGGTGGGTCATACCGCTGGGTCATTCCGGTGGGGTCCTTGCGCTCGGTCACTCCGCTGCCGGGTCGGTTCCCGGCCGGGTCGCCTCGGCGTGCAGCGCCGCCTGGGCGGCGCGGCGCAGGGCGTACGCCTCGGCGCCCTTGCTCGGCTTGCGCCGGCGCGGCGGCGCCGTGACCCCGGGAGCGAGCTTGCGGGCCGAGACCAGGAACGCGGTGTGGGCGACCATGCGGTGGTCGGGACGCACCGCGAGGCCCTCGGCGTGCCAGTCGCGCACGAGCGACTCCCAGGCCCGGGGCTCGGTCCAGCCGCCGCGCTCGCGCAGTGCCTCGACCAGCTCCGACAGCTGCGGTGTGGTCGCCACGTAGCCGATGAAGACACCGCCCGGGATCAGCGCGCGCTCGACCATGTCGAGCGCCTCCCACGGGGTCAGCATGTCGAGCACGATCCGGTCGAAACCGGTCATCTCGTTGGTCGCCACGTCGCCGTCGTGCAGGTGCCAGGCCGGGTGCGGGCCACCGAAGAACGCCTCGACGTTCTTGCGGGCGATCGCCGCGAAATCCTGTCGCAGCTCGAACGAGTGCACCTCGCCGGAGCTGCCCACCGCCCGCAGCAGCGAGCAGGTCAGCGCGCCCGAGCCGGCACCCGCCTCGAGCACCTTGGCGCCCGGGAAGACGTCACCCATGGCGACGATCTGTGCCGCGTCCTTCGGATAGATCACCTGGGCGCCGCGCGGCATGGACAGCACGTAGTCGCTCAGCAGCGGCCGCAGCGCCAGATAGGCGGTGTTGCCGGAGGAGACGACCACGCTGCCGTCGGGCAGCCCGATCAGGGCGTCGTGCTCGATCGCGCCCTTGTGGGTGTGGAACGCCTTGCCGGGCTCCAGCACGATCGTGTGCATCCGCCCCTTGGGGTCCGTGAGCTGGACACGGTCGCCGGCCCGGAACGGGCCCCGGTGCGCCGGCACGTCCGTCGGCTCGTCGAGCACGGGGCCTGGAAGAACAGTCACTGTCGCCTCTCCGTGGATCACTTGGTCGTTCGCACCCGGTGCGGCTCCAGCACCGCGGCCACGTCGCCGACGCGCAGCACGCCGACGACGTCGTCGCCCGTGGTCACCAGGTATTGCGGTGCCGGGTGGGCCTGCAACGCGCGGACCACCTGCTCGCCGGTCAGCCCGAGCGGCAGTGCCGGCACGGCGTCACGCGAACGGGACACGCTGTCGACCGCCACCCACGGACGCCGGTCGACCGGAACCCGCTCGGCGGCGATCGGGTCGACCAGTGCGGTGAGATTACCCGCCGAGTCGGTGACCGCGAGCACCACGTGCGGCCGCGGGTCCTCCGAGCGGCGCCGCTGGGCCTCGCCGATCGAGGTGCCGGCGGTGACGGTGAGCAGCGGGCGGGCCAGCTTGGGCAGCTCGATCAGGGGGAACCGGCCGGTCATCCGGGCCAGCCGGATCGACTGTCCGGCGCCCTGCCACAGGGTGAAGACCACGAGCAGCACGAAGGCCAGCCCCAAGACCGTGACGAACCCGACGTGGTAGCACCAGAACGCCACCAGGGCGGTCGCTCCGGCCAGCCCGCGCCCGGCCCAGCCGGCCGCCACGGTGGCCCGGTTACGGTCCTTGAGCAGGGCCCAGATGCCGGCCCGCAGCGCCCGGCCACCGTCCAGCGGCAGCCCCGGGAGCACGTTGAAGATCGCCACGATCACGTTGCTGGCCGCGAGCTGGAAGGCGATCTGCCCCGCCGCCGTACGGTTGCCGAGCGCAAGCGTCGCACCGGTGGCCAACCCGCCCAGAACCAGCGAGACCGCAGGACCGGCCAGGCTGACCAGGGCGTCGACCCGCGGGTTGGGAGCGTCACGATCCATCTCGGTCCAGCCGCCGAGCAGTTCCAGGGTGATCCCGCGCACCTGGATGCCGTAGTGGCGGGCGGTCAGCGCGTGGCCCAGCTCGTGCAGCAGCACCGAGCCGAGCAGGCAGACCACGAAGCCGAAGCCGATCAGGTAGCTGACCGGGCCGGGCAGGCCGAGCTCGTCGCTGACATAGTTGCCGTACACGAGCGTGACCAGCAGCGCCAGCAGCAGCATCGACGCGTTCAGGAAGACCGGGATGCCCAGCACCCGGCCCACCGCGTGGGTTGCGCGCCCGACCCGGCGCGGCTGTGGGGCGCTCTCTTGCACCCGGCCGTCCTCCATCTGGTGAATGCTACGGAAGCCACGCCGCCGGACCGGTATGCGTTTTCGTCGTACCCCTGCCCTAGCCTTTGCGACATGACGGCGCAGACAGTGTCCCCTCCGGTCAGCGATCGCCCACCCGGCCCCTCGCTCTCTCCGTCGCGGGCCGCCGATTTCAAGACCTGTCCGCTTCTCTTCCGCTTCCGCACCATCGACAAGCTGCCCGAGCAGCCGTCGGCCGATCAGGCACGCGGCACGCTCGTGCACGCCGTACTGGAGAAGTTGTTCGATCTCCCGGCGGCCGACCGCACCCCCTCGGCCGCCGCCGCTCTGGTCGCACCCGCGTGGGAGGCCCTGCTGTCGGAGGAGCCCGGCCTGGCCGAGATCTTCGCGGCCGTTCCGTTGCCCGGCCGCGACCCGGCCGCGCAGGCCGCCGAGGCCGACGCTCTGCTCGATGCCGGCGCCTTGCGCGATGCCGGCGCCTTGCGCGATGCCGGCGCCTCGCTCGAGGCCGGCGCCTCGCTCGAGGCCGGTGTCGAGCCGGCGCGGCTGGCCGCCTTCCTGGGCAGCGCGACCGCCCTGCTCGACGGTTACTTCACGATCGAGGACCCGACGCGGCTCGAGCCCGCCGAACGCGAGAGCCTGGTGTCGACGCTGGTCGACGAGGAACTGCTGATCCGGGGCTACATCGACCGGCTCGACGTCTCCCCCGCCGGCGACCTGCGGGTGGTCGACTACAAGACCGGCGGGGCGCCGCGGGAGGCGTTCGAGGGGCGGGCGCTGTTCCAGCTCAAGTTCTATGCGCTGGTGCTGTGGCGCACCCGCGGGGTCGTGCCCAAAGTCCTGCGGCTGCTCTACCTCAAGGACGCCGAGATCTGCGACTACAGCCCGGATGCCGAAGAGCTCGAGCGGTTCGAGCGCACCCTCGTGGCCCTCTCCCAGGCCGTCGAGCGGGCCAAGCGGGACCACGACTTCCGGCCCAAACCGAGCCGGCTGTGCGGGTGGTGCAGCCACCAGCAGTTCTGCCCCGAGTTCGGCGGGACGCCGCCGCCCTACCCGACCGGGGACACCCTGCCGGTTCTCGAATCCGCGCCGGTGGACGACGATCGCTTAGGGTGACCGGCATGGATACCAGCATCCGCCGCCGACCGCTGCGGGTGCTGCTGGCCGACGCCGCGCCGATGCAGCGGTCCGGCCTCCGGATGGCCTTCTCCGAAGCCGGGGAGATCGTCGTCGCCGGCGAGGCCGGGGACGGGGTCGCGGCGGTCTCGCTGGCTCGGCGCCTGCTGCCCGATGTGCTGGTGACCGATTTGATGCTGCCGCGGGTGGACGGGTTGTCGGTGGCGCGTTCGGTGGTTGCGGCGGGGCTGCCGGTGCGGGTGCTGGTTCTGGCCGAGCACGACAGCGATGAGCACGTGCTGGAGGCGATCGCGGCCGGGGCGGTCGGGTTCTTGCGCAAGGACGTGCCCGGCGTCGAGCTGGTGCGGGCTGTGCTGGCGCTCGGTGACGGTGGGGCCGTGATCGCGCCGGTGGTGCTGGCGCGGATCCTGGGGCGGGTGGCGGAGGCGTTGCCCGCTCCGGAGACCACGGTTTCGTCCGCTCTTGATCTGTTGACCGAGAGGGAGCGGGAGGTGCTTGTGCATGTGGCTCGAGGGCACTCGAACGGGGAGATCGCTGGGGCTTTGCAGGTCAGCGAGACGACCATCAAGACGCATGTGGGGCATTTGTTGACCAAGTTGCGGTTGAGGGATCGGACTCAGGCTGTGGTTCTGGCTTATGAGCTGGGGTTGGTCAAGCCGGGGGTTTAACGCCCTGGCGGCGCTGCCCCCAGACCCCCGGCCTCGGCTCGGAGATCTCTGCACGAGGGTTGAGGTTGTTGGCTTGAGGTCGGCCCGTCGGCCGACCGAGCCCGGCGTGCCCTGTTCGTGGGGCGCGCCGGGCTCCGGTCAGTTCGTCTTGCGGCGGGGGTTGGGGGTGGGGCCGCGGCTGGGGGGCCACTCGGGTGCGGCGAAGTCGGCGGCTCGGTGGTGGTGTCTGCGGGTGTGCGAGTTTTGGGCGCGGCGGCGGAGTTCGGCTGCTGCCTGTTCCAGGGCGTGGTTGTTGCCGGGGATCATGGGTCAGGCCACCTTCTGGTTGTCGTGGGCTCGGTGGATGTCGATGTCGCCGCTCGCGGTGCGGACGCGGAGTTCCAGGTTGGTGGGCTTGTCGGTGGGCGGGACGTCGCCGTGGTTGGTGAGGTCGCTGGTGGACTTGCCGGAGGCGGTGTCCAGGTCCAGCCAGACGCCGGTGCCGGTCGCCACGCCCACGCTGACGTCGCCCGAGGCCGTACCGATCTGGGCGCGGCCCTGGTGCAGCAGGCCGACCTCGATGTCGCCGGAGGCGGACTTCGCCTTCAGGGAGGCGTTGCCGCGCTGGATGTGGATGTCGCCGCTCGCGGTCTCGGCGCTGACGTCACCGATGACGTCACCGACCCGCAGGGTGCCCGAGGAGCTCTTGATGCGGAGGCCGCCGCCGACGCGGGCGATCGACAGGTCGCCGCTCGCGGCGTCGAGGAGGGCGTCGCCGGTGACCTCGTCGATCTGGATGTCGGCCGAGGCGACGTTGAGCTGGACCACCGAGTAGGTGCCGGCGGCGCGTACGTCGGCGGACGAGCTCTTGCCGGCCAGGGCGCTTCCCGCGGGCACCCGGATCGTGATGGTGAGCCTCGGTGATCGTCGCCAGTTCCAGTACTCGGAGCCGGGGACTTGCACGAGCAGGGTGTCGTCCTCCAGCACGACGCGGGTCTTCTCGGCCGCCTCGCGGCTGTTGTCGTTGCCGTTCATCGGGGTCACGTCGACCTCGATGGTCGAGCGCTCCTCGGCGGTGATCTCGATCCGTCCGCCGTGGGCGCGCAGGGCGACGGTGACGGGGGTGGCGCGGTCGAACTCGTACATGAGGGGTTCCTCTCCGGTGAAGGTCAGGCTTCGAAGAAGCCGGTGATGCGCTTGCCCGGGCGGCCCCGGCCGCCCTGCGGCGACGGGCGGGACGGCTGGTTGACCGCGGACATCACCGCGCGCACCAGCCAGGCGTTGACCGAGACGTTGAGCTCGGCGGCGAGCTGCTCGACGTGCGCCTTGAGCGCCTCGGGCATCCGCAGGGTGATCCGGATCAGGTCGCCGCCGTCGAGCACCTCGGCGCCCGGGGTCGGTGGCGACTCGGGCGCGGCGTCGTCGGGGACGGTCTGGTTGACGACCAGGTCGGCCTCGCGGCCGCGCAGCCGCACCTCGACGGACGAGTCGCTGAGCCGGGTGGTGATCTCGGCGGCGGCGTCGGAGAGCGCCTCGAGCAGCACCAGCCGGGCCGACGACTCGAGCGCGCCACCGAGCAGCTCGGCCGCCCGGGTGGTCTCGGGACCGCCGGGTGCGGCGGCCGCGTGGAGGTCGGCGCGGAGCGTTTCGAGGTACGGCGTCAAATCCATGACTCCACTATGACGTCATTTTTGACGTCAGTCAAGTGTCATGGCGACATCAAAATGCCGGCTCAGGGACGACCCTGAGACGGCATGGAGTGCACCCGTACTGAAAGTCCGCGTCGCCGCCGGCGGCGATCAAGGCGGCCCGGCTCAATGTCCTTGCGGCGATTGCTCACTAGTAAGCAGGGTGGCCAGATAGGCGGGATCCACGCCGACCAGCGAGTCGCGCAGGTGGACCCCGTCGGTCGGCGGGAGCTCGAGCTCGGAGGGCACCGCCAGCACGGCCGCGCCGGACGCGGCCGCGCTGGCCATCCCGGTCGGCGAGTCCTCGATCGCGACGCACCGCTCGATCGGCACCTCGAGCAGCTCGGCGGCCAGCCGGTAGGGCGTCGGGTCGGGCTTGGGCACCGCCACCTCGTCGCCGCAGACGATCACGTCGAAGTTTTCCCGGCCGAGCGTCTCGAGGGCCACCTCGACCAGCTTGCGGCCGGTCGAGGTGACCAGCGCGGTGGGCAGGCGGGCCTCGCGCACCGCGCGCAGCAGTTCGAGCGCGCCCGGCCGCCAGACCAGACCCTGGGCGAACAGCTCGAACACCCGCTCGATCAGCCAGTCCTGGTCGGGCTCGTGGTCGAGGCCCAGATCCTCCCTCATGATCCGCATGCTGATGACCATGCTGCTGCCGATCATCGCCTGCCGGGCATCGGTCGAGAGGTGACGGCCGGCCTCGCGGACCGCGAGCTCGTTGAGCGCGACGTCCCAGACCTTCTCGCTGTCGACCAGCGTCCCGTCCATGTCGAAGAGCACCGCGGCGGGCCGAATCGTGTTCACCCCTTCATCTTCGCCGGTCGCGGTTGCTGCCGCGCCTCCTCGTAACGTCCATCACGCCGCACGGCCGGGCGCGTCGCATCGGTCGGGCGTAGCTTCGGCCACATGGAGTACGTATCGCTGGCCGGTCTCGAGGTCTCCCGCCTCGGCCTCGGCTGCATGGGCATGTCGGCGTTCTATACCGGCAAGAGCACCGACGACGCGGAGTCGATCCGCACCATCCACCGCGCCCTCGACCTGGGCGTCACGTTCTTCGACACCGCCGAGATCTACGGCCCGTTCACCAACGAGGAGCTGCTGGCCCGCGCCCTCGCCGGCCGGTGGGACCGGGTCGTGGTCGCCTCCAAGTTCGGGCTGTACTCGCACCGGCTCGACGTACCCGGCCGGAAGATCGACAGCCATCCGGACAACATCCGCGTCGCGCTCGAGGGTTCGCTGCGGCGGCTCGGGGTCGACCACATCGACCTCTACTACCAGCACCGGGTCGACCCGGCGGTGCCGATCGAAGAGGTCGTCGGGGTTCTCGGCGACTACGTGCAGCAGGGCAAGATCCGGCACATCGGGCTGTCCGAGGCGTCGGCCTCCTCCATTCGCCGGGCCCACGCGGTGCACCCGATCACGGCGGTGCAATCGGAATACTCGCTGTGGACCCGCGATCCCGAGGCCTTGGTTCTGCCTACGCTGCGTGAGCTCGGCATCGGCTTCGTTCCGTATTCGCCGCTGGGCCGCGGCTTCCTGACCGGAGCCATCCGGTCGACGTCCTCGCTCGACGCGGACGACTTCCGGAAGGCCAACCCGCGGTTCTCCGAGGAAAACCTGCGGCAGAACCTGCAGATCGTCGACGAGGTCTCGGCGGTGGCCTCCTCGCTCGGGGCCACGCCGGCTCAGGTCGCGCTGGCCTGGGTGCTGGCGCAGGGCTCCGACCTGGCGCCGATTCCGGGCACCAAGCGGGTCTCGCGCCTGGAGGAGAACGTCGGGGCCGCCGCTCTGACGCTCTCGGCCGACCAACTGGCCCGGCTCACCGCGATCCGGCCGCCGGCCGGGGACCGCTACCCCGATATGTCGGTCGTCGGTCGTTGACGTGGTCGAATCGGTCACCCCGACCACGCCGCGGCCGGTTCGCGGTTCGTTGCTGGTGCAGCGCTGGGAGGAGCTGGCGTTCCTGCATTGGGCGGTCGAACCGGCCGCCGTCGCGCCCTTTCTGCCGGCCGGGACCGTGCCCGACACGCTGGACGGGGTGACCTACGTCGGGCTCATCGCCTTCCGGATGGCCGGGGTCGGCTTCTTCCGCGGCCCCGGGGTGCCCTACTTCGGCACCTTCTGCGAGACGAACGTCCGCGTCTACAGCGTCGACCCCGCGGGCCGGCGCGGGGTCGTCTTCCTGTCGCTGGACGCGGCGCGGCTGCTGCCGGTCCTGATCGCGCGGGCCGGGCTGTCGCTGCCCTACATGTGGTCGCGGATGCGCCTTTCCCGCTCGGGCGACGTCGTGCGCTACACGAGCCGGCGGCTCTTCTCCTCAGCCGCCTCCGAGCTGTCCGTCCGGGTCGGCGCGCCGGTGGCTTCGCCGTCGCCGCTGGAGCATTTCCTGTCGGCCCGATGGGCGTTGCACACGCGCGCGTGGGGTCGCACCCTGCACATGCCCAACGACCACCCACAGTGGCCGCTGCACCGGGCCGAGCTGCTCACCCTCGACGACGGCCTGATCGCGGCGACGGGCCTGCCGCCCTTCACCCGGCCGCCGGACAGCGTCCTCTACTCCCCCGGCGTCCCGGTCACCTTCGGCGCGCCCGACGTTGTCCGCGCATGACCGACGCCGGCCGCGCTGAGCACGCCGGTCAGCCGCGACTGACCGCGGCCCGGTGTCGATCGGACGGACGATGGGCGGTCCCCGGGACGGTGGCGCAGTGCACCGGCTCGGAGGACCGGACGGTGGTGGGGTGCGGGGCTACCGTGCGGCATGGACGTTCCGTTTGAGCTGTGGGGGCAGCGCGGGTGGCCCGGCGTCGACATCGTCGGGGAGTCGCATTATGTGGACGCGATCCGGGACGTGTTCGGGCGGGAGTTCCGCGAGGACGGGTGCGAGCTGGCCACCCGCGCGCAGCTCGTGCCGGAGCCGTGGAACCGGCACGACCGCAACGCGATCGGGGTGTGGGTGGCCGGGCGGCAGGTCGGCTACCTGAGCCGGGACGACGCGGCGCGGTACGCGCCGGCGCTGTCCAAGCTGGTCGCCGACGGGCGGGCGCCGCAGGTGGCGGCCCGGGTGTGGGCGGCCTCGGGCTACGGGGAGCGCGCCGGGATCACCGGGTCGGTACGGGTCGACCTGGCCGAGCCGCATCTGATCGTGCCGGCCAACCGGGCACCGGGTACGGCCCACCGGGTGCTGCCGGTCGGCAACGCCATCCAGGTCACCGGGGAGGACAAGCACCTCGAGGCGCTCCTGCCCTGGTTGCGGCCGGAGGGCGAGTGCTGGGTGCACGTCACCCTGCACGAGATCCACGAGCCGCTGGCCCGCAGCACCCGTGAACTGGTCGAGGTCCGGCTCGACCGGGCCCCGGTCGGGCGCCTCACCCCGAAGATGAGCGCGGAGCTGCTGCCCGCGGTACGCCACCTGGCCGAGGCCGGCCACCTCACGGCCGCCCGCGCCCTGGTCCGGGGCAATCGGATCAAGGTCGAGGTGTTTCTGCACGCGGCCCGCGCCCACGAACTCCCCGAGTCGTGGCTGGCCTCATCGCAGCCGCCCGACGTCACGATCGTGGCTGCCGATCCAAGCGGCGACTCGGTGCCCGCGGCCGCGGCCGAAGCGATCGGCGCCCGCGCGAACGGCGGAGCCGAAACGGCCGGCGGCCGTCCGGCGCCGGTCGCCGGTGCGGGTGCGGTCACTGTCGAGCGGCCGGCCGGGGTCGCGAAGCCGGTGGTCGTCCCGGGCGGATCCCGTGAGGGCGAGCCGTCGCCCGCCGCGACGGCCGTTCTCGGCGACTCGGCGGCCCGGCATGGGGAGATCCCGCCGGCACCGGCGGGGATCCGGTTCACCGTGCCGCCGGGCTGGCCGCAGCCGCCGGCCGGGTGGAGTCCGCCCGCCGGGTGGCGGCCCGACCCGGGCTGGCCGCCCGCACCGCCGGCCTGGCAGTGGTGGGTGCCCTTCTGGGCGTGACACATGGTCAACACGAGGTCGTGGCACATGATCAAGATGAGGCCGGTAGCACATGATCAACAGGACGCCGGTGACACATGATCAACGTGAGGCTAGACGAGCAGGCCGCCGGTGGCCCGGAGGTTCTGGCCGGTGAGCCAGCCCGCGTCCTCGGTGCACAGGAAGGCGACCACCGAGGCGATGTCGGAGGGGTGGCCCAGGCGCTGGAGGGCGGTCAGGGCGGCGGTTCGGGTCAGTGCCTCGGGTGGGTTGGTGGCGCGCAGCAGGTCGGTGTCGGTGGCGCCCGGGGAGACGGTGTTGACCGTTATGCCGTGGGGGCCCAGCTCGCGGGAGAGGACGGCGGTGATCTGTTCCAGGGCCGCCTTGGTGGCGCAGTAGAGGGTCAGGCCGGGGGCGGGGACGGCCGTGTTGAGGGTGGAGAGGTTGATGATGCGGCCGCCCCGGGGCATCAAGGGGGCCGCTCGCTGGATGGCCATCAGGGGGACCTTGGTGTTGATGGTCATCGCGCGGTCGAAGGATTCGGAGGTCAGGGCGCCCAGCGGGATGTGCGTGCTGACGGCGGCGTTGTTGACCAGGATGTCGAGGCGGCCGGGGAGTGGGGCGAACATGGCGTCCACCGCGTCGAGGGTCGACTGGTCGGCCTGCACGGGGGTGGCGCCGGTCCGGCGGGCGACTTCGAGCGCGGCTCCGGAGCTGGCGCGGTAGGTGAAGAAGACCTCGGCGCCGTCCGCGGCGAGGCGTTCGACGATGGCGCGGCCGATGCCGCGGGTGCCGCCGGTGACCAGGGCGATCTTGCCGGTGAGGGTCATGCCCCCGACGGTAGGGACGCCGGCGGGGCCACGTCTTGAACGAATGCGCGGAAGGCGGCCGGGGTGAGGCCGACCAGGTCGCGCATGGTGCGGGTCAGGTGGGACTGATCGGCGAAGCCGCCGGTGACGGCGGCGTCGGCCGGAACCGCGCCGTGGAGCAGTGCGGTCAGGGAGCGCTGCACGCGGGCGGTGCGGGCCACGGCGCCGGGCGCGAGGCCGACCTCGCGGCGGAAGTCGCGCTCGAGACGACGGCGGCTCAGGCCCAGGGCGGCGGCCACGTCGGAGACGCGCGGGGTTCGCTGGAGGTGCCACCACGCGGTCGTCACGGGCGGCGAGGGCGACCAGCGGGAGCCGCGGCGTGCCGAAAAGGCGGCGTCCAGCCAGGCGAAACGGGCCGGCCAGGACGGTAGCGCGACCAGGTGCGACGCCCACGCGAGATCCAGAGCGGCGGTCTGCCCGGAGATCTCGGACAGCGGCATGCCGGCCAGAAGCGCGGCGCCGGACGGGGTCAGGCCGGCGGAGATGCCGGTGCCCCATGTCGTCGGGCCGTCGAGCGACGAGCGGGTGCGCGGGCCGGTGAGCAGTGCCCGACCGGTGTCGAAGTCGAGGATCAGGACCGGCAGGTTCAGGGGCAGCAGGCGGTGCGGCAACGGACGGCCGTGGCCGGCGCCGAACGCGGCGTAGCCGACCGCGAGAGGGCCGCGCGCCGCCCGCCCCAGCGTGAAGCACGGGGCGGGCGGCGCCACGGTCGGGATCGAGTGGAGCATCAGGCCGCGGCGAGCAGGGTGTCGAGCTTGGTGAAGCTGCTCCCCCAGCCCTCGCGGGCGTCCGACTCCACCTCCGCGGAGTACGGCCCCTGGGTGAGGACGATGCGCGTCTTGTCGCCCGGCTCGTCGTAGAACTCGATGCGTATGCGCATCACGTCGCCCGGGAAGGCGTCGATCTGGGAGACGTCCTCCTCGCCGGCCAGCAGTTCGTTCTCGACGACCTCGACGAAGGTGGCGTCGACCGGGGAGCTCTGGGCCGGATCCTCGTCGTTGACCATGGTGAAGCGCTGATGGCCGCCCGGCTTGGCCTCGACCGAGACGCTGTCACGGGGCACCGACCAGCCGACCGGGCCGAACCAGGCCGCCAGCTGGTCGGGGTCGACGAAGGCGCGGTAGACCAGCGGGCGGGGCGCGTCGAAGATGCGGGTGATGACGAGGTCGGTCATGACGATTCCTCTTTCATGCGTTGGAGGTGGGCGTCGAGGCGGGTGAAGTTCACGTCCCAGAAGCGGCGGTAGCGCTCCATCCAGGCCGTGGCCTCGCGCAGCGGTTCGGCCTCGAGCCGGCTGGAGCGCCACTGGGCGGAGCGGCTGCGCGAGATGAGGCCCGCCTTCT
Source organism: Actinoplanes sp. (assembly GCA_036402935.1). GTDB lineage: Bacteria > Actinomycetota > Actinomycetes > Mycobacteriales > Micromonosporaceae > Actinoplanes. The sequence continues at coordinate 13,119 of DASWRZ010000072.1, forward strand.
CCAGCACCTTCAGGTGGCGGGAGATGGCGGGGAGGCTGATGTCGAACGGCTCGGCCAGCTCGGTGACGGTGGCCTCGCCCTCGGCGAGGCGCGCGAGGATGGCGCGGCGGGTCGGGTCGGCGAGTGCCGCGAAGATCTGGCTGAGCCGGTCGGTGGTCATTTAACGCCCTCGTTAATTAACGGACGCGTTAAACCTAGATGCTAGGGCGCGAGAAATCAAACCTTGGTCGGCAGGCGGCGGTGCAGCTCGGCGAGCAGGACATCCGGGCCGGGCGACATGAGGCCTACGTCGACGAGGTAGGCGCCACGGCGCATGCGGGGCCGGCGGCCGGGGCCCTCGCCGACGGTCGGAAAGTCCGGGGCGACCGGAGTGACGACCAACTCGGTGAACGGGCCACGATGCCGAAGGCCCACGGCGGCGACCCCGGACCATGGGAGGTGGACCGGCTTGCGGCCGGTCGCGGCGAAGTCGAGGCCGCGGACCGAGCTGTGCAGCCAGCCGAAGCGGCGCCAGGCCACGAGCAGGACCAGCGCCGAGAAGACCACCGGGACGACCAGGGCCAGTTCGAGGTAGGTGACGATGTCGCCCGCCGCGGGCGGGTCGCCGAGCACGACTCTGAGCAGCGCGAACAGGACGAGGCAGACGGCCCAGACGGCGGCCACGACCCAGAGCATCGTCACGTAGACCATGGCGCGCGGCTGGAAGAAGGTGACCGTGTCGTCGGCCGGCCCCAGGACTTGGTCGATGTGCGCCACAACGGCACTATAACGCGGGATTTGGGACATTATGGAGCGTATGGCCGTGACCGTCAGACTGACCGCGGTGGCACATCCGTGGTTCGCGGACGCGGTCGACCTGTTCGACGACTACCGGCAGCACTACGGAGCCAACCCGGCCCCCGACGCGGTGGCAGCCTGGCTGCGCGACCAGGTGGTGGCCGAACGCGAGCGCATCTACCTGGCCGGCGACGAGGCCCGCGCCTACGGCATCTGCTCGGTCGTCGTCATGCCGGCCGCGCTCACGCTGCGCACGGTGTGGCTGGTCCGCGACCTGTTCGTCACCGAGAACATGCGCCGCCGGCACGTCGCTCAGGGCCTCCTCGAGCATGTCGCCGACGAGGCCCGGGCCGCCGGCGCGCACCGCCTGGCGCTGCAGACCGACGTCGCCAACGACCGGGCGCTCCAGCTATACGCCAAGTGCGGCTTCGGCACCCTGACCGATGTCGCCGTGCTGGACCGCGTCCTCTGACGCGACCGGCTGGGAGGGGACGATCGCCCGCATGCGGCGCGCGAACGACCTGGTCGCGGTCCAGAGCTTGTAGATCAGCAGCAGTTCGAACGCGATCATCAGCGCGGCCGAGATCAGCGTGACGACGATGACCTGGTTCACGACCGGGCCGACGATGAAGACGAACATCATGAACTCGATGCCGCTGATCACGTGCGCCCGGATGCGCCCGCGCAGCAGCAGGTTGCGCATCCGCACGAACAGCGCGAACCGGTCGCGGAAGTCGCCGTAGACGTCGACCACGACCCGCTCGGGTGCGTCGTCGGCGGCGAACTCGGCCTCCTCGGCGAAGACCACCGGCTGCTCGGTGCCGGTCGCCGCGGCCAGATTGGCCTTCATGTCGGCCTTGACCTTGCCCATCTGCAGCGCGTTCAGGTAACGGAACATGTCGAGGAAGATGACGAGCCCGGCGAGCCAGACATAGGCGAAGTCGTGCGTGCGCTGGTACTGCCCGCCGAACAGGCCGACCGCGCAGGCCAGCACCCGCAGCCGGTCGAAGACGTAGTCGAGCCAGGCCCCGAAGACCGAGCCGGTGCCGTTGAGCCGGGCGATCTTGCCGTCCATGCAGTCGAGCACGAAGCTCAGGTGGAACAGCAGCGCGCCGATCAGCAGCCAGCCGTACGAGCCGCGCCAGAAGGCGGCGGCCGAGCCGAGCCCGATCACGAAGGCGAACGTGGTCAGCAGGTTGGGCGTGACCACGCGCCAGGGCGAGACGAGCCAGACCAGGCGGGACGCCAGCGGGTCGACGAGCCACACCGTCCACCACGCGTCCCGGCGCTTGTAGGTGCGGGCACGGATCTCGGCCAGAGCGGGGCGGTGGGCCATGGCACTCCGTTCGGGGGCGGGATGGTCAAGGTGAACAGAAGACTGCGCGGACAATAACGGACGCCCACCAGATTTGGGATCCGGCTCGGATATTTCCGGCGGGTCGGGTGGTGGCGAGGTACCGAGCGGGCGTGAAACGATCACGAAGTGGAGGCGAGCCAGGTCCGAGGCGAACTCGACGAGATCCTGCTGACCGAGGAGCAGATCCAGACCCGGGTCGCGGAGCTCGCGGCCGAGCTCGGCACGGCCTATCAGGGGCGCACGCCGGTGCTGGTCGGGGTGCTCAACGGGGCCGCGACCTTCACGGTTGACCTGGCCCGGGCCTACGCCGGCCAGGTCGAGCTCACCTGGATGGCGATCCGCTCCTACCGCACCCACAATCCGGCGTCCGGCAGTGTGCGCCTGCTCAAGGACCTCGACGTCGACATCACCGGGCGTGACGTGGTCATCGTGGACGGCGTCGTCGACACCGGGCTGACCATGAACTGGCTGATCGCCAACCTGGCCCAGCGCTCCCCCGCGTCGCTCGCGGTCTGCGCGCTGCTCCGGAAGCCGGAGACGCCCGCTTTCGCCGGCACAGCGACCTATTTCGGGTTCGACGTCGGTTCCGGCAACATCGTCGGTTACGGCCTCGATCATCAGGGCCGATATCGGAACCTGCGCTGCGCGGCAACGCTTGCGCCACAGACGTACGCGGTGAAATGAGCGCGATCCTTTTCGATTTCTTCGGCACGCTGGTGTCGTATTCGCCGAGCCGGGTGGATCAGGGCTATCCGCGCTGTCACGAGTTCCTGCGGGAGCAGGGTTCGGCACTGTCCTACGACGACTTCCTGACCGGGATCGACGCCTGTTTCGCCTCGTTCGACGCGCGCAGTGACATCGACGACAGCGAGTTCTCGATGGGCGAGGTGGCAGCGGCATTTCTCGAGGGCGCGGCAGTCGGCGGCGACCCGGCTGAATTCGAGCGGCTCTATCTGGCGGAATGGTCGGCCGGAGTCGTCGTCCCGCGCGGTCTCGAGGAGTTGCTGCGCGGCTTGAGCCGTGCCCACCGGCTGGCCGTGGTGTCGAACACACACAGCTCGACGATGGTCCCTGACCTGCTGCAACGGGCCGGGATCGCCGATCTCTTCGACGCGGTCGTGCTCTCGGTGGACGTCGGCCGGCGCAAGCCGCATCCGAAGATCTATGCCACGGCTTTGGCGGCGACGGGCACGCCGGCCGAGGAGGCGATCTTCGTCGGGGATTCCTATCCGGCCGATTTCGCGGGGCCGGATGCGGCGGGAATCACTGCCTTTCTGATCGACCCGGGGAAATCGGCCGATGTTCCGGCTGAACGGCGGATCGATTCCGTCTTCGATCTTCCAACGAGGAGCCTGATAACGGGCTGAACGGAACGAAGCGGACGTCGGGTCGCGGGCGATCGGAGTGCGATTGTGGCACTGAGACGTCGCGTACGTCGGCAATGCCGGACTCCCGGCCGCCGTGAGGCGCCGCACCCGGCGCGGCCACCGGGTGCCTCGCGCGGGCCGTGCGTAGGCTGTGTGCCATGACTGAGTTCGACGGCCTCCCGCTGCTCCGCTCCCCCGTGGCCATCGCCGCCTTCGAGGGCTGGAACGATGCTGCGGACGCTTCCACCGCGGCCGTGGAACACCTCGAACAGGTGTGGCAGGCCAAGCAGATCTCCACCATCGACCCGGAGGACTTCTACGACTTCCAGGTCAGCCGGCCGACCGTCGTGATGGCCGAGGGCGAGACCCGCAAGATCGAGTGGCCCACCACCCGGTTCACCGTGGCCAGCCCGGAGGGCAGCGACCGTGACGTGGTGCTGATCCGGGGCATCGAGCCAAGCATGCGCTGGCGCACCTTCTGCGAGCAGGTCCTCGAGGTCTGCCACAGCCTCGAGGTCAACCGGATCGTGCTGCTCGGCGCCCTGCTCGCCGACGTGCCCTACACCCGCCCGCTGCCGATCAGCGGCTCGGCGACCGACAGCGAGGCGGCCGACAAATACAAGGTCGTGCCCACCCGCTACGACGGTCCGACCGGCATCGTCGGCGTGCTGCACGAGGCGGCCGGCCGGGCCGACCTGGAGGCGCTGTCGTTCTGGGTGCACGTGCCGCACTACGCCAACAACCCGCCCTGCCCCAAGGCGACGCTGGCACTGCTCAGCCGCCTGGAGGACGTGCTCGATCTGCCGGTGCCGATGACCGACCTGGCCGAGGAGGCCGACGAGTGGGAGAAGCGGGTGCGCGCCGCCGCCGAGCAGGACGCCGAGCTCGGTGAATACGTGCGTGAGCTGGAGGAACGGGTCGGCGACGAGGGCATTCAGCCGCTGACCGGCGACGAGATCGCTTCGGAGTTCGAGAAGTACCTGCGGCGCCGGGGCGGGTCGGCGGGTCCGACCGCGGGTTCCTGGTAGTTGTTCCCGGGCGTGTCAGTCCGGGAACCTCCTGCCCGTAGTGCATCCTAGGAACCTAGGTCTGAGGAGGCTCGGATGACCATCAACCCGGGTGCGGCCGAGTCGCCGCACCGGCAGATCGCCGCCCAGCTGCGCGAACGCATCCGCCGCGGGGACTGGCAGCCCGGCGAGCGGCTGCCGTCGATCCCGTCGCTCGGCGAGTTCTTCGGGGTGGCCAAGCAGACCGTCCAGCGCGCGGTCGACCAGCTGCGCCTCGAGGGCACGCTGATCACCAAGCCGGGCTCGGGCACGTTCGTCCGCGGCACCCGGCGCCGCCTCAACCGCCTCTCCCGCGGCCGCTACGGCGCCTACCGCGGCTACCACGCCGACCTCGCGGCCCGCTATCGCCAGCAGCTGGTCACGGTCGGGCGGGAGGCGGCGCCGCCCGAGGTGGCGGACGCTTTCGGCGTACGCGACGGCACCGAGATGCTGGTCCGCCGGCACATCGTCCGCACCGACGACGCGACCGTCGAGGTGGGCGCGTCCTGGTTCCGGGTCAAGGACGCCAGCGGCACCAGCCTGGAGCGCGCGGAGGCGTTCGGGCGGCCGCTCTATCAGGAGGCCGAGGAGGTGCTGGGCACGCGCTACACGACGGCGACCGACACGATCAGCGCCCGCCAGCCGAGCCGCGAGGAGGCCGAGGTCCTGCAGATCCGCCCGGACACCCCGGTGCTGCACCTGCTGCACGTCGCCTTCGACGAGACCCGCAAACCGATCGAGGTGGCCCAGGCGACGTGGCCGGGTCCGATGACGACGCTGACCGAGGAATACAAGATTCCCGCGCCGGCTCCCGAACCCTCCTACGACCAGGATTCGGGGCTGACGCTCACCTAGAGGAGTCGCACGGCCCGTCGAGGGCCCCCACGTCATCGGCTGGTCGTGGTCCTGATGAGCGGCGCGTCCCGCGAGAGCTCGCGGAACCCGAGGCCGTAGTACAGCCCGCGCGCCTTGGGATGCCCCGGCGCACCCAGGCAGACGACCGTCGCATGGGTGGCCCCGGCCGCTCGCGCCAGATGCATCCCGTGCAGCATCATCGCCCGTGCCAGCCCGAGCCGCCGGTAGTCCGGATGGGTTCCGACCGGCTCGAACTCGACGGTCCTGTTCGCCTGGTCGAGCCACATGATCGCCGAGGATGCCATGGTTCCGTCCGGCGCCTCCACCAGGACGTGCAGGTCGCCGCGATAGGCCGCCGTCTGCCGGACAGCCTCGTAGCTCCGGGCCGTGTACGCCGAGGGGGTCCAGGCGTCCACATGGGCCCGGACCGCGGCCTCCGGTCCGGCCTCGCCGGCGGTGCGGAACCGGAATCCGGCCGGCAGTACCGGCTGCTCCACATCGGTGAGGTCCCGCTCGTTGAGCTGGGTCCAGTCGCCGGTGTCGCCGAGCGCCTCCACATCGGGCTCATAGCCGTACGCCGCCCACCGCTTCAGGGCGAACTCCTCGGCGGCCGTCGGCACGACCGTACGTTCAAGACCGGCCGCCACCCCGTCGTACCACTCGATCACTTCGTCGACCAGTTCGGTGTGGTCGGGATGGAGCTGATAACTCAGCGAGGCGCCGGTGACCTCCGTGACCGACCCGTCGTTGCGCCTCACCTGGTGCGGAAGGAAGACCCAGCCCCACGCCACCAATTCGTCCCCGGAGAACCACAGCCGCCGGCGCCAGGTCGTGCCGTCCAGGGCGCGCCCTTTGCCCCAGATCCAGGCCAGTTCCCCGTACGAGGCGCCGGCGCTGATCAGGTCCGGCCGGGTGGCGGTGACGCGCTGCGCCAGACCCTGCATGAGGGCTATGTCCGCGGCGGTCAACAACTCGGAGTCCGTCATGGTGCGCCACTGTGCCAGGAAGCGGCCGAGCCGACGAACCGTTTTCCGGGCCGCCGACCGCGACTGCCACGCCCCGGGCCTAGCCGGATTGTCTGCGCTTTCGACGATGTTTCGTCGGCCGATCGGGGAACGACACGAACCGCTCGGTGAGGCCGTGGAGATGGCGCCGGCCGTTAGCGTTTCCGGGTGAAGAAAAAATTCCTGATTCCGCTGATGTCGGCGGCCGCGCTGGCCGGGCTGGCCGTCGCGGCGACGCCGGCGGAGGCCGCTACACCGTCGGTGAATTTCAGCCGGATCTATGTCAACTCGCCGGGCAGTGACACCCGCAGCAACAAGAGCCTGAACGCGGAGTGGGTGCTGCTGCGCAACAACACGACGAAGTCGATCCAGCTCAAGGGGTGGACGGTCCGCGACAAGTCCGCGCACGTCTACACGTTCGGCAGCTTCAGCCTCGGCAGCAAGAAGACGGTGTACGTCCACACGGGTAAGGGGACGAACACCAGCGCGAACCGGTACTGGGGTTCCGGCAACTACATCTGGAACAACACCGGTGACACGGCGACGCTGAAGAACGCGTCGAAGTCGACCATCGACACCTGCTCGTGGAAGACCGTCACGGCGACGAACTGCTGATCGCAGGCCTCAGCGCTTGATGAACAGAAGGCCCGGAGCGCGATCGCGCTCCGGGCCTGTGTTCGCTCGGGTCGGCCGGGGAATGCAGCCGGCCCGGTAGTAGGACCGGGTCAGCCCAGCAGGCCGCCGCCGAGGAGGCCGCCGTTGCCGTTGCCGCTGTTGCCGCTCAGGAGAACGATGCCGCTGTAGTCGCTGCCGTTGTTCTGGGAGTTGGAGTTGAGCTCGTACCAGCTGTAGTCGTCGTTGTCCTGGTAGCCC
>DASWRZ010000073.1:0-5565 GCA_036402935.1 Actinoplanes sp.
CGCTGGTGATCCGGCTCCGCGAGTGGATCTTCACCCGGGTGAACGGCAGCGAGGGCATCCCGGTGCCCGGCCCGCTCGTCGGTGCGGAGCACTTCGAGCGGGTCTACTCCGATCCGGCGGCCGACGGGCGCAGTCGCGGCGCCGGACTCTCCGACCTGTTCTGGTACTGGCTGGCCCCGGGCCCGCAGATGCATCAGGAGCACCTGGAACCGGGCGAGCGCTACCGCTCGGTGGCGCGGGTGACCCGCAAGGTGCTGGCCGTGCCGCACGCCGAGTCGGAGCGACTGGCCACCGGCGCGGCCGGGCGCGTGCTCGGCACCCTGCCGCGCGACCGGATCAGCAAGGTCCGCCTGCGCGACCTGATGATGCCGATCTGGGCCGAGGTCTACTACGAGCTGGTTTTCGGCGAGCGCTGCCCGGCCGAGGTGCGCGACCTGATCGTCGGCAACGCGGACGACGTCGTGACCGCGCTCAAAGGGACGAGCCTGCGGCACATGGAGCGGCGCTCACTTCTCACCCGCTATCTGCTCGACCGCCTGGCGGACGGCACCTGTCCCGTGACGCTGCCGCCGGGGTTCACGCGGCAGGAGACGGCCTGGTACCTGCAGGGCGCGTTCTTCAACACCGCGGTCGTGCAGATGTCCGAGGCGATGGCGCACGTGCTGCTCGCGATCGCCCGGCACCCGGACGTGCAGCGCGGCCTGATGGGCGCGCTCGACGAGGACGACGCGCTCGACCGGGTGGTCGACGAGACGCTGCGCGTGCACCCGCTGTTCGGCGTCGCGCACCGCATCACCTCGGCGCCGATCGTGGTCGACGACCGGGTCACGCTTCCGGCCGGGTCGGTGCTGCTCTTCAACTACCTGGCCTTCCAGCGCACCGGGCCGGCCGGCGACGACCGGTTCGACCCCGATCGCTGGCTGCGGCTCAAGCGGTCGGACGCGCACTTCATCCCGTTCGGGGTGACCGCCAACCGGGCCTGCCCGGCGCGCGGATCGGCGCCGGTCATGCTGCGCGCGGTCACCCGGGAGGTGCTGCGCCGGTTCGCACCGGCGTCCAGCGCGTCGCACACCCGGTCGCTGCCGAGCCGCGGACCGGCGTACCTCTCACCGCCCGGCACCCCGGGGCCGGGACCGGTCCGCCTGGCCGGGATGCGCCTGGCCGATCGGTGGGCCGACGCCGGGCGCAGCGTCCAGCAGCTCGTGCTCGGGTCCTGGATGGTGGTCGACGCGCGGCGGCAGCGGCTGTGCGCGACCTATTTCGAGGAGGCAATGCGATGACTCCGACCGAACTCGCCCCGCGGTTCTTCATCGCGGTCGCGGTGATCCTCGCCTTCTGCCGCCTGGTCGCCTGGCTGCTCGGCAAGGTCGGCCAGCCGCCCGTGGTCAGCGAAATGCTGGCCGGTGTCCTGCTCGGCCCGTCGCTGTTCGGCCTGCTGCTGCCCGGGCTGTCGCACGCCGTGTTCCCGGCCGCCCTGCTGCCGGTGCTCTACGTGGTGGGGCAGGTCGGGCTGGTGCTCTACATGTTCCAGACCGGCTACGCCTTCATGAGCCACCGCAGCGGCCGGATCGCCGGGACGGCGGGCACGATCTCGGCCGCCGGAGTGACCGTCCCGCTCGTGCTCGGCGTGCTGCTCGTGCTGGTCACCGACCACGCCGTGCCGATGCGCAAGCCCGGGGTCTCGCTCGGCGTCTCGGCGGCCTTCGTCGGGGTCGCGCTGGCGATCACGGCGTTCCCGATGCTCGCCCGGATCATCACCGAGCGCGGGCTGGCCGGCACCCGGCACGGCTCGCTCGCGCTGGCGGCCGGCGCGGTCGACGACGGCGCGGCCTGGATCCTGCTCGCGGTAGTGCTCTCGTTCGCCTCCGGGAAGGCCCGGCCGGCGCTGCTCGCGGTCGGCGGCGTGGCGCTGCTCGCCCTGGTGCTGTGGTTCGCCGGCCGCCGGGTCACCGGCGCGCTGATGGCGACCGAGCGGATCGGTGACTCGGGCCGTCTGCTCGGCACGGTGGCGCTGCTCTTCCTGATCGCCTGGTACACCGACGAGATCGGGCTGTACGCGGTCTTCGGGGCGTTCGCGCTCGGCGTGGTCATGCCGCGCCATGAGCGGACCGACCGGGTGGTCGACACGCTGACCCCGATCGCGTCGACCGTCTTCGTGCCGCTGTTCTTCACCTATTCCGGGCTGCGCACCGAGTTCGGCCTGCTCAGTGACCCGAAGGTGCTGGCGTTCGCGGTGGCCTGCGTGGTCCTCGCGATCGCCGGGAAGTTCGGCGCCTGCTGGGGCGCGGCCCGGCTGCGCGGCGAGCCGAACGAGGTGGCGCTGCGGGTCGGCGCGCTGATGAACGCCCGCGGCCTCATGCAACTGATCGCCCTGAACGTCGGGCTGGACGCCGGGATCGTGAACTCGGCGCTGTTCACCGTGCTGGTGCTGGTCGCCCTGGTCACCACGATCATGACGTCGCCGCTGCTGGCCTACCTGGAGCGGCGCCGGGCTCGGACTGACCTGATGGTTGTTGCTCCAGCAAATGTTCACTAGGCAATAACCCACGATATGTGCCATTGTCGATGAATGCTCGCCGGAAGATCGAATCGGCTGCTGTTGATCGAGGACGACCTCGACCTCAGCGAAATACTGACCGCGGCGCTGGGCGACGAGGGATACGTCGTCGACCGGGCCGCCGACGGCCAGCGCGGCCTGCATCTCGGGCTGACCCGGCCGTACGACGTGATGGTCATCGACCGGCTGCTCCCGGCCCTGGACGGTCTCGACGTGCTGTCCCGGCTCAGATCGCGCGCGGTCCCGGCCCGCGCCCTCCTGCTGACCGCCCTCGGCACCGTCGACGACCGCATCGCCGGCCTCGACGCCGGGGCCGACGACTACCTGGTCAAACCGTTCGACCTGGACGAGCTGAGCGCCCGGCTGCGGGCGCTCTGCCGGCGCAACGGCGAGGCGACCGACGTGCTGCGGATCGGGGCCGGGCTGCTCGATCTGACCGTGCGCGAGGTCGTTCGCCCCGACGGCTCGCGAATAACGCTCTCGGCCCGCGAATTCGAGCTGATCCGCACGCTGGCGGCCCGCCCGGCCGCCGTGCACTCGCGGGCACAGCTGCGCAGCCGGGTCTTCGACCAGGCCGCCGCCGCGTCCATCGTCGACACGTACGTCTACTACCTGCGCCGCAAGCTGGGCCGCTCGGTGATCCGCACAGTGCACGGCCTCGGCTACCGGTTGGGAATCCTGTGAAGCCCTGCACGGAACGTGAGATCGTCCGCCGCGAACGCCTACGGATCGGCCTTCTCGTCGGGCTGGTCGTCGGCGCGCTGCTCGTGATCGTCGGCGGGGTCGCCTACGCCGGCCTGGTCCGCAGCCAGAACCGGCAGATCAGCCAGGAGCTGTCCTGGGGCGTCGAGCACGGGGTGGTGGCCGGGCCGGTCGGCTGCAACTGGCTCTTCCGCCGGACCGGAGATCGGCTCGACACCGGCCCGATCACGCCACCGGCCGGCTTCCCGATGCGACCGGCCATGGACCGCGTGGCCGCGGGCGGCCCCGCCGAGACGACCGTGCTCCAGGCCAACGGCACCACCTACCACGTGCTCACCCAGATCCGCGGTGACACCGTGGTGCAGGCCGTCTTCGACGCCCGCTACCAGGTCGCCGACCGGCGGCACCTGCTCATGGCCTTTGGCCTCGCGGCGTTGATCGGCCTGCTGGCGGCCGGGCTCACCGGGATCGTGGTCGGGCATCGCGCGGTCGCCCCGCTGGCCGAGGCCCTCGAACGGCAGCGGCGGTTCGTGGCCGACGCGAGCCACGAGCTGCGCACCCCGATCGCCCAGGTGCACGCCCGGGCCCAGCTGCTCGCCCGCCGGGCCCACGCGTCCGCCGCGACCGACCAGGGCGACCTCGACCGGCTCATGGGCACCACCCGCCGCCTCGGCGAGATCGTCGACGAGCTGCTGCTCTCGGCCCGGCTCGCCGCCGGCCCGTCCGGCCCGGAGCGGGAACCGGTCGACCTGACCAGCCTGGTCGAGGCGACGGTCGCGACCGAGGCCGACCGGGCGGCCGAACAGGACGTCAAGCTGGTGCTGGACGCGCCGGACGCACCGCTGCTGGTGACCGGCGTCGAGTCCGCACTGCGCCGGGTCGTCGCCGAACTGCTCTCCAACGCGCTCGCACACACGCCGGCCGGCGGGCGCATCACGGTGACCCTGCGCCGGCCCGCCGACCAGATCGAACTCGCGGTGGCCGACACCGGGGACGGCTTCGACCCGGCGGACGGCAACCGGCTGTTCGACCGGTTCCACCGGGGCGCCGGGGCGGGCGAGCGGCGCTTCGGCATCGGGCTCGCACTGCTGCGCGAGGTGGTCACCGGGCACGGCGGGACGATCACGGCCGAGGGCCGGCCCGGGGCGGGCGCGGCCTTCACCGTACGGCTGCCGGCCGGGCCGTCCCCGGCCGGCGCGACTCGCCGCGGTTGGCTGGGGGGATTGTTCAGGTGGGCCACCGGGTAGACATCCGGAAAGGCCCGACACTAGGCCGACGTCCGCCCGACTGATGGAGGATCGACGCCGACCGGATCCGACCGGAAGACTGTCGGGGACCACCGACAACTACAGGGAACGCGGAAACACATGCCGGCTGAGCGCGACCAGGACCGACGACAGGCGCCCGGCGGCGCGCGCGAGCGCAGAGCCCGCGGCGGGGCAGCACCGACGGCGCCACCGCCGCGGCAGGCGCTGCGCGAGGCCATCCTCAAGGGCGAGTACACCCCGGGCGAGCGGCTCGTCGAGGCCCAGCTCATCGAGCGGTTCCAGGCCAGCCGGTTCAACGTGCGGGCGGCCATTCAGGAACTCGCCACCGAGGGCCTGGTCGAGGTCCAGCGCAACCGCGGCGCCCACGTGCGCAAGGTGTCGCTGACCGAGGCGGTCGAGATCACCGAGGTGCGGATGGTCGTCGAAGGACTCGTCGCGGCCCGTGCGGCCGAGCACGTCACCGCCGACCAGGCGACCGAACTGGACGAGATCGGCGTGCTGATGCGGCGGGCGGTCGAGGCGGGCGAGTTCCGCCGCTACAGCGACCTCAACCAGCGTCTGCACGCGCTGATCCGGCAGGTCGCGGGCCACAGCACCGCCGACCGGATCGTCGAGACGCTGCGCGGCCAGCTCGTACGGCACCAGTTCATGGTGTCGCTGCTGCCCGGGCGCCCGGCGACCTCACTGCCCCAGCACGAGCGGATCATCGCGGCGATCCGCGACCGCGACCCCAAGGCGGCCGAGGCCGCGATGCGCGAGCACATCGCGAGCGTCATCGAGGCCCTGCGGTCCATGGACTACTTCGGAGTGCCGTCGTGAGCTCACCGGTCAACGCGGTGCCTGAGGCTGTCATCGCCGTCCTCGGCCTGGGTGAGGCCGGCGGGCGCATCGCGGCCGACCTGGTCGCGGCCGGGGCTTCGGTCCGCGGGTTCGATCCCCTGGTGCCCGCGCCGGCCGGGGTCTTCGGCGCGTCGAGCGATGCCGACGCGTGTGCCGGGGCCGATCTCGTGATCAGCGTGAACAGCGCGCATGACGCGC
>DASWRZ010000074.1:0-11001 GCA_036402935.1 Actinoplanes sp.
CCCGGTCGAGCTGGGCGGGGTCACCAAGTTCGTGCATCGTTCCGAGGTGCGCTACGTCGAGGCGTACGGCGACTATGTGCGGCTCTACACCGACGACGGCGAGCAGCATCTGATCCGGGTCACCCTCAACGTGCTCGAGGACCGCTGGTCGGCGGCCGGTTTCGTGCGCACGCACCGCAGCCTGCTGGTGCGGCTCGACCGGATCGACGAGATGATCCGGTCGCCGGACGGGCACACCACGCTGCGGGTCGGGGACGACGAACTGGCGGTCTCGCGCCGGCACTATCGCGAGGTGCGCGACCGGCTGGCCAGCCGATGACCGAACGGGTCCGGGTCGTACATCCACGAACCGAGGCCGCCTCGAGGGCCCCGGCCGCGGCGCCGGCGCGGGTGCCGGGCGGGAGCACGGACGTCGACGACGTGTCCATCCGATCGCTGATCCGGGGCCAGGCCCGGATCGCCGCTCTGGTCACGGCGGCGACCGCGGTGCTGCTCGGCGGATTGGCCACGCTGGGCGCGTTCTGGCCGGCTTCCGGGCGTACGAAACTGGTTCCCTGGTTGGTTCTGGGCGTCCTCGTCTACCCGGTGCTGATCGCGCTGGCCTGGTACGCCGTACGCCAAACGGAGCGCAACGAAGACGCCTTCCGCGACGTGACCACCCGCCGATGACCGCGACAGCGGTCGTCCTGGTCAGCATCCTGACCGTGGTCGTCGGCACCTTCGGCCTGCGGCGGGCGCGCACCACCGGCGACTTCTACGTCGCCTCGCGGACTGTGACGCCGCGCTGGAACGCGGCCGCGATCGGCGGCGAATACCTTTCCGGGGCGTCGTTCCTGGGCATCGCCGGGCTGATCCTGGCCTACGGCTACGACGCTCTCTGGTATCCCGTCTGCTACACCGCCGGCTACCTGATCCTGTTGGCCGTGGTGGCGGCGCCGTTGCGCCGCAGCGGCGCCTACACACTGCCCGACTTCGCGCAGATCCGGCTCGAGTCGATCGCCGTGCGGCGGGTGGCGGGCGTGCTGGTCGTCATCATCGGCTGGCTCTATCTGGTGCCGCAGCTGGAGGGGGCCGGGCTGGCGCTGACCACGCAGACCGGCGCCCCGCGCTGGGTCGGTGGCCTGATCGTGGTCGCCGTGGTGCTGACCGCGGTGACCGCGGGCGGCATGCGGTCGATCACGTTCGCCCAGGCCATCCAGTACTGGATCAAACTGATGGCCCTGCTGATCCCGGCCGTCGTGCTGCTCGGGGTGTGGCACCACGGGGGCCTTTCCGAGCGGCGGCCGGTGAGCGTCACCGTCCACAGTGCCGAGACGGTCCACGTGCCGGTCGCCGAAAGCCTCACCGTGCGCGGTGCCGTCGACGGCCGGCCGGTCGACGGTCCGACGTTCCTGCCGGCCGGTCCACATCGGTTGGCGCCCGGGACCACTGTGGACCTTCGACCCGGCGACACCGTGCCGGTCATCGCCTCGCGCCCGGTCAACGACAGCGCGTCGTGGCTCAGGCCACTGGGCTCGGGCACACCGCATCCGCTCTATGCCAGCCTGTCGCTGATCGTCGGCATCTGCCTCGGCACGATGGGCCTGCCGCACGTGCTGGTGCGCTTCTACACCAACTCCGACGGGCGGGATTCGCGCCGTACCACGCTGGTCGTCATCGGCCTGCTGTCGATGTTCTATCTGCTGCCCACGGTCTTCGGCACGCTCGGCCGGCACTACGTGCCCGATCTGCTGCTCACCGGCGACACCGACACCACCGCGCTGCTGCTGCCGGAACGGATGCTCGGCGGCGCGGCCGGGGTCTGGCTGAGCTCGCTGGTCACCGCGGGCGCGTTCGCCGCATTTTTGTCCACTGTGTCTGGTCTGACGGTCTCGGTCGCCGGAGTGCTCGGGCAGGACCTCTTCCGGGACACCCGGGCCACCCGGCGATTGCGGATCCGATCATTCCGGCTGGGCGCGATTCTCGCGCTTTCCGTGCCGTACGCCCTGAGCCTGCCCACCGAGAGGCTGGGCGTGGCCGCCGTGGTGGCCCTGGCGTTCACCGTCGCCGCCTCCACGTTCTGCCCCCTGCTCGTGCTCGGCATCTGGTGGCGGCGGCTCACCGACGCCGGCGCGCTGGCCGGGATGGCGGCGGGCGGCGGGATGTCGCTGTTCGCGGTGCTGCTGACGCTGGTCAACGACGATCCGGCGGGCTGGCTGGGCGTGTTGTTGAGGCAGCCCGCGGTATGGACCGTGCCGATCGCCTTCGCCGTGATGATCGTGGGGTCGCTGGCGTCCCCCGAGCGGGTGCCGGGGTCGGTGGGCCGCTTCATGATCCGCCTGCACGCGCCCGAGATGCCCCACCGCTGACCGCTTCCGGACGACCGTCCGGCGCAACCGCCGGACCGTAGATCGCGCATCGCTCCCGGTCATCGAGTGACACCGGCAGGTGGCCGGCGCGGTGGAAACATCGGCCTCCCATCGAAAGGAACACTCATGGCGACCACAAGAGACCCCATCGGCGACCGCTCCGCGGCCGATGCTCCCCGCTTCGGATTCGGGGCCGGCATCGCTGACCCCGGGCCACTGGGCCTGGCCGGTTTCGCCGGCACCACGTTCTTCCTGTCCGCGGTCAACACCGGCATCCTGCCCGAGTCGGTCGGCGGAGTCGTGCTCGGGCTGGCACTCTTCTACGGCGGGCTGGCGCAGTTGCTGGCCGGCATGTGGGAGTTCGTCAAGGGCAACACGTTCGGGGCGACCGCGTTCGCGTCGTTCGGAGCGTTCTGGATGTCGTACTACTTCCTGGTCTTCCACGTGGCGCCCGGGCTCAAGGCCGCTCCCAGCGACATCAACCACGCGCTGGCTTGGTACCTGCTGATGTGGACGATCTTCACGGCGTACATGACGATCGCGGCGTCCCGAGTGTCGCTGGCCGTACTGGCGGTCCTCGGCGCGCTGACGCTGACCTTCCTTCTGCTGGCCCTCGGCAAGTTCGCGAGCAACGGCGACAGCCTGACCAAGATCGGTGGCTGGGTGGGCTTCGTCACCGCGATCCTGGCCTGGTATGCGTCGATGGCCGCGGTCACCAATGCGACCTTCAAGCGGATCGTCTTCCCGGTGTTCCCGAGGGTCTGAGATGAGCGAGACCCTCTCCAACCTGCTGCACGAGGAGCGCCGTTTCCCGCCTCCAGCCGCGTTCGCCGCGACGGCCAACGTGACCGCCGCGGCGTACGGGGAGGCGGCGGCCGACCGGCTCGCCTTCTGGGAGACGCAGGCTTCCCGGCTGACCTGGGCGAACCCGTGGACCGAGATACTCGACTGGTCGGACGCGCCGGTCGCCCGGTGGTTCGTCGGCGGCCGTCTCAACGTCGCCTACAACTGCGTCGACCGGCACGTCGAGGACGGGCACGGCGACCAGGTCGCCTATCACTGGGAGGGCGAGCCCGGTGACACCCGCGACATCACGTACGCCCAGCTGAGGAACATGGTCTGCCAGGCGGCCAACGCGCTCGCCGAGCTGGGCGTGCGGGCCGGTGACCGGGTGGCCATCTACCTGCCGATGATCCCGGAGACGGTCGTCGCGATGCTCGCCTGTGCGCGGCTCGGGGCGCCGCACACCGTGGTCTTCGGCGGTTTCTCGGCAACCGCGCTCTCCGACCGCATCCTCGACTGCGACGCCCGCGTGGTGATCACGGCCGACGGCGGTTACCGGCGCGGCGCGGTGTCGGCGCTCAAGCCGGTCGTCGACGAGGCGTTGCAGCGCTGCCCGGACGTACGCTCGGTGCTCGTGGTGCGGCGCGGCGGCAACGACGTCGGCTGGACCCCGGGACGCGACGTGTGGTGGCACGACGTGGTCGACCGGCAGTCGCCGACGCATCGAGCCGAGGCGTTCGACGCCGAGCACCCGCTGTTCGTCATGTACACCTCGGGGACGACCGGCAAGCCGAAGGGCATCCTGCACACCAGCGGGGGCTACCTGACCCAGGCGGCGTACACGCATCACGCGGTCTTCGACCTCAAGCCGGACGACGACCTCTACTGGTGCGGCGCCGACATCGGCTGGATCACCGGGCACAGCTACATCGTGTACGGCCCGCTGGCCAACCGGGCCACCTCGTTCCTGTACGAGGGCACGCCCAACACCCCGGACGAGCACCGCTGGTGGCAGATGATCGAGCGGAACCGGATCACGATCCTGTACACCGCGCCGACGACCATCCGCACGTTCATGAAGTGGGGCGCGGAGGTGCCCGCCGCCCACGACCTGTCCTCGCTGCGCCTGCTCGGCTCGGTCGGCGAACCGATCAACCCCGAGGCGTGGATGTGGTACCGGTCGGTGATCGGCGGCGACCGCTGCCCGGTGGTCGACACCTGGTGGCAGACCGAGACCGGGGCGATCATGATCAGTCCGCTGCCCGGGGTCACCGCGAGCAAACCGGGCTCGGCCATGACCGCGCTGCCCGGCATCGGTGCCGACGTGGTCGATCAGGACGGCACGCCGGTGCCCGACGGGGGCGGCGGCATCCTGGTGCTGACCGAGCCCTGGCCGTCGATGACCCGCGGGATCTGGGGCGACCCGGAGCGGTTCCGGCAGACCTATTGGGAACGCTTCGCCGAACAGGGCTGGTACCTCGCCGGCGACGGGGCCAAGAAGGACGACGACGGCGACCTCTGGCTGCTCGGCCGCATCGACGACGTCATGAACGTCTCCGGGCACCGGATCTCCACCACCGAGGTGGAGTCGGCGCTGGTCTCGCACCCCTCGGTCGCCGAGGCGGCGGTGGTCGGCGCCACCGACGCGACGACCGGGCAGGCGATCGTCGCGTTCGTGATCCTGCGGGGCGGCGCGGCGGACGACGACATCGCCCGGGTGCTGCGCGACCACGTGGCCGGGGAGATCGGGCCGATCGCCAAGCCCCGCCAGATCATGGTCGTGCCGGAGTTGCCCAAGACCCGCTCCGGCAAGATCATGCGGCGGCTGCTGCGGGACGTCGCCGAGAACCGCCGGCTGGGCGACGTCACCACGCTGACCGACTCGTCGGTCATGGACCTGATCCGCTCGAAGCTGCCTTCTTCGCAGGAATAGTCTTCGGGCTAGTTTTTCCTGGCCAGGCCGCAGAACTGGTAGACATCCGTCTCTGCGGTCCGGCCGAGCGTACGGCCCGCTGGAGAAACGCCCGGTCGGCGCGAGCCGACGTCACGATGTCGTCACTGGACCCTCCCCAGTGGACACCCTAATGGGGCTGGTAAGCCGGGAGATTCAACACCTCTCGGATCTTCGACTGCACCTCGTCGGCCGCCGGTCGGGCGTCGATGTCGTGGACGAACTCCTTGCGGCCGAACAGATCCAGCACCGGGCGGGTCCTCTCGTTGTAATCCCGCAGCCGGGCGTCGAGCGCCTCCGGCGTGTCGTCGGCCCGGGTGATCAGCTCGTGCCCGCAGATGTCGCAGCGGCCCTCGACCTTGGGCCGGTCGGCGATCAGGTTGTAGTCCATGCCGCAGTTGGGGCAGAGCCGGCGGCTGAGCACCCGGCGGCGCACCTCGTCCTCCGGCAGCTCCAGATGGATGACGCCGTCGATGTCGTAGCTCTCCATGAAGAACTCGGCCTGCCGCCCGTTGCGGGGAAAGCCGTCGATCACGAAGCCCCAGTTCCAGTCGTGCTGGTCGAGCCGGTCGCGGACCACCGACTCGACCATGTCGTCGTCGACCAGCCGGCCGGCGTTCATGATGCGGCGCACCTGGGCGCCGAGCTTGGTGTGATTCTGCACGTGCCAGCGGAAGAGGTCGCCGACGCTGATGTGCACCATGTCGAGGTCGGCGCAGAGCAGCTCGCTCTGGGTCCCCTTGCCGCTGCCCTGCACTCCCATGATCACGAACTTGCGCATGCTGGTCCCCTACCCGGCGTCAGTCCGCGGCACCCAGGCGCAGCGGGCCGGGCGCGGCGCGCCCGGACAGCGTGGACGGGTCGATGCTCCAGGCCGCGGCGACCCGGAGCACGTCGTTCTCACCGACGAGGACGGTCGATTCCTCGTCGAGCTCGCCGGGCAGCCCGGCCTCGCGCTCCACCGGGTCGGGCTCGCCGTGCCACGAGGTCACCTCGCCGGTCTGTCCCACATACCCGAACGCGCGGATCAGCTCACCATCGGCCGCGCGCTGCCACCGGTGCGACTCGGTCACCCGGTGGGTCGCGAAGTATTGGACCTCGGTGTGCAGCGCGGCCGAGAGGCCGATGACGTCGACCGGCCGGTCCGGCCGCATCAGGTAGCGGCCGGTGCCCAGGATCCAGCCGTCGATCGGCGGGGTCACCGCGACCCGGTCGTCGGTCAGGTGGGCCAGGTCGATGCCGTCGCGCCACGGGACGGTGCCCAGGTCGCGCAGGCCGAGCGCCGCGATCACCTCGGCGGGCGACTCGCCTTTGACGGCCAGCCACGCCTGTTTGCCACCGAAGCCCACCATCTGTTCAGTTGCCATGACCCAACGCTATCCGGACCGCGAGTCAGACCCACCCATAGTTACGCCGCAAAAGGGCGGCAACCCTGGTGAACCGGGGCAGATCGAGGATCGCCCCCTCGCGCCGGATGCCGTCATGGTCGATCTCGAGCACCCGGTCGAGCCGCAGCCAGCTGGGACGCTTGTCGCGATCCCACTCGCCGGGGCCGAGCGCGAGCCAGTTGCGCTGCCCGTTCCGCTCGCTCTGGCTGGAGAGCATCAGGCCGAGGACCGTACGCTCGTTGCGCCCGACCACCAGCGCCGGCCGGTCCTTGCCCTGCTGCGGGTCGTCCTCGTAGGGCACCCAGGTCCAGACGATCTCGCCCGGGTCGGCGTCGCCGTCGAGGTTCGGCGAGTATTCGAGGTGCCGGCCCTTGCGGTGCGCGCCGGTCCTGACCTGGGTCAGGCCCGGGGCCAGGGTCCGGCGTTGCGGGCCGATGATGCGGGAGAGAAGTTTCGCCACGGCGTGCACTCTAGGCCGATCATGACGACGCGCGACATCGACGTCGGGGATCAGTCCGCATCCGGGCCCGCATCCGTGGCATTGGTGTGTCACGCCGGTCTGCTCTGCCAGGCCTCGATGACGACGCCCAGCAGGAGCAGGCCGCCTACCGCAAGGGGCTCACTAGTTGACGAAGTCCTGGGTCATCCAGGTGATGCCCTTGCTGTCGCGGATCACGCTCAGGCCGATCCGCTTGAAGCCGGTGTTCAGCAGGTTCCTGCGGTGGCCGTCGTTCGGCGGCTTCTCGGCCAGCATGCTGTCGGTCAGCCCGTTCGCCGCCTTGATAATCTCGGCGTCGCTGCCGCCGCTCGAACCGAAGCCGATGTTCTCGCCGGCCGACGTCCACTGCACGCCCTGCGCGCTGAACCGCGGGCCGATGCTGTCCTCGCCCGGGCACTGATGCTCCAGGCCGCAGCCGTTGATCATCAGCTGGTTGTGCAGAGCGGACGCCTTCGACAGGTCGGCGTCGAGGGTCAGCGCGGAGAGGCCGGCGTCGACGCGGGCCGCGTTGATGTGCGTCAGCACCTCGCCGAGCACCGAGTCGTCGGTCGCCAGCACGGTCACCTTCGGCCGGCCCGGGGTCTTCGTCGCCTTCGGCGTGGTGCGCTTCGGCGGCGGCGGCTTCGACGTGACGTCGGGCTTGGGCGACGTGGTCGTCGGCGAAGGCGGAAGTGAAGCCGCCGACGGCGACGGGTCGGCCGGAGTCGTCGCCGCAACGATCGCGGCCAGCGGCACGTCGGCGGCGCGCGGCAACTGCGCCTGGGCGCCGGAGCCCCGGGTCAGGCCGACGACCGCGAACCCCGTCCCGATCACCACGGCGGTGGCACCGGCCACCAATGTGTAGCGGAAGCGAGCGGCAGCGGACATCGACACGAAAACAGCACCTCAGCGACGTGGGACGGATAGACGTCCTCACTATGGGTGCGGGCTCGGTGCCGTTACCGCCGGCTAAAGAGTCCTTAAGAAGGGGCACACGGAGATCTAAGGGTCACGACCTGCCCGTGACCTGAAGCCCGGCCGCCAACTCGGCGTTGCGCTGGGCGAAATGCTGCCAGGTTTGCGGCGTACGCGAAAGATGCGGCAGGGCCGCCCGTTCGAAGTCGAGTGCGGCCGACGCCTCATCACGGCGTGTGGTCAGCGCTTCCAGCGCCTCCCGCACGGCCGGCGGCCGGCGATCGAGAACCTCGGTCAGGGCCCGGGCGAGTCGGTCACGGTCCTCCGGGCGTACGCCGTAGAGCGCGGCCATCGCCCGCTCGGCGCCGGTGAGGGCTTCCCCGGCGTACGGAAGGGGTTTGATCCTCTGGAGCGCACGACCGCGAGCCGCCGAGAAACGGACCGTGCGCGGCCTTCTCCGGCTGATGCGTGGGGTGCAGGCCGGGCGTGGCCGGCCCGGCGTCGAGGCGCAGGTAGAGCGGCACCTCCGCGCCGCCGGGGGTGCGGTTCCAGCGCGATCTGCGGCGGCGGCTTCACTCGGCGATTGTGCCAGCCCTCGGTGGGACCATGACGCGGTGACGGTTCGGAATGCCTACCTTGAGTTCGGTTCGCGGGAGGCGCGGGGAAACTCGCCGACCTACGAGCGCTTGTGTTCGGCGGTGGCGGGCGACGACGAGCTACTACGGTTGCTCGCGTCGTTGCCGCCGGCCAAGCAGCAGCCCAACCTGCTGTTCGCGGTGGTCCGGCTCCTCGGCGGCCCCCTCGCCTTTGCGGCATTTCGCGATTTCGTCATCGAGCGGTGGGACACGGTCTCGTACGAGATCCGCCGCCGCGCGACCCAGACCAACGAGGTCGGCCGATGCGCGGCCCTGATGCCGGTGCTCGCCGCCCTGCCCCAGCCCCTTGCCTTGATCGACATCGGCACCTCGGCAGGCCTGTCGCTCTTCTCCGACAGGTACGCCTACCGATACGGCGCCACGACGCTCGGCGAGTCGCCGGTGACGCTGGACTGCGAGGTGGTCGGCATCACGCTCCCGACCACCCTTCCGACCATCGCCTGGCGGGCCGGCGCCGACCTCAACCCGCTCGACGTCACCGACCCCTCCGACGTCGCCTGGCTGGAGGCGCTGATCTGGCCCGGGCAGGAGCACCGCCGCGAACGGCTGCACGCCGCGATCGCCCTGGCCAGGACGGATCCGCCGCACCTGGTGCGCGGCGGACTCGACGCCGTGCCCGGCCTGGTCGCCCGGGCCCCCGAGGGGACGACGCCGGTCGTCTGTCACACCTCGGTGCTCTACCAGGTGCCGCCGGCCGAGCGGGCCGCCTTCGTCGAGACCGTGCGCGCCCTTCCCGGCCACTGGATCTCGATCGAGGCGCCGGAGGTGATCGACCTCGGTGACCTGCCCGCGCCGCCGGACGGTTCGGCGCTCAACGTGCTGGCTCTCGACGGGAAGCCGCTCGCCTGGGTCCGTGCGCACGGGCAGGCGGTCTTCGGTTTCTAGCCGAACTCCCCGGCCCGCACGCCGTCGAGGAAGGCGGCCCACTCGGCGGGCGTGAAGACGAGTGTGCCGGCCGCCGGATCCTTGCTGTCCCGCACGCCGACGATGCCGGGCAGGTTGACGGCGACCTCGACGCAGTCGCCACCGTTGCCGCCACTGCGCGTGCTCTTGTGCCAGAGGGCACCGGTCAGGTCAGCCATCGCTCTCGCTCTCTTTGCGAATCGCACCGATGAGGTCGTCGGAATCGGACTGACCCAGAGCGATCGCCTCCAGAGCGATCCAGATCGATTCGTACGCCTCGACCTCGGTGAGTTTATCCAGGTAGAGGGCACCGGTGAGGCTCTCGCAGTAGATAGTCGTGGGTTCCGGCGAGGCGGTGCCGACGGCCGGGAACTCGAGGATCGTGAACTGCCCGGAGCTGGCCGCCTTATGCGGACCGGCCGCGAACGGGATCACGCGGACGCTCACGTTGGGCCGGGTCGAGACGTTGATCAGGTGAGCCAGCTGCTTCCGCATGCCGGGCCGGTCGTTGATCGAGCGGCGCAGGACGCCCTCGTCGAGGATCACGTCGAGTCTCGGCGCCGCCGGTCGGCTGCGGCGGAGCAGGGACTGACGCTCCAGGCGTACGGCGACCGCGCTCTCGACCGCATCGTCGTCCTCCCCGATCCATCCCCGGAAGACGCCCTCGGCGTACTCCCGGGTCTGCAGCAGGCCGGGGATCACGCTGGGGGCGAAGGAACGCAGCCGGTCGGCCGCCTGTTCCATGCCGACATACAGCTCGAACCAGGCCGGGACGACGTCGCCGTACGCGTGCCACCAGCCCTTCGACTTCGACTCCTGAGCCAGACCGATGAGCACTTCGGTCATCTCGGACGGCGCCTGGTAGACCGTGCACATCGCGATGACGTCGTGTTTGCGGACCGGAACCTCGCCGTTCTCGATCCGGTACATCCGCGCGCGGGAGAACTCGAGCTCCTGCGCCGCGGCCATCAGGGATATGCCGGCCTGCTCGCGCAGCTGCCGCATGAGCCGTCCCACTTGACGACGCGGAACGGTTGACCCCAAGTCGGACATCGACACCCCTCTACCGCCCTGCCGCGGGGGGAACTGTCTCGAACGAGACGATCGGATCGTCTCGAGCGAGACAGTGAGAATTGCTATATGAGATTCTCGCCGCGAACCGTTGCTGAAACAGCCTAGGGCAACGAGGCTTCTCTGTGTAGCGCCACGGTCGCTCATCGTGAATAAGGCGATGACGCTTCCTCGGCCGGTGTACCCCGCAGCCTGATCCTCTTAGGATGCATCGCGTGATGCTCGATCGGTTCGACACCGGCTCGCCGCACCCGGCCCGGCGATACAACTACTGGCTCGGCGGCAAGGACAACTTCGCCGCCGACCGCGAATCCGGCGACCTGCTCGCCAAGTCGTACCCGGCGGCCCGCATCGCGGCCCGCGCCAACCGGGCCTTCCTCGGCCGCGCGGTCGGCTATCTGGCCGGCGAGGCCGGCCTCCGGCAATTCCTCGACATCGGTACGGGGTTGCCGACCGCCGACAACACCCACGAGGTGGCGCAGCGCATCGCCCCCGATGCGCGCATCGT
>DASWRZ010000075.1:0-16289 GCA_036402935.1 Actinoplanes sp.
TGGCGTTGGCCGGCAAGCCGCTGCACGCACACGCGTGATTCCCATCCATCCCGCAGGCTGTTGCTGTTAAGGAGTTCGAAGAGATGCCGGTATCGGTCACCATGCCGCGGCTGGGTGAGAGCGTCACCGAGGGCACCGTCACGCGCTGGCTGAAGCAGGAGGGTGAGCGCGTCGAGGCCGACGAGCCGCTGCTCGAGGTGTCCACCGACAAGGTCGACACCGAGATCCCGTCGCCGGCCGCGGGTGTGCTGACCCGCATCGTGGTCGGCGAGGACGAGACCGCCGACGTCGGCAGCGAACTAGCGGTCATCGCCGGCGACGGCGAGGACGCCAGGTCGGACGCCCCGGCCCCGGCCGCGCCGCAGCAGGAGTCGGCCCCCGAGCCCGAGCCGGAGCCCGCGGCGCCGACCACTCCGTCGACCGAGAAGCCGGTCGAGGAGGAGGCGCCCGCCCCGCAGACCGCTTCGGCGACGGCCGAGGGCACCGCGGTGAAGATGCCGGCCCTCGGCGAGAGCGTCACCGAGGGCACCGTGACCCGCTGGCTCAAGCAGGTCGGCGACACCATCGAGGTCGACGAGCCGCTGCTCGAGGTGTCCACCGACAAGGTCGACACCGAGATCCCGTCGCCGGTGGCCGGCACCGTCCTCGAGATCAAGGTGCAGGAGGACGAGACCGCCGACGTCGGCGCCGACCTCGCCATCATCGGCGCCCCGGGTGGCGCTCCGGCCGCCGCTCCGGCCCCGCAGCAGGCGCCCGCGCCCCAGCAGGAGTCGGCCCCCCAGCAGGCCGCACCCCAGCCGCAGTCCGCACCCCAGCAGGCCGCGCCCCAGCAGCAGCCCGAGTCGGCGCCCACGATCGAGTCCGCGCCCGCGCCGAGCTTCGAGCCGTCCGGCGAGTCCTACGCCGACCCGGCCCCGGCCGCCGAGGTCGCCCAGGACCCGGCCAAGGCCGAGCGGGAGGCCGAACCGGCCGCCCCGACCACCGGCTCTGCTCCCGACCCGGCTCAGGTCAAGTCCAACGGTGCGGGCGACGCCGGCTACGTCACCCCGCTGGTGCGCAAGCTCGCCGCCGACAAGGGCGTCGACCTGTCGTCGCTGACCGGCACCGGCGTCGGCGGGCGCATCCGCAAGCAGGACGTGCTCGACGCGGCGGAGAAAGCCGCGGCGGCCAAGGCCGCTCCGGCCGCCGCCCCGGCCGCGTCCGCTCCGGCGGCCGGGGCGCCGGCCACGCCCGCGGCCAGGCCGGCGCCGAGCCCGCTGCGCGGCCGCACCGAGAAGCTGACCCGCACCCGGGCCACCATCGCCCGGCGGATGGTCGAGTCGCTGCAGATCTCGGCCCAGCTGACCACGGTCGTCGAGGTCGACCTCACCCGGGTCGCCCAGCTCCGCGCCCGGGCCAAGGACGCGTTCCAGGCCAAGCACGGCGTCAAGCTGACCTACATGCCGTTCCTGGCGCTGGCCACGGTCGAGGCGCTCCAGCAGCACCCGGTGGTCAACTCGTCGATCGACGTGGAGGCCGGCACGGTCACCTACCACGACGGCGAGCACCTGGGCATCGCGGTCGACACGCCCAAGGGCCTCATCGTCCCCGTGATCCGCGACGCCGGCGACCTCAACCTGGCCGGCCTGGCCAAGCGGATCGCCGACGTGGCCGACCGCACCCGCAACAACAGGATCAGCCCGGACGAGATCTCGGGTGGCACGTTCACGCTGACCAACACGGGCAGCCGGGGCGCGCTCTTCGACACCCCGATCATCAACCAGCCGCAGGTCGGCATCCTCGGCACCGGCGCTCTGGTCAAGCGCGCCGTGGTCATCGACGATCCCGAGCTGGGCGAGATCATCGTGCCGCGGTCGATGATGTTCCTGGCTCTCAGCTACGACCACCGGATCGTGGACGGCGCCGACGCCGCCCGCTTCCTGGTGACGCTGAAGGAGCGCCTCGAAGGCGGCCACTTCGAGGCCGACCTGAGCTAGCCGGCTCCGCTTCGCTCCGCGGGCGAGCCTCTGACAGCGCGTACGAAAGCAAGCGCGCCGGGATCTCCCGGCGCGCTTCTTCGTTTTGAACCTGTTCTAGTTCGGGAATGATGGTGGGCATGCGGATCCTCATGGCCGGCGCGTCCGGTTTCCTCGGCCCGCGGCTGGTCGATCGGCTGCGCGCGAGCGGGCACGACGTGACCCGGCTGGTGCGGCGCCCGGCCTCGGAGCCCGACGAGATCACCTGGGAGCCCTCGCAGGGGCGGCTCGACCCGGGCGCCGTCGCGGCGGCCGACACGGTGATCAACCTGGCCGGCGCCGGGGTCGGCGACCACCGGTGGACGCCGCGCTACAAGAGCCTGCTGCGTTCCAGCCGGGTCGACAGCTCCGGCACGATCGCCCGGGCCATCCGGCAACTGCCCGAGGCCGACCGGCCGCGCACGCTGCTGCAGGCGTCGGCGGTCGGCTGGTACGGCGACACCGGCGACCGCGAGGTGACCGAGGAGGAGGCGGCCGGCCGTACGTTCCTGGCCGACGTGTGCCGCGTCTGGGAAGCGGCCGCCCGCCCGGCCGAGGACGCCGGCACCCGCGTCGTGCCGATGCGCACCGGGCTGGTCCTCGACCCCGGCGCCGGGCTGCTCAAGCCGCTGCTGCTGCCGTTCAAACTCGGTGCCGGCGCCCGCATCGACGCCGGGCGCCAGTGGATGCCCTGGATCGCCCTGCCCGACTGGATGGAGGCGGTCGAGTTCCTGCTCGCGCACGACGAAGTGGCCGGCCCGGTCAACCTGGTCGGGCCGCAGCCGGTCACCAACACCGAGTTCACCAAGGCCCTCGGCCGGGCCGTGCACCGGCCGGCGCTGCTGGTGGTGCCCAGCCTGGTCATCCGGGCCGCGCTGGGCGAATTCGGCGGCGAAGTACGCAACAGCCAGCGCGTTCTCCCGGCGGTGCTCGAGCGGGCCGGTTTCCGGTTCACCTACGCCGACATCGACAGTGCGTTGCGGAACGCGCTTGATCGTGAACCTGCGGCGTGAGCTTGCTAACCTGCGGCTGATGTCCGTCGCCGCCAAATCACCCGCCCCGTCATCGTCCAAGGACCGGTCCGCGCCCCCGGCACGGCCCACCGCACGGGCGTGGCGCGCGCACGTCGTCGTGGCGGTCATCTCGCTCGCGCTGGCCTTCTATGTGACGTACGGGCTGTGGATCGACCCGCGCGGCCACACGATCGCGGGCAACGTCGGCGACCAGTCGTTCTTCGAGTGGACCCTGGCGTACGGGGTCTATCTGCTGCAGCACGGCGGCAACCCGTTCTTCACCACGCTGATGAACGCCCCGCTCGGGGTCAACCTGGCCGCCAACACGTCGATCACGGTCTATGCGATCCTGCTCGCGCCGCTCACCAAGCTGGCCGGACCGCAGATCAGCTTCGTCACCGTGCTCACGCTCAACCTGGCCTGCTCGGCGTACGCGTGGTTCGTGTTCCTGAGCCGCTGGGTGGTGCGGCACCGGCTGGCGGCCGCGGTCGCCGGGCTGTTCTGCGGGTTCGCGCCCGGCTTCGTCTCGCACGCCAACGGCCACCTCAACTGGACCGCCGGGTGGATCGCCCCGCTGGTGCTGTGGCGGCTGTTCAAGCTGCGCGCCGACGGCCGCCTCGGATGGCTGCGCAACGGCGCCGCCCTCGGCGTCGCGCTGGCGGTCGGCTTCTCGATCGCCGCCGAGGGGCTGTTCTTCGTCGCGCTGGCCGGCGCGGTGTTCGTGGTCGCCTGGTCGCTGCCGGAGGCCATCCGCGCCGAGGCCCGGGCCGCACTGCCCCGCGTGCTGGCCGGGCTGGGTGTGACCGCGGTGGTGGGGGGCGCGTTGCTGGCGTACCCGCTCTACATGCACTTCGCCGGACCGCAGACCTTCGGCAAGACCGGGTTCAGCCAGCGCGACTACTCGGAGGACTTCGCGTCATACCTGGCGTACGCCGACCGCTCGCTGGGAGCGCTGGCCGGGCTGCGCAACACCCTGGCCGCCAACCCGACCGAGGAGACGTCGTTCTTCGGGCTGCCGCTGATCGTCCTGGTGATCGCCGGGCTGGTCGCGCTCTGGAAGCGGGCCGATCCGGGCCGGCGGGCCACTCTGCGCGCCCTGATGATCGTCGGCGGGGTCTTCATCGTCATCTCGTGGGGGCCGCGGCTCCAGTTCTTCGGGAGCGACTCGCAGATCCCGATGCCGTACGCGATCCTCGCCCGCCTCCCGCTGTTCGACGCCGCCCTGCCGGCCCGGTTCGCGCTGGTGCTGGTCGGGGTGTTCGGGGTCGTGCTGGCCCTGCTGGCCGACGAGTTGCTCGACGGCCGGCCCGGCCCGCGGGCGAGCATGGGGTTCGCGGCCGGGTTCGCGCTCGCGCTGGTGCCGATCTTCCCGCTGCCGGTGCTCTTCACCGACCGGGCGCCCGAGCCGCGGTTCATCGCCGACGGGACCTGGAAGCGGTACGTGCCCGACAACGGCGTGATCAGCGCCCTGCCGTTCGGGCTCAACGTGTCGGCCGATGCCCAGCGCTGGCAGGCGTACACGATGGCCCGGGGCGGCCAGCAGTTCCGCATCCCGGACGGATACTTCCTCGGCCCGGAGGCCGTGCCGGACGAGAACGGCGAGATCAAGGGCCGCATCAGCGCGCCGCCCCGGCACACCGACTGGCTGTTCCTGCGGGCCGCGTTCTACGGCTACCAGGCCAACATCACCAACCGTGACCGGCAGTGGGCGCGGGACGACTTCGCCTACTGGAACATCGACGCGGTGTTCCTGCCCGCGACGGTGACGGGCCCGGCCGGGATGCTCGACCATGCCGCGCTCGAGGCGACCACGACCGAACTGCTGGGTCCGCCCGAGCACGTCGACGACGTGCTCGTGTGGCGCATCCGTCCCGGGCTCGATCCGATCGACCGGTAGCGACGGCGTTAGGGTAGGACCGTGACAACACCCACGCTCACCGTGCTGCGGCCCGGCCTGGTCGACTACCGCGAGGCCTGGTCCGAGCAGCAGCGTCGGCACGAGGCGGTGGTCGCCGGCGACCAGCCCGACACCATCCTCCTGCTGGAACACCCCAGCGTCTTCACCGCCGGCAAGCGCACCGAGCCCGCCGACCGCCCGTTCGACGGCACCCCGGTGGTCGACGTCGACCGCGGTGGCAAGATCACCTGGCACGGGCCGGGTCAGCTGGTCGGCTACCCGATCCTCAAGCTGGCCGACCCGATCGACGTGGTGGCCTACGTGCGCCGGGTCGAGCAGATGCTGATCGACGTGTGCGCCGAGTTCGGTGTGACCGCGGAGCGGGTCGAGGGCCGCAGCGGGGCCTGGGTGCGGGGCGACGGCACCCGGCCCGACCGCAAGATCGCGGCGATCGGCATCCGGGTCGCACGCTCGGTGACGCTGCACGGGTTCGCGCTCAACTGCGACTGCGAGCTGGCCAACTACGACCGGTTCGTGCCGTGCGGCATCCGGGACGCGGGCGTGACGTCGCTCAGCGCGGAGCTCGGACGCGACGTGACCGTGGCCGAGGTGCTGCCGGTCGTCGAGCGCCACCTGCCTACGCTGTTCTGATGCTGCTCTATCGGGATCCCCAGGACGGACGCGTGTTCGTGCCCAAGGAGGGCGGTGGGGTGTCGCTCAACTTCGCCCACGGCATCTCCTGGGCAATCTTGATCTCCATGACGGTCGTTCCGCTGGTGATCGTGGTCGCGGTGACGATCGCGGTTCTGGCCTGACGTCTTCGCGCGCCCGGAGGCTCGCGCGCCCGGGGCTCGCGGGCCCGCGAGCCCCGGGCGCGGTCACGGCGCGATGCGGTGCAGGTCGCGGGGGAAGGCCGTCACCTCGCGTACGTTGGCGGCACCGAGCAGCCGGGCGACGAACCTTTCCAGGCCGATGGCCCAGCCGCCGTGCGGCGGCATTCCGTATCGGAAGGCGTCAAGATAGCCCGCGTACGCCTCGAGCGGTTCCCCCATCGCCTGAATAGCTTTGACATAGTCGTCATAACGATGCAGGCGCTGGCCGCCGGTGACGATTTCCATGCCGCGGAAAAGCAGGTCGAACCCGTTCGAATATGTCGGGTCGACCGGGTCGGGATGGGTGTAGAAGGGCCGTTTCCGCATCGGATATCCGGTGACGTAAACGAATTCCGAACCGTGCTCCCGCAGAGCCCATTCGCCGATCGCGCGCTCGTCCGCCGGTGCCAGGTCGGGCTCGTCGCGGTCGGCGCCGGCGATGCGCAGGGCCTCGGCGAAGGGCACCGACGGGATCTCGGAAGGCACCTTCGGCGTCTGCGTGCGGGCCCGGGCGGTGATGGTCGCCATCATCACGCCGAGCGTGCGGGTCAGCATGGCCATCACGTCGCGATGGTCGGCGACGAAGCCCATCTCGGCGTCGAGCGACGTGTACTGCGACAGGTGGCGGGCGGTGTCGCTGGGCTCGGCCCGGAACACCGGGCCGACCTCGAAGACCCGCTCGAACACCCCGACCATCATCTGCTTGTAGAACTGCGGCGACTGCGCCAGGTAGCCGGGGCGGCCGAAGTAGTCGAGCCGGAACACGTCGGCGCCCGACTCGGTCGCGCTCGCCACGATTTTCGGGGTCTGGATCTCGACGAACCGCTGCTCGCTGAGCGCCGCCCGGAAGCCGGCGGTCGCCGCGGCGGCGACTTTGAGTGACGCGCGCCGCGAGGGGTGCCGCAGGGCCAGGGCCGCATGGTCGAGCTGGGTCGGCAGGGTCGCGGTCAGAGCGGGTCGGTGCAGCTCAAAGGGGAGTTCGGCCGCTTTCGCCAACGTCTTGATCACGGGCGAGACGAGCTCGACGCCACCGGGCGCCTGCTCGTTGAGGGTGACGGTGGCCGTCACCTCGACCACGCTCTCCTCGGTGAGCTCCTCGAGCTGCGCCCGGGGTGACGGCTCGGTGAGCTCCTCGAGCTGGGCCCGGTCCGACGGCTCGGTGAGCTCCTCGAGCTGCGCCCGGGGTGACGGCTCGGTGATGACGATCTGGGTCAGGCCCTCGGCGTCCCGCAGGATCAGGAACGCGACGGACTTGAGCAGCCGGCGGCGATGGATCCAGCCCGCGACCGTGACGGTCTGGCCGGAATACGCCTTGAGCTGGCTGGAGAGGATGCGCTGCACGGTGTCGTCCTCCTCTGGTGTCTGCAACGCGGCCCCAGGGAGGTGTGGGCGAGCGGGAACCTCGCGGTGCCACCACACCTTCGCGCCCAGCATCTCGCGGGCGCCTCTTGGTCGTGCAACGGCTCGGGAGTGTCTTCACGCCCCGGCGCACGGGCCACCTTCACAGCTGGTGGTGGCTCTCTCGGCCGGCGGATCGGGGCGTTACTCGGCTCCGTCACTGCCGTCGACAAAGCTTAACGTCGGGCATCCTGCAGGCGAAAGGCAATTTACGGCGTACAGGTGAGGCCAGTCACATCGTCGTCCACGTGAGCCTCGTCGCCCCTCTCTCGGCACCGCCCTATTCAGGCGTAACCTCGGGGCGTGACTATTGCTCCCGAGGGCCGCCGCATGCTGCGCATCGAAGCGCGCAACGCCGAAACTCCCATCGAGCGGAAGCCTCCGTGGATCAAGGTCAAAGCCAAGATGGGTCCCGAATACACGCAGATGCGTGGCCTGGTGCAGAAGGAAGGCCTGCACACGGTCTGCCAGGAGGCGGGCTGTCCCAACATCTACGAGTGCTGGGAAGACCGCGAGGCGACGTTCCTCATCGGCGGTGACCAATGCACCCGCCGCTGCGACTTCTGCCAGATCGACACCGGCAAACCGGCCGAATTCGACGCCGACGAGCCCCGTCGGGTCGGCGAGTCGGTGGCCACGATGGGCCTGCGCTACGCGACGGTCACCGGTGTCGCCCGCGACGACCTGCCCGACGGCGGCGCCTGGCTCTACGCGGAAACGGTCCGCCAGATCCACAAGCTTCAGCCGGGGTGCGGCGTCGAGCTGCTGATCCCCGACTTCAACGCCGACCCCGACCAGCTGGCCGAGGTCTTCGGCGCGGCGCCCGAGGTGCTCGCCCACAACGTCGAGACTGTGCCGCGCATCTTCAAGCGGATCCGGCCCGGGTTCCGCTACGAGCGCTCGCTCGACGTGATCACCCAGGCCCGGGCGGCCGGCATGGTTACCAAGAGCAACCTGATCCTCGGCATGGGCGAGGAGCGCGAGGAGATCTCCCAGGCTCTGCGCGACCTGCACAACGCCGGGTGCGAGCTGGTGACGATCACGCAGTACCTTCGTCCGACGCCGCGGCACCACCCGGTCGAGCGGTGGGTGAAGCCGGAGGAGTTCGTCGAGCTGAGCGACGAGGCCACCCGGATCGGCTTCGCCGGCGTGATGAGCGGGCCGCTGGTCCGGTCGTCCTACCGGGCCGGGCGGCTCTACAAGCAGGCGCTCGAGGCACGCGGCTGATTCGGCTCTGCAAGCAGGCACGCGGCTGATTCAGCTCTGCAAGCAGGCACGCGGCTGATCCAGCTCTGCAAGCAGGCGCTCAAGGCACGCGGCTGATTCGGCCCGGGGCTTCACCGTTCCCGGCTCACTGCCGCCGCGCCCGCCGTAGCCTTGAAGCGGTCCGGACAAATCGGCCCTTAAGGACCGCACGGTGCGACGGTTCCTGTTCGTCCTCGCGCTGCTCTTTTTCGCCGGCGCCGGCTTGGCCGCGCCTGCGGCGGCCGCCGCGGCCTGCGCTTCCGCCGGCAACGCGACATATCGGCATTCGTTCGACGGCGCCGCGGGCGCCGCCCGGGTCACTGCCGTACGCCCGTTGTGCTCCGGCCAGAAGCAGACGTTCTCGATGATCTCGTACACGACGTCGAGCGCGAGCTTCGCCTATCCGCAGTTCGTCTACGACTCCGACCGGGCCACGATCGACTCCTCGCACACCACGGTGCATCTCGCCGTCACGGTGCCCGCCTGCTACTTCCAGGTCGATCTGATCTTCGGCTCGTCGCTGTTCAACGAGGTGGTCAACGCCGACTCGAACTACGCCAACCTCAAGCTGGGCGCGCCGTACGGCACCGGCAGCCGATCCGACGGGCCCTACGGCGGCGACTCCGACGGCACCACCGCCTGCCTTCCGAAGCCGCTGATCACCTACCAGAACGCGTGCGACGGCACCTTCACCGCGACCCTGGCCAACGACTCCTCGGCCGACGTCGACGCGGTCTTCATCGTGGCCGGTCAGCGCGTACACGTGAAGCCGGGCCGGGCCGTCCGGGCCCAGCGGCACTCCGGCAGCCTGAGCATCCGCGACAACACGTTCACCACGCACATCGCGTCGTGGGAGAAGCCGGCGACGTGTTCGTCCGGCGCTCCATCGGTGACCTCGCACCCGGTCGGGCCGCTCCCCCCGGCGTCCGCCGCGGCGAGCGGCGCGGTCGCGCCGCCGGCCTCCGCCGACTCGATCGCACCGATCGACCCGACCTATGACGGCGGCGTCCCGATCGACACGGGCGGCCCGACCTCGGCCGCGGCGGCTCGCGCGAGCGACTCCGGCAGCTCCAGCGCGCTGATCATCGCCTTGGGCGTCGTCCTGATGCTCACCGGCCTGGCGATCCTGATCCGGATCCTGCGAACCTTCCGCCGCGCCTGACCGAGTCGATCAGGGCGAGGACGTCGCCGGCGTCGTTGTCGGGAGCCGTCGGCAGCGGCGACTCGCCGAAGCCGCCCAGGTCGCTCATCTCGGTCAGCCGGCCAGGAGCCCCAGCTCGGTCAGCCCGCCAGGAGCCCCAGCCGATGCGCCACCGCCGCCGCCTCGACCCGGTTGGCGACCTCCAGCTTGGCGATGATGCGCGAGACGTGGACGCTGGCCGTCTTCGGCGAGATGTAGAGACTCTGCGCGATCCGGCTGTTGCTCTGCCCCTGCGCGACCAACCGCAGCACCTCCCGCTCCCGAGCCGTCAAGATCTGTGGGCCGTCCGCCGGCGTCACCCCGGTCGACCGCACCCCGAGCCGCCGGGCCAGCACGTCGGCTTCGTCCAGAAGCGGAAGGGCCCCGAGCGCACCCGCGACAGCCACCGCCTCGCCGAGCGCCTCGGCCGCGGCCGGCCGATCGGCGGCGCGAGCCTCGGCCAGCGACAGCAGCGCACGAGCCAGCTCATAGCGCTGCCCGTCCCGCCGCCACGCCTCGACCGCGGCCGCCCAGCAGACCTCGCCGCCGTTGAGCAGTGCCTCCAGCGTCGCCGCCTGGGCGTGCTCGGCCGGGTAGTGCCGGGGCAGACCGGCCGCAACGTCACGCAGACGCTGCCGCAGGTCGTCGACGCCGTTGCCGGCGCGGGCCGCCGCCGTGAGCATCGCCCACGCATAACGCGGCCGCTCGGCCAGCGCCGGCTCGGCCGCCGCGGCACGGGCGGCGGTCACGGCCGCGCCCGCGTCACCGGCCGCCATCGCCTGAAGGATGCGCAGCTCCTGCAGGCAGAACCGCTCCTCGGCGTGCAGGAACGGCCGCCCCAGCAGCCCGACCGCCCGGGCCAGCAGCGCCGGCGCGCCCTCGTGGCCGCGGGCCAGCCGCAGCATCGCCCGCAGCCGCAGCCAGGGCAGCGCCAGCTTGCCGGGCGGGTCGAGCCGGGCCGCCTCGGCGAGCCGGGCGTCGGCCTCGTCCCACCGCCCGAGCGCCATCAGGGCCTCGGCATGGTTGGCCAGCAGGAAGACTCCGGTGGTGCGGCCGACACCCACCCGGTCGGCGTGCGGGACACCCTCGCCGGCGGCCTCGGCCGACTCGGTGTAGTGGCCCAGCTCGAACTCGGCGTCGGAGATGTTGACCAGGGCTCGGGTCAGCGCGGACAGGTCGCCGGCCTCGCGGGCCCGGTCGGCCGCCGCGCGCATGGTCGGCATGCCCTCGGTGGGCGGCATCTGGCCGGCGCACACCCGCGCGAACGTGATCTCGGCGTTGACCAGCGTGGAGAGGTCGCCGAGACGGGTCGCCTCGGCCATCGCCTCCTGGGCGACCACGCCCGCGCGCACGGCGTCGATGCTCGCCATCACATATGCCACGTCGGCCAGCAGCCGCACCCGGTCGGCGCCCGGCTCGGCCAGCGAGAGCAGGCGGTAGGCCTCGAAGGTCTCCGGCTGCCCGTCGCTCTTGCCGGCGTTGCGCAGGAGCTTGGCCCGGCGTACGAGAAGGCGCGCCGCACGCAGCGGCTCGGCCTCGGCGTCGAGATCGTGGAGCGCGGCCCGGGTGAGGCTGAGCGCACGCATGTGGTCGCCCGAGTCGATCGCCACCAGCGCAGTCTCCTCGAGCAGGTCGAGGTGGTCGATGCCGAGCAGCTCGGCCGCCTGCGGCACGTCCTCCCACAGCTCGATCACGCGGTCGAGCAGGCGCGCCTGTTCCCCGTACGCATAACGCCGCGCCGCCTCCTCGGCGGCCCGTTTCGCCGCGACCAGGGCCCGCGGATGATCGTGAGCGGCGTGCCAGTGGTGCGCGATCTCGGCGGGCGCGCGACCCATGGCGACCAGATGCGGCTCGCTCTCGACCGCCTGCGCATAGCGCGCGTGCAGCCGGGCGTGCTCCCCCGGCAGCAGGTCGTCGTGCACCACCTCGCGCACCAGCGCGTGGCGGAACTCGTAGCCCCCGTCGGGGTCGAAGACGATCAGCTGGGCGGCGACGATCGTGCGCAGCGCCGACTCGAGCGACGCCTCGTCGACCCCGGCGACCCGCGACAGCAGCTCGTGGCCGAACTTCGTGCCCCCGACCGCGGCCACCCGCAGCACCCGCTGGGCGGCCTCGGGCAGCAGGTCGGCCCGGGACAGCAGCAGGTCGCGCAGACTGGTCGGGATGTCGCCGCAGCGCGGGTCGGCCGACGACGCGAACTGCTCGATGAAGAACGGGTTGCCCTGGGCCCGCTCGTTGACCGCGTCGACGGTCGGCGGCTCGGGCTCGGCGCCGAGCAGGTGGGCCAGCATCTCCGCGGTGCCCTCGCGGTCGAGCCGATCGAGCTCGTGGCGCTGCACACCGCGTACGCGATCGAGCTCGGCCAGAAATGGCCGCAAGGGGTGTCCGCGGTGCAGTTCGTCGGTGCGGTAGGTCGCGATCAGCAGCAGGTGGGGCAATCGCGCCGACCGGACCAGGAAGCCGATCAGGTCGCGGGTGGAACGGTCGGCCCAGTGCAGGTCCTCCAGCACGAGCACGACCGGCTGGGCGGCGCTGAGCCGGGCGAACAGCTCGCCCACCGACTCGAGCAGCAGGCCACGCCGGGCGTCGATGACGTCGGGCGGCGGCCCGAGCTCGGGCAGCAGCCGGGCGAACTCACGCTCACGACCGGCGAAGACCCCGGGCCCCTCGGCCCGCAGCACGTCACGCAGCGCCCCGGCGAAGGGGGCGAACGGCAGCCCCTCCTCACCCAGCTCGAGGCACTGGCCGGTCAGCACGCGCACCCGGTCGGCGGGCAGACTCCGCACGAACTCCTCGACCAGCCGGGTCTTGCCCACCCCGGCCTCGCCCCCGACCAGGACGGCCGACGGCTCGGCGCTGCGGGTGCGTTTCAGCGCGTCGCGCAGCACGGCCAGGTCGGGCTCGCGCCCGACCAGAACCTCGCTGTGCGCATGCGCCGTCATGAGTTCGAGCATGCCATGGGGGTACGACATGAAACGCCCCTCAGTCGTGCCGCCGACGGAACCTGCGGTGTCGTCCCCGTGCGGCCCGGGCCCGCCGGTATTCGGTCGCCTGGCGGATCAGCTCCTCCGAACGCTGGTGGTAGAGGTCGAGCTGGGCCTGGGGGTCGGTGTGCAGAAACATCGTCTTCTCCTTCGCTGCCTTCGCTTCTGGAGTCGACTTTTCGCCTGAAGGCCCCCGCCCGGCATGGGGCAGCTGCCTCATTTACGGCCGCCTCGGCCTCCTTACTCGACGAGGGCGGCCTCCCGGCCCGCGTAAGGAGGGTGAGTCCCTCTACACTTCCGGGTTATGGCAGCAAATCCCCAGGAGAAGGTGTCGTTCGGCGAGCGCCTGAAGCAAATCGGTCAGGTCATCAAGTTCACGGCACAGCAGGACAAACTGTTCGTCCCGCTGCTGGCCGGCGCGATCCTGATCCCGCTCGCTCTCACCGTGCTCGGCATCGTCCTGGGTTTGAGCCTCGTCTACCTTCCGGCCGGCATCCTGGTCGCCCTTCTGGCCGCGGTCATCGTGCTCAACCTGCGCTCCAACGCCGCGATGATGAACGCGGCCGAGGGCCAGCCCGGCGCGGCCCCCCAGCTGATCGAAAACATGCGCGGCGACTGGCGGGTCCGCCCGGCGGCCAGCTCGACCACCCAGTTCGACATGGTCCACGTGGTCATCGGCCGCCCCGGCGTCATCCTGATCGGCGAGGGCCAGCCCCAGCGCGTCCGCGGCCTCCTGGGCCAGGAAAAGAAGCGCCTCTCCAAGGTCATCGGCAACGCCCCGATGTTCGACTACGTCCTCGGCAACGAGGAGGGCCAGCTCCCGATCCGCAAGATGCGGACCACGCTGATGCGCCTGCCCCGCAACCTGACCGGCAAGGACGTCAACGCCCTCGACACCCGCCTCGGCGCCCTGATGGCCCGCCCGCAGATGCCGAAGGGCGCGATCCCGAAAAACATGCGCCCCACCAAGGGCATGCGCCAGCAGCGCCCCCGCTGAGCTGACTCACTCGCGCTCCGCACGGCTTGTTCCTCCGGCCGTACGCCGTAAGCCGCCCCGCCA
This sequence comes from Actinoplanes sp., assembly GCA_036402935.1. GTDB lineage: Bacteria > Actinomycetota > Actinomycetes > Mycobacteriales > Micromonosporaceae > Actinoplanes. Next base: position 13,644 of record DASWRZ010000075.1, read on the forward strand.
AAGCCGAGTCCGCTATTCACCGGCCCACACCATGGGAACAATCGGTGTCGACGCGCGGTCCCAGTTGTCCAGCCACGTCATGAACTGGCCTGCGGGTAACGGCCGCGAGATGTAGTAGCCCTGTACGGAGTCGCAGCCCAGTCGGCGCAGGTACTCGAATTCCGCCTGCGTCTCGGCGCCTTCGGCCACGACGTGCAGGCCGAGCGCATGTCCCAGGTGCAGCGATGCGTCGGTGACCGCCCGCCGGCTCCGATTCGTCGTCAAGTCCCGGATGAAGCCTTTGTCGATCTTCATTTCCTGGACGGGCAGGTCGGCCAGCCGGCCGAGGGAGGAATGCCCGGTGCCGAAATCGTCAACCGACAACTTGACGCCCAGCGCCCGCAGGGATTCCAGAATGCTCAGGCTGTGAGTGGGATCCTCCATGACTCCGGTCTCGGTGATCTCCAGCGTCAAAGCCCCGGCCGGGACACCATGCGCCGCGAGCGCTCCTTGTACCTCGCCGATAAGCGCCGGGTCAGCGATGGTCTGGGGGGACAGGTTGACGGCGACCGACAGCTCGTGTCCGGTCCGCCGCCAGTCCGCGCATGACGCGAGCGCGGTGTCCAGGACGTGCCGGGTCAAGGGCAGGATCAGTCCGGACCGCTCGGCCAGGGGGATGAATTCGTCCGGCGAGACCGGCCCGTCCGCGCTTCGCCATCGGCTCAACGCCTCCGCGCCGAGCACGCGGCCCGACACCGGGTCCACCTTGGGTTGGTATACCACCGTTATGGCGCCCGTCTCGACAGCTGTACGTAGCTCCGTCAGAAGCGACAGACGTCGTGGCGTGTTCTGGTCGTCCTCGACCTGATAGACGCGTACGCCCGAGCGGGCCTGCTTGGCCGCGTACATCGCGACGTCGGCGCGTTGCAGCAACTGGTCGGGGTCGGTGCCGTGGTCCGGCGCGAAGCAGACACCGATGCTGGCCTGCGCCCGGAGGGCGAGATCGCCGACCGGGATCGGTTCCTCGACGGTGCGGCGCAGCTCGTCCGCGACGGCGAGCACCTCGCTGGGCGTCGAGGCGTTGGCAATGATCATGGCGAATTCGTCGCCGCCCAGCCGGGCAACGGTGCCCCGGCCTGCGAACCGGTGTTGGAGCCGGTTGCCGACCTCGCGAAGTACCCGGTCGCCGATGGTGTGCCCGAGAGCGTCGTTGACCTCCTTGAATCGGTCAAGGTCGAGGAGCAGGACGCCGACGATGCCTGGCGTCCCGACTGCCTGTTGCAGCTCGGCGAGCAGCTTGCGCCGGTTGGGCAGGCCGGTGAGGGCATCGGTCACGCTGATGTGTTGCAGTCGTTCGACCAGGCGCACGTTGGTCAGGGCGACTCCGGCGTGGGCCGCGAGCGCCTGCATCAGCCGCAGGTGGTCCGGCGTGAAGGTCTCCATGTCGGGCAGGCTGCCGGTGACGATGAGAACGGCGGTGGTGTCTCCCAGCGCCACGGGCACGGCCATCGCGTCAATGGGTTCGGACGGGCGGCGCACGCGCTGCTTGGTGGCCGGTAGGAAAACCGGTTCACCGAGGCGGGCCGGGCGCCACCAGGCGTCGCCGGGAGCAGTGGCGACGCCGACCTCGAAATCGTCCTGACCGACCAGCCGGATCCGAACGGTGGCGTCCTGGTCGGCGAGGACCAGCTCGGCGGATTCCGCCCGGACCAGGTCACGGACCTGACTCAGAACGACTCGCGCCACCTCGTCGGCGTCCTGGGACCCGTTCAGGCTGCGCGTGAATTCGTACAGCGCCTCGACCTGGGTGTGGCCCTGGCTCTGCTGGGCGTAGCGATGGAGCACCCGGTAGATCGCGAGTGAGAGGACCCCGAGCAGCACCGCCGCCGGCGCCCGGTCGCGGACCACGATCGTGGTGACCAGCCCCAGTGTGGTGGTGACGGCCACCAGCGGCAGCTGGAACAGTTTGCGGACGTCGGCGGTCAGCAGCCGCCGCCATTCCCCGCTGTCGTCGTGCAGCGCGATCACCGCGCTGATCAGAACGATGGAGATCACGTCGGTCGCGAAGGTCGCCGCGTATGCGGCGATCCACCCGGTCGGGCCGAGCGGATCCGACGATCGGGCGACCAGGTGGAAAACGGCGCCGGCGGCAGCGGCCTGAACCCCGTAGAGCGCCATGTTGAAGGCGAGTTTGCTGCCGCGCTGCCGCCGGAAAGCGGTCAGGCCGACCAGGCCGCCGACCATCCGGACGGCGACCAGCAGCGGCGGAGCGATTGTCGCCAGTCCGAGGACCAGAGGAATCTCGCTGAGGCTGATCGTGTGCGCCCCGCGGCGGACCGGGAACGTGACGACGAACTTCTCGGCGGCGGCGAAGAGCAGAGCTACCACGGCCAGGCGTACGACGTCATGGCCGGCAAGCGTGACGCCGCCGACGCACCACATCGCCTGCACGGTGAGGGTCACCGCTACCAGAACGGCGGTCAGCACACCGATCTTGGTGTCGGCGCTCAGCCGCCCGGGAGGCGTCTCACCCATGGGCAGACCTCCTCTCCGGTCGCGCACCCCTCCTGTCGGCGTCCGCCTGGCCCGGTTGAGAAAATCCCGGCCACCAGCACAGATGAGCCGGCCGGGCGAATCGCCCGAACCGGCCCACCAGTGACAACCCGG
>DASWRZ010000076.1:0-10331 GCA_036402935.1 Actinoplanes sp.
GGTAACAGAACCGACCACGATCCGGGAAGGAGGGCCGGGTCACACGCCGGTCGAGTTGAGAGTCACGTTGCTGGCCCCGGCGGTGAACCGGAGCCCGTCCGGCTGGGGCTGAATCTGCTGCACCTTCAGCTTGAGCGGCAGGGCCGGCACCTGGATGTCGAGACCCAGGTTCTTGGCGTAGCCGGCGATGATCGCGTTGAGGCCGGGCAGGTTGGGCAGGTCGGGGGAGCCGACGTTGTCGAAGCCGACGTGCACCACGCCGTTCGACACCGACAGCTTGGCCACGCCGGTGACCTTGAACTTCTGGCCGAGCGCGGGCACCTCGGCCGAGCCGGTCAGCTTGCCGTCCTTCTCGGTCAGCGTCAGGCCGGGCTGGTTGATCAGCGCGATCAGCTGCTTGTAGTCGATCGTGCCGGTGCCGGTCACCGTGCCGGCCACGATGTTGCCGCCCGAGCGCAGCGCGTCGAGCGAGGCCTGCACGTCCTTGGCCCGGATGTCGAGCAGCGGCAGCTTGATCTTCTTGGTGTCGTTCTGGTCGGCCGGCCCGGTGAAGTCGGCCAGCTCGATCTTGATCTCGTCGTAGTGGCCGTGGAAGACCTGGGTGAGGAAGGGGAAGCCCTCGATCGTGACGTCCGGCTTCTCGCTGGTCGCCTTCTGGTTGGCGACCTGGTCGCTCACCTTGTCGCTGATGATGCGCTCGGCGTAGGAGCGGCCGAACCGGTCGGCTGCGAACGCCACGACGGCGACGATGATAAGCAGCACGATCAGGGTGATCAGCAGGCCGCGCCCACGGCGTCGCTTGGGGCGCGCGGTCCCGTACTCGGCCACGGATCCTCCTCGAACGGCGATGGCTGTCGAGGACCGTACATGCCCCGATCCAGGCAGCCGCGAAACCGTCGCCAAGCGGTTAGGACATATACCAGTGGGTCAAGGCGTACGCGACCGGGGCGACCAGGGCGAACGCCCCCAGCGGACCCTGCATGTGCCGGGCCACCCAGAAGGTCGGCGCGTCGCCGGCCAGCGTGCGCCCGGCCTCGCCGAAGTTGACCGCCAGGTCGACCAGGCTGGCCACGACCGCCGCGATCAGGCCGATCACCGCGCCCTTGGCCGGGGTGAACGGCAGCACCAGCACGCTGCCGAGCACGGCCGCGACGAGCGTGCCGAGCATCGCGCCGACCACCACTCCGGTCGCGCCGCGCGGCACCTGCGGCGCGATCCGCGGCTTGGGGAAGATCGCGTCGGTCACCCGGGCGATCAGCAATGCCACGCCTGCGGCGGCGGCGCAGACCTCGACGGTCTGGGTGCCGACCGGTACGCGGGTGAGGATCACCGGGATCGCGTACGCCACGACGCCCAGCACGATCACCAGGGTGGTCCGGTAGGTGTCGCTGATCCGGGCGCGGTCCTCGGCGCGGAACAGCTGGCCGATCAGCGCGACCACGAAACCGCCCAGCGCGACCAGCAGCAGGGTCAGCAAGCCGGTGCCGTCGCGTTCGGCGACCAGATAGTCGGCGACCAGCCCGACCGCCACGCAGACGCCGGCTGTCGCGCTCGCCGCGGGCGGCCGCAGGGCCATCGTCCAGGCCAGCAGGAAGAGCAGTTGCACCCCGAACAGCACGATCGCGAACGGGAGGCGGCTGTCGGGCGCCGCGGTCGCCGCGCCCAGGATCAGGCCCATGCCGAGCAGGCCGGCGAAGACCGCGATCGCCAGCGAGAGCTGCCGCCGGACCGGGACGACCTCGATCTCCTCGAGTTCCTCCTCGACCTCCTCCGGCTCCTCCTTACGGTCGTTGCCGGTGGAGCGGTGGCTGGTGCGGCCCTCCTCGTCAGGGGTCGCGCCGTAGGTGCCCGGACCGCGGCCGGTGCGGGACGCGCGAGCTACGTCGCGGGTCGCCTCGGCGTCCCAGTCGTCTTCCTGCGGCATGGAGGGGAACACGCCTGCGATGGTGCCAGACAAGGGTGCACCACCCTAATCTTCCGCCCGTTCGGTCACGGAGTGCCGGTTTACGTCATCAGTTGGTTACATGACCGAAGCCTGCGTGCCGGTGGATCGGTTAAGGTGGTGCACAGCCCACCCGTCGGTGACGCCGGGACATTCTCCGGTCACGCGACCGTCAACAGCTGGTCGCGGCCGGGTCACCCGAGCGGCCCCCGCGCCGCAAGGACGGAGGTGAGTGTGGAAATCCTTCTGTTGGTAACGGCACGTGCCGGTGAACCTTCCGCCGTGCTCCCCGCGCTGGACCTGCTTCCCCACTCCATACGTACCGCCCCGCGCGACGTCCGCACGCTGGTCTCCGGTCCGAGCCCCGACGCCGTGCTGGTCGACGCCCGCACCGAGCTGTCCGAGGCCCGCGCCACCTGCCGCATGCTGCACGCCACCGGCATCGGTGTGCCGCTGTTCGCGGTGGTCACCGAGGCCGGCCTGATCGCACTCAACGCCGACTGGGGCGTCGACGACGTCATCCTGGCCGGCGCGGGCCCGGCCGAGCTCGAGGCCCGGCTGCGGCTGGGCGTGGGCCGGCTCAGCAATGCGACCGCGGGCGCCGGTGGCTCGATCCGGGCCGGCGAGCTCATGATCGACCCCGACACCTACGCGGCCAAGCTCAAGGGGCGCCCGCTCGACCTCACCTACAAGGAGTTCGAGCTGCTCAAGTTCCTCGCCCAGCACCCCGGCCGGGTCTTCACCCGCGACCAGCTGCTGCGCGAGGTCTGGGGTTACGACTACTTCGGCGGCACCCGCACGGTCGACGTGCACGTGCGGCGCCTGCGGGCCAAGCTCGGCTCCGAATACGAGTCGATGATCGGCACCGTGCGCCAGGTGGGCTACAAGTTCGTGACTCCGCCGTCGGGCCGCCAGCTGCCCGACAACGTGCCGGTGAGCGTGCCGGTCTAAGGTCAACCGCATGACGCACGGACAGCCGGTTCGGATCGCGGACCGGCTGTCCGCGTCCGAGATCGATCAGGTTCTGGCCCTGGCCGCGGCGGCCGAGCAGGCGGACGGCGTCTACCCGCTCTCGGAGGATGTCGTGCTTCGAGTGCGAGGTGGCGGCGACCCGGCGGGCCGCGTACACCTGCTGGCCGCAACCGACGACGGCCTGGCCGGATATGCGTTCCTGGACCGGACGGACCCGGAGGGGCCGGCCGGTGAGCTGGTCGTCGATCCGCGTCACCGCCGGCAGGGATACGGAACGGCGCTGCTGAACGCGGTCGGCGACGAACCCGTGCGATTCTGGGCCCACGGCGACGAACCCGGTGCGCGGGCTTTTGCCGTCAAGAACGGCTTCGAGCGCGTACGCGTCCTCTGGCAGATGCGCCGTCCCCTGGACCAGCCGCTGGCCGACGCCCCGCTGCCGCCCGGCGTGACCATCCGTCATTTCCGCCCCGGTTCCGACGAGGAGGCCTGGCTCGGGGTCAACTCGCGGGCCTTCGCCCACCACCCCGAGCAGGGCCGCTGGACCCGCGACGACCTGCGGCTGCGCGAGGAGGAGCCGTGGTTCGACCCGGCCGGCTTCCTGCTCGCGGTCGACATCGAAGACCGGTTGCTCGGCTTCCACTGGACCAAGGTCCACCCGGCCGCGGGCGCCGATCCGGCACTGGGCGAGATCTACGTGCTCGGCGTCGACCCGGGCGGCCACCGCCGCGGGCTCGGCGCCGCCCTGACCGTCGAGGGCCTGCGCCACCTGGCGGCTTCCGGCCTGACCACGGCGATGCTCTACGTCGACGAGTCGAACACGGCCGCGGTCGCGCTCTATCGGCGCTTCGGCTTCGAGATCTATCAGGCCGACATCAGCTACCAGCGCTAAGGAACGACGGTCACCGGCCAGCGGCCGTACTTGACCAGCCGGATCGCGAGCGATCCGGCGATCCGGTGGCCGACGCTGGCCGATGAGCCGACCACGACCGCCTCGGCCCGGGTTTCCTTCGCCACCTCGGCGAGCAGCGTGTACGGGTCGCCGCGTCGCACCACCAGGCGAGCGTCGACGCCCCAGATCTCGGACTGGCGCTCCAGCTCGGTGCGGAGCTGATTTTCCAGCTCGTCCTGGGTCTGCAGCACGGCGTGGGTGGCCAGCCCGCTGTGGTCGGCCAGCGTGAGCAGGGTGGCCGGCGACGTACGGGCGTAGACCACGATCAGCTTGGTGCGCTGCCGCCGGGCCAGTCCCGCCGCGTAGGCCGCGGCGCGCAGCGAGGTCGGGGAACCGTCGACACCGACGACGATCGCGCCGGGACCATCGGTGCCGAGTTCGAACCCCATGGAAGCAACCTAAGCCCCGCGCAGCGACGGGAGAACGTCGGCCGTCAATTCGTGCGGCGTGGCGCCAGGACTGACCAGCACCACCGTACGGGTCGTCGCGTGGGTGAGCGCCGAGGTGAAGCTGCCCTCGGCGAACTGCGACGCCGGGCCGCGCGGGGAGCGCCCGACCGCGACCGTACGGGCCTGGACCTCATCGGCGTGCTGAGCCAGCACCCGGCCGGCCGCCGCATGGTCGCCGACGCTGCGCAGGATCTGCCCGGTCGCCGCGATGCCGTGCGCGGTCAGGTGCTCGAGCAGGTCGGCGATGGCGGCGCGGGCGTCGTCCTCGTCCTCCGGGTCGACCGCCAGCTCCTCGATCACCACCGTCTCGCGGACCCGGACCACCTCGAGCGGCGCGCCCAGGTCGCGGGCGATCGCGGCGGCCGCCTCGACGATCTCGCCCGCGTCCGCGGTGGCGCCGACCGCGACCACCACCGGGCGCGACCCCGCCTCGAGCGGCGGCCCGACCCCCTCGAGCGGCGACGGTTCGGCCAGCCCGGCCTCGGCCGCGGTGACCAGCTTGTGGCCGCTCGCCAGCACGAAGATGGCGAGCAGGAACGCGACGCCGCCCAGGTAGAACGGAACGCTCAGGTTGAACGCGTCGGCGAGCTTGCCGGCCACGAACGGGGCCAGGCCGCCGCCGATGAACCGCACGAAGCCGTACGCCGACGACGCGACCGACCGCTCGACCGGCGCGACCAGCATGACCGCCTGGGTGGTCAGGGTGTTGTTGATGCCGATGAAGGCGCCGCTCGCGATCACCGCGACGATCACCACCGCCGGGGTTTTCACGCCGGCCGCGATCACCGCCATCACGACGCCGAGGGCGAACATGTTGACGTAGAGGACCTTGGCGGTGCCGAATCGCGCCTGCAGGCGCGGCGCGAAATAGACGCTGAACCCGGCGACCAGCAGGCCCCAGCCGGTGAAGACCAGACCGAGCTTCTGGGCCGACAGCTCCATCGGGTAGGGCGCGTAGCCGAGCATGGTGAAGAAGCCCCAGTTGTAGAGCAGCGCCATGATGCCCATGGTCAGCAGGCCGCGGTGGCGCAGTGCCTGGAGCGGGGCCGCGATCGAGGTCTTGTGCTGCGGCTTGGGCAGTGACGGTACGAAGAGCGCGGTAGCGATCAGCGCGATCGCCATCAGAACGGCCACGCCGTAGAACGGGCCCCGCCAGCTGATGCTGCCGAGTTCGCCGCCGAGCAGCGGGCCGACCGCGATGCCGAGGCCGAGCGCGGTCTCGTACAGGATGATCGCGCCCGCGAAGCCGCCGCTGGCCGAGGCCACGATGACGGCCAGGCTGGTGGCGATGAACATCGCGTTGCCGAGGCCCCAGCCGGCCCGGAAGCCGACGATGCCGCCGACCGAGCCCGAGGTGCCGGCCAGGGCGGCGAAGATGACGATCAGGATCAGGCCGAAGATCAGCGTGCGCTTGGCGCCGATCCGGCTCGAGATCCAGCCGACGGCCAGCATGGCGACCGCGGTGACGACCAGATAGCTGGTGAACAGCAGGGACACCTGGCTCGGCGTGGCATGCAGGTTGTGTGCGAGCGCGGGCAGGATCGGGTCGACGAGGCCGATGCCCATGAACGAGATGACACAAGCGAAGGCCACGGCCCAGACGGCGCGCGGCTGCCGGAACGGATTCGACGTTGGCTTGGACCCAGAACTCATAACTGTATTATGCAGCTAAATCCGGTCGGTGACGAGTCTGCTACGTCACGAGAGAGACAAGGCCGGGTCTCGGGCCGATTACGGTCGCGGCGATATATCCGACATATCGGCCGGGCGCCACTCGGTTCACGCAACGGACAACTCGCCCTCAGTCCGAAGCCATCCATAGGGCTTGACGAGTTCACCCCCAGTTCATTTAGGCCAAGTTCAGCGGCTACCTCGGCCTCCTAGCTTTCGGGTTGTGCCGGTGAGAGACCGGCCTTGCACCCCATCCGAAAGGAAAACTGTGAAGCTCCAGCGGTCCGGTTACGTTGCCGGCATTGCTTTGACTGCGGCGCTCTCGCTCGCTGCCTGCGGCTCCGACAACAACACGTCGTCGACCGCCGGTAGTGCCGCGAACGCTTCCGCGGCGGCGGGCAGCTGCACCACGGGCAGCCTCACCGCCGAGGGCTCGACGGCACAGGCCAATGCGATGGCCGAGTGGATCAAGGACTATCAGGGTCAGTGCTCGGGCGCGAAGATCGGCTACCAGGGCACCGGCTCCGGCGCCGGCGTCCAGGCGTTCACCGCGGGCACGGCTGACTTCGCCGGTTCCGACTCGGCGCTCAAGCCCGCGGAGCACACCGCGGCCGACCCGAAGTGCCCGGGTGGCGTGGCGATGGACCTGCCGATGGTCGTCGGCCCGATCGCCGTCGTCTACAACGTGGACGGTGTCAAGGACCTCCAGCTCGACGGTCCGACCCTGGCCAAGATCTTCGCTGGCAAGATCACCAAGTGGAACGACCCGGCGATCGCGGGGCAGAACAGCGGCGCGACCCTGCCGTCGACCACGATCCAGACGGTGCACCGCTCGGACTCGTCCGGCACCACCGACAACTTCACCAAGTACCTGGGCACGGTGGACAAGGCCGACTACACCTTCGACCACGACAAGACCTGGAAGGCCCCGGGCGGCGTCGGCGCCAAGGGCTCGGACGGCGTGGCCGCCAAGGTCAAGAGCACCCCGGGCACCCTCGCCTACGTCGAGCTGTCGTTCGCCCAGAACAGCAGCCTGTCCATGGCGAAGGTCAAGAACGGCGCGGGTGAGTACGCCCAGCTGACCGCCGACTCCGCCGGCAAGCTGATCGAGGGCGCGAAGATCACCGGTACCGCCCCCGACCTGACCATGACGATCGACTACAACACCACCCAGGCGGGCGCGTGGCCGATCGGTCTGGTGACCTACGAGATCGCCTGCAGCAAGGGCAGCGCCAAGGCCGCCGACATCAAGGCGTTCCTGACCTACACCTCGAGCACCGGTGGCCAGTCGGTCCTCAGTGACCTCGGTTACGCGCCGCTGCCCGAGTCGGTCCGGACCCAGGTGGCCGCGTCGGTCGCCGCCATCTCCTGATCCACCGCACTCGATCCGCTTCCGTTCGACGGCCTAATCCCTCCCATACGACAGACAGCGAGCGAGCAGATGGGTGACTACCCCTCCCGCTCGACGAACGCCACCGCCGGCGGATCGGGCATGCCAGGACGGCATGTCAGGTCCGCCGGCAACGGCGTTTCGCCGAGAAGTTACGAAGAGCCACCTCTGGGCGGTGGCGGTGCGTTGCCGAAGAAGGCGCGCTTCTCCATGGAGAGCGGGTTCCGTGGGCTCTCCCTGGCCGCCGGCCTGATGGTCCTGGTGATCATCGTGGCCATCGCGATCTTCCTGATCTCGAAGGCCGTGCCGGCGATCAACGCCGACAAGTCGAACTTCCTGACCACGAAGGACTGGTTCCCCAACGACGCGTCGCCCCACTTCGGCATCGCGGCGCTCGCCTTCGGAACCGTGCTCACCGCTGTCATCGCCTTGATCGTCGCGGTGCCCATCGCTCTGGGTATCGCGCTCTTCCTCTCGCACTACGCTCCGAAGTCGCTGGCGACCCCCCTCGGCTTCGTCATGGACCTGCTCGCGGCCGTGCCCAGTGTGGTCTTCGGCCTCTGGGGCCGCGACCTGTTCCAGAACCCGGTCCGTGACTTCTCGGTCTGGCTCAACCACTACTTCCACTGGATCCCGCTGTTCGGCGGCGACGGCCCGTTCGGACAGTCGATCCTGCTCGGTTCGCTGGTGCTGGCGATCATGGTGCTGCCGATCGTCACCTCGCTCTCCCGCGAGGTGTTCCAGCAGACCCCGGCCATGAACGAGGAGGCCGCCCTCGCGCTGGGCGCCACCAAGTGGGAGATGGTCCGCACCGCGGTGCTGCCGTACGGCAAGCCCGGCGTGATCGCCGCCGTGATGCTCGGCCTCGGCCGCGCGCTCGGCGAGACCATCGCACTGGCCCTGACCCTCGGCATCACCTTCAACGTCTCGTTCAACCTGATCCAGGCCGGCGGCAACTCGATCGCCGCCAACATCGCCAACACCTTCGGCGAGGCCAACGACGTCGGCCGGGGCGCGCTGATCGCGTCCGGTCTGGTGCTCTTCGTGATCACGCTGGTGGTGAACATGACGGCCCGGGCGATCATCTACCGCCGTCGCGAATTCCGGGACAGTGCGGCATGACCGCCTGCACCGAGCGGCAATCAGCCGCACCGAGCAACGGCGTGTCAGGTGAGGGCCAGAAGGGCATGTCCCAGGGGAGCACGGCATGACGACTCTCGAGAACCAGATGCCCGACGTCGTGATGACGGCGGACCACATCCGTACGAAGAAGCTGCCGGTCGTCGCCGACCTGGCCATCGCCGTCGTCGCCCTGATCGTCGCGGGCGCGATCGTCTTCGGCACCGGGATCGGCAACTGGGTCCTGGCCCTCGTGCTCGGCCTGGTGCTCTACCTGGTCGGGCTCAACATCGCGGCCGGCCGGGTCGAGGGCCGCCGGGCCGCCCGCAACCGGATGTGGCGGGCCGCGATCTACGTCGCCTGCCTGTTGGCGGTCATCCCGCTCGCCTCGGTCGCCTGGACGCTCATCTCCAAGGGATCGTCCCGGCTCGACGGCGACTTCTTCAACGCCTCGATGAACAACATCGGCGCCCGCGACGCCGGCGGCGGCGCCTACCACGCCATCATCGGCACGCTGGAGCAGGTCGGGATCGCGACCGTCCTGGCCGTGCCGCTGGGCGTGCTCGGCGCGATCTACATCGTGGAGTACGGCCGGGGCAAGCTGACCGCGACGATCCGCTTCTTCGTCGACGTCATGACCGGTGTCCCGTCGATCGTGGCCGGTCTGTTCGTCCTGTCGTTCTGGGTGCTGATCGTCAGCCCGTGGTTCAACCACGGCACGCCGCGCTTCTCCGGCTTCGCGGCCGCGCTCGCGCTGACGGTGCTGATGCTGCCGACGATCGTCCGATCGACCGAGGAGATGCTGCGGCTGGTACCGGGCCCGCTGCGCGAGGGCTCGTACGCCCTGGGCGTGCCGAAGTGGAAGACGATCACGCGGATCGTCCTCCCGACCGCCCTGCCCGGCATCGTCACCGGCGTCATGCTGGCGGTCGCCCGGGCCGCCGGCGAGACCGCGCCGGTGCTGCTGGTGGCCGGCGGCGCCGACGCCATCAACTTCAACGCCTTCAGCGGCAACCAGTCCTCGCTGGCCCTGTTCGTCTACCAGCAGGCCGGCAGCGCCTCCAAGTACGCACCCGACCGCGCCTGGACCGCGGCTCTCACCCTGGTCGCGATCGTGCTGATCCTGACGATCGCCGCGAAGCTGCTCGCCCGCCGCAACCGACTGTCCCGATAAGAGGTATCTCCATGGCCAAGCGCATCGAGGCGACGGACGTCACCTCCTACTACGGCTCATTCAAGGCGATCGACGGCGTCTCGATGACGGTCGAGCCCAAGACGATCACCGCGCTCATCGGTCCGTCCGGGTGCGGCAAGTCGACGTTCCTGCGGTCCATCAACCGCATGCACGAGGTGCTGCCCGACGCGCGCATCGAGGGCAAGCTGACCATCGACGACCAGAACATCTACGACCCCGACGTCGACGTGACCGCGGTCCGCCGGCTGATCGGCATGGTCTTCCAGCGGCCCAACCCGTTCCCGACGATGTCGATCTACGAGAACGTCGTGGCCGGCCTCAAGCTCAACGGAGTCAAGAAGAAGTCGCTGCTCGAGGAGGCGGCCGAGAAGTCGCTCCGCTCGGCCAACCTGTGGGACGAGGTCAAGGACCGGCTCGGCCGGCCCGGCGCCGGTCTCTCCGGCGGCCAGCAGCAGCGTCTGTGCATCGCCCGCACGATCGCGGTCGAGCCGCAGGTCGTGCTGATGGACGAGCCCTGCTCGGCGCTCGACCCGATCTCGACGCTGGCGATCGAGGACCTGATGTTCAAGCTGAAGGACCGCTTCACGATCATCATCGTCACGCACAACATGCAGCAGGCCGCCCGGGTCAGCGACAAGACCGGG
>DASWRZ010000077.1:0-9264 GCA_036402935.1 Actinoplanes sp.
ATCGCCGACCTCGCGAGCCGTAACCCTGAAAGGGCCATCGACGTCCTACGCGAAAATGTCGACCGGACATGTTCCCGGCTGCGTCTTCCGACTCGATGACCGCCGAGCGCCGGTGACCTTCGAGGTGCACGGATCTGCCGCGGATAACGTGCGCTGATCGCGGATGGACTAGGGTCCGCTGCGGTGCCGGGCGGCGGGTATCGCTCGGGAGAACCTAACGAATTCGGCCGCCACCCGGCCCTGCAGGTTGGGGCGGTGCACGTCCGGCATACCGAGCGACTCCACCGGTGAGGCCGACTGGGTGTTCGGCGTACGCGGCGAGCAGAACAGCCCGGCCCGTCCACTAACCGACTGCCGGTGGGTGCTCGGCCGGACGGCGTCCCCAGGCCGAGATCAGCGGCGCGAGTGTCAGGTCGAGTTCGCCGGCGTGGATGGCGGCCAGGTGCGCATCGATTTCGGCGTCGTCGGCCAACCCGGCCGCGAGCAGCTCGCCGCGCACGTGCCGTATGGTCGCCGCCTCCAACCGGTCGCAGGCCAGCCCGCCGACCGGGAAAGAGCCGACCGCGGCGACATCGACCAAGCCGGTCTCACGCAATGCCCGCGGCAGTCTCCGGCCGTAGCGCAGGTCCGCGCCGCGGCGCGTCAGCAGCTCCCGGACCGCGTCGCGCAGCCGGTTGGCCCGCTGCTGTGCGGGGCCGCTGTCGTCCAGGCAGGCCCGTGGCTGCAGAGCGGTATCGGCGTCCTCGACCAGCCGCCGGGCCGCAGCGCTGCCGCCATCGTGGCCAAGGCCCGGGCCCGGTCGGGTACATGGACCAGCACGAGCCGGGCGTGCACCAGATCGAACGTCCCCGGCTCCGGGGGCGGATCAGCGGCGACGTCGTGCCGGCGCACCTCGTATCCGCCCCCGCGACCGGGGCCGGACTCTCCACCGGGCGCGGTAGTCCCGCCTATCGGACCCGGTCGGCCACCGACGTCCGGCCGGCGGGGCGAGGAGGTCATCACTACATGGTCACCTCCCAGACCACGGTTCTGTACCGTGACACGCCCTGAGCGCTGACAAACGCTGTCGTCGACTACTGACATTCGGCTGTCGCTCAACAGATGCGGCTGACCGGCGGGCCGTAGCCGGCCCGCCTGACTCCGTGGCCTTCCCGCTCCATCGAGGCGCCGTTCGGCCGTGCGCCGTCCGAAGATCAGCAATACGGTCGAGAAGAGCGCGGGGTCTCGCTGCCCGGCCTGGAGAGGGGACCACAGTGTCGATACTCGTGTTGCTGATTGTCGGCGCGATCCAGGCCAACCTGTTGCTGGCTCTGGTGCTGCTGGGCATCGTTGCTCATCGCCAACACGAATGCGCCGACATCAGAACGGATCACGGCTGGGCGGTGCCCATCACCGACGAGGTGGACGTCGTGGCGGCCTATGCCGAAACAGCAACCGCAGCGGCGGAACACGCCTTGGAGGAGGCTGACCAAGCACAGTATGCGGCGGTACAGGCTGCCGCGGCACGCGACATGGCGGAGCAACGCCACCGGCTGGCACGCAAACGCGCCGAGGCGGCCGGCGAAGCTCATCAGCTCCTGCAGCGAGCCGCGCTGGACGCGTACCAGCGCAGGCAGCTGTCGGTGGCTGAACTCAACCGGATCTGGCAGCACGCGCAGGTCATGGCCGAACCCACGCCGCGCCCGGCCGCGGTGCCGCTCGGATGGGAGCTACAGCTGCGCGAGGCTTGGCGACGGTACGAGCAAGCCGAGGTCGAGGCGGCGCGGGCCGAGGAAGACGCACATCGTAAGGCCGTCACCGCCGCGACTCTGGCTACGGAGGCGCAAGCCGCCGAGTCACTTCTTTCGGTAGCGAGGCGCTCGGCGAGCACGGGTCTGGTCGGCCTTCTCCGAGCCACATGGGCCGACCCCGTCACCGGTTGACGCCGGCGCCGTCATCGTCGAGGTCAGCTGAGGCCGAGGATCCCGGCGAGGGTGTCCACCTGGGACGGGTCGTCGGCGTAGCAGTACAAGACCAGTTCGTCGGCGCCGAAAGCGCGGTAGGCAGCGACGGTGTCGACAAGCTCGTTCGGGTCGGCAATCGGTATGCCCCAGTCGTCGCGGCCGTAGTAGGCGGCGATGGCCGAGCGGGCCGGTGCAAACGCCGCGCCGAGGGCGACGTTCACCTGGCAGACGAGCCGGGGCCGGCCGCTGCGCCCGGCGGCGGTCCACTCGTCGTGGACCGTGCGCACCAGCTTGTCGGCCCAAGTCAGGGGCGCTGCGCAGAGGAAACCGTCACCGTGGCGGGCGACCCGCCGCAGTGCGGCGGGCGCGAAGGCGCCGACGAGGATGGGCGGCCCGGCGGGGGTGTCGGGTCGAGGGCCGACGGTCGCGTCTTGGTAGTGCTCGCCGTGCCAAATCCGGCGCAGCTCGGTGAGCTGGGTCTCCAGGAATCTGCCGCGGGCCGTGATGGGCGTTCCGGCGGCGGCGTGGTCGTCCTCGCGGCCACCGATGCCGATGCCCAGCGTGAACCGGCCGCCGGACATGACGTCGAGGGTGGCGACCTGTTTAGCCAACAGGGCGGTGGCGCGCAGCGGGCCGATCAGTACCTCGGTCTGCAGCCGGATGCGCGAGGTCGCGCCCGTCAACACGGACAGTGCCACGAGCGGTTCGGGGTTGTGGTAAGCGAGCCGGTCAAGCAGGGCGAGCGTGTCGAATCCGCATGACTCGGCGCGCCGCGCCCAGCCGGTGAGCAGACGCGGGTTGCTGATGGGCAGGCCGAGGCCGAGTTGCATGGTTGTCTCCAGGCAGATGGGCAGCTTCCAACGGCTGTCGCCCTCTCCTCCCCGCGCATGGGGCGAGGTCCCTGGCCCTTCCTGCGACGCATTTCTTGAGCCGGGAGATGGAGTACCGGCTAAGAGCTTACCGCTCTTGACCCGGCTCGCGTCGCCCGCGTCGAGCAACGGCCCGTTCGGCGTACGCTCGTGCCGATGAGCCACCAGCGCGCCGGATATGGTCAAGATCGTGACCGGTAGTACCCGGCCGCGATTCTCATTCGACTTCGGGCCCGGTGCGTAGAAGGCCTTCATCAAACCTTCAGGACCGCGTACGTAGCCTCGCTTCCCGCACGCGCCCGCCGTCGAAGGAGGTAGCTCGTGGAGCTGCGCTCGGTCGGTCTCGACGTCGTCGACGAGGCACTGGGTCGCACCTTTCGGCGTGACCCGGTCAGCTCTCGTACCGGAGGTCCGGCCGGCAACGCCCGTCTGACCGCCTGGACCGGCGTCGTCCTGCTGACGCTGCTGATGGCGGAGCTGTTCACCCTCATCGACGTCGGCGGCTTGATCAGTTGGCATCTGGTCATCGGCGTCCTGCTGATCCCGCCCGCGCTGCTCAAGACGGCCAGCACCGGCTGGCGCATCGTCGGCTACTACCTCGGACGCAGCCCGTACCGGCAGGCCGGGCCGCCGCCGACGGTGCTGCGGGTGCTCGGCCCGCTCGTCGTCGCGACCACCCTGGCCCTGCTCGGCAGCGGTCTGCTGTTGATTCTGCTGGGGCCTGCGACGAGCCGTACGGTCGTGGTCGACGCGTTCGGGCAGCGTGTCGACTGGGTGACCGTTCATCAAGCGGTCTTCGTGGCGTGGGCGGTCGTGACCGGCCTGCACGTACTCGCCCGCCTGCTACCGACCTGGCGATTGATCGGATCCCGCGCCGCAGCAGCGCCCGTGCCCGGCGGCTACCGGCGCGCCGCCACCCTGGCGGTCACGGCCCTGGTCGCGATCCTGACGATCCTCCTGCTGTGGCCGACGACGGCCGGCTGGCGGGACCGGTCCCAGCGCCCGGAGAGGGCGCCGGGTCATTCCGTTCCGCGCTAGCAGGCAGACGCGTGTGTCATCTCGGCGCCGGCAAGGACCTCGATCCGGCTCAGGCCCGGTTGTCGGGGGTGGCGTTCGCGACCAGAGCGGCGGCCACGTCCCGGAGTTTGCGGTTGGAGTCCTGCGAGACCCGGGTGAGCAGGCTGAACGCCTCCTCGGCGGTGCAGTGCCGGCTGCCCATGATGATGCCCTTCGCCTGCTCGATGACGGCGCGGCTCTGCATCGCGGCCTGCATCTGCTGAGCCAGGCTCGCCTGTACGTCGTACAGGTGGGCGTTGGTGAGGGCGACCGCGGCATAGCCGGCGAACGTCTGACCGAGGATGATGGCGTCGTTGTCGAACGCGTCGGGTTTGGTGGCGTAGACGTTGAGCGCGGCGGAGACGTGCTCGTGCAAGGGCAGACCGATCGACAGCGAACTGTTGACGCCGGCCTCCAGGGCTTGGGCGGCCCAGTCCGGCCAGCGGTCTTCAGCGGCCATGTCCGGCAGCGACAGGGTCGCGCGGGAGACCGACGCGTCGAGGCAGGGTCCGTGCCCGTGGCCGTACTGACACTCGTCGAGGCTCAGGGCCAGCTTTCCGGTGTAGGCCGCCGTACGGGCGTCGTTGCCCTTGATCAGCGTGACGGAGACTTCATCGGCGCCCGGGACGGTGCGTTTGGCGAGCTGAGCCACCTGTTCCAGTACGCCCTTGAGATCGGTCTCGCCGAGCTTGATCCGGCTGAGCTGTCCGAAGGCGTCCGCGGGGTCCAAAGGAGACGGCGAGTGGGTCACGTGGTCCTCCTACGGCTGACGGGACGTCCTCGGCGCCGGGCGACGTCGAGTCAGGCAGGGCTCGCGTGGCCGTCCGTCCGGAAGATCCGGGATGTGGGCCGCTCCTTGACACCTGCTGGCCGGCGCACCGGCCATGCCCGCCGAACGTACCCTTAGGACGACTGAAGTCACGCTCGGGAGCACGCCAAATGCGTCCACGATCAGGCCGGCCGTTGGTCATCGCCGGCTCTCGCCAGGACCGAGCCGGCGGCGGCGGTCAGCGACAGGGCAATGGCGGCGGCGCGGGACCGCAGGATCACGTAGGCGAAGTCGACGTTCGTCTGTTCCTCGGCCATGATCATCCCGAGGGCCCGTTGAATCCGGGCCCGCACCTCGAAGGCGCCGATCAGTCCGTTCACCATTTGCCGTGAGCCGGGGCCGAGGCCGTCGGGCCGGGTTTCGGCGTCGTGCTCGCCGGAGCTTTCGAAGGCCGCCAGCACCGCCGTGCACAGCGGCGCCATGGTGGCGGTGTCACGGCTGTAGAGATTGAGGGCCGCGATCGGTATGCCCCGGCCGGCGAACAGCGGGATGGACAACGACGCGCGCAGGCCCAGCCGGTGGGCCGCCTCCCGGAAGCGCGGCCATTTCACGGTCGTGTCGATCTGCGGCAGGGCCATCGGGTCGGCGGTTCGCAGGGCGTCGAGGCACGGACCGACCTCGTCCGCGTACTGCGCCTCGTCGACGGCTAGAGCCACCTCACTACTCATGGCGACGGTGGCATAGGCGTCCTTGTCGCGCACGGTCATCGAGGCATAACTGACCGGCGGCAGCAGATCCGCGGCGAACTGGGTGATGGAGTTCAGCAGTAGCGGCACGGTCGAGTCGTCGTCCGGCGTTCCCGCCAGCGTGATCAGGTCGTCGGTGAGTCCGCGACCGGACGGGCCCGGGCGCGGCGGTGAGGTAGACGGGGTAGCCATACGTCCTCCTGGTAGCGCAGTCAGTGCCCGGCCGCGTCCCCGGCGGGCGCCGCACCGTGCACTCAACGGCTTACCTCCACTGACCGGTGCGCGGTGACCGGTACACCCGCCGGGCCCGGCCGTCGACCGGCCGGACCCGCCCGTGGGTCAGACCCGGTCGCGTACGCTCCGCGTGGTGAGCAGGCCGAGGGCGATCATGCCCAGGCCCAGCACGAGATGCAGCCAGTCGTCGGCCGGGTTCAGGGGGACGAAGTTGGCCGAGCTGTCCTGGCCGACGACCAGGCCGTACAACCACAACACCAGGTAGATCGCGCCGCCGCCGATCAGGTACAGCCGGGCGCCGGCCACGGTCCGGGCCATCGCGACACCGGCCAGGCCGAAGAGCAGGTGCACGATGTTGTGCAGTACGGAGACCTCGAAGACCCCGAGCAGCTTCGCGTCGGAGTGGTGCCCGGCGAAGGTCATGCTGCTGTAGTCGGTCGTGATGCCGGGGATGAAGCCGAGGACGCCGACGAGCAAGAACACGATCGCGACGACCAGGGCCGTGGTCTGTACGGGGCGACGAGCCGTTACCACGTCGCCCGCTCGTGATCTGGTGACCATGATTTCCTCCACTTCCTCAGGGACAGTCGCGGCTTCCCACCAAGAGTGGCGGCAAACGTTCCCACCGTGCTTTTCCAGAGGCCCGTGGCATACCGCCCGGGTGGAGATCTACCGGACCACCCGCCGGCCCCACCGTGGCTCGGATCGCGCCGTTGCGGCCCGGCGAGCCAGGGTCAAACGCCGCCCGAATGTCGACCATCGTGTTCTGCCGGTGACGTCGGTCATGTCCACCACCTGCGCATAGATCTCCTACGAGAGGGCACGTAAGCCGCTGGGCCGTTCGAGGATCGTGGAGAAGGCACGCCGTGACACCGATGAGAATCACCACCGACGTCAACACGAGCGGGGTCGCGATCCTCGCGGTCGCGGGCCGGCTCTGCGCCGACACTGCCGATGGCCTCACCGCCGCGGTCGCCGCCGCCGTGCACGGGCACCGGCTTACGCGGCTGGTCGTCGACCTGGCCCGGGTCGGCGACGCCGATGAGAACGCGATCAACGCTCTGCTACAGGGCCGGGCCACGGCCCTTCAGGCCGGCGTCACGTTCCGGGTCATACGCCCCCAAACTCCGGTACGCCAGGTGCTACACCGCACCGACACCTGCCAGCTGCTGACCTGGGAGAGCTCGTCGGGCCCGACGCCGCGCCGTGCATCAGCCAGCTAGCGTACGGTCGTACGCCGATCCGCATGGCCTACGTACCGGCGACCGTGCGGCGGATGTGCGCGTCGATCGCGGCAGCGCTGCGGCGGCCGGAGGTGGTCAGCACGTTGTGCCCGGCGTACGGCACGGTCACCGTGGCCCCGGTGGTGATCGCGGCCACCTCGGACCGCCACCGTGCCGGGGCCACCGGGTCGAGCGCGCCGCCGAGAACCAGCGGAGCCACCGGCAGGCGTACGAGGTCCTTTTCGATCGCGTTGCGCAGCGAGTGTCCGACCGTGGCCAGGACCCGCCACGGCTTCGCGTCGGCGACGTCGCGGGCCAGGATCCCGGCCTGCCAAAGTTGCTCGACCGGCAGGTCGGCGACGAACCGGGCGACCAGCCCGGGCCAGGTCCGGGCCGCCGGGTCGGTGGTCGGACCGGCGAGGACCAAGGCGGCCACCACGTCCGGGCGCAGGACGGCGAGCCGGGTGGCGACCTCCGCCCCGAACGAGTGGCCCACCAGGCAGATCCGGTCGAGCCCGCGACGATCCAGCCAAGCGCTCAGGGCGCGGGCGTGCTGCTCCACGTCGTACGCCCGGGAGGGCTTGTCGCTGAGCCCGAAGCCCGGCAGGTCCGGAAGCACGACGGGACGCCGGGCGCAGAGCGCCCGCGCGGTGGGCATCAGGTAGCGGTGAGAGACGGCGAGTCCGTGCACGAGTACGGTCGGCAGACCGGGGACTTCGGTGTGGAAGCGCTCATGGATCCGTGTCCCGTGGGTGCCGGTCCACCGGCTGCGAAAGCCGTCCCCGCCGTGGACCGGTCCGCTTCCCGGCGCCCCCTTTCCCGCGATGGTCAGCGTTCGCTCCTCTCGTCGCCGATGTGCCGAGCACGTCTGATACCCGGCCGGAGGACTGCGTCGCGGAAGCGAGGCCGTGACGGCTTCCCCGGGCGACGGGCTGACTACCCCGTGGCCGGGACGCTATGCGTTCGGGTCGAGAAGGTGATCCGGCGGTGGGAAGTTCAGCTCGTGGTCCGAACGCAGCGGGGCCGGGCTGATCCACTCGGCGAGCAGGACGGTGGCGTCGTCCTGCAGTTCGTCGTCCTGGTAGTCGAGGATGGCGTGCACCAGGCGCCGGGTGGTCTCGGGGGCGGGTAGTTGGTCGGCGACCGCTTTGACGGCGAATTCGATGAGCCGGTCGACGCCGAACTGCTCGCCGTCGGCGGAGCGTGCCTCGGTGATCCCGTCGGTGTAGAGCAGCAGCCGGTCTCCGGGTTCCAGCGCCTCTTCGACGACGATCGGTGGCCGCTTGTCGCCCAGGGTCACCGGCAGCGCGGTGGGGGTGGGCAGTACTTTGACCACGCGTCCCTGCCGGATCACGATGCCGCTGGGATGCCCGGCGGAGATGACCTGAAGGACGCCGGTGTGTTGGTCCAGTTCGGCCAGGACTGCGGTGATCATGCCGTGCCGGTCGTGCCGGCGGACCGCCTCGTCGATGTGGTGGTACGTGGCGATCAGATCCATGCCGCTGCGGCGCGCGTTGCGGTACGACGCCAGCGCCAGCGATGCCAGCACCACCGCCCGCATGCCGCCGGCCGAGCCGTGCCCGGCCGCGTCGAACAACGCCAGGTGCGCGATGTCGCCGTTGACCGCGTAGTCGAAGGCATCACCACCGACGTCGTAACACGGCTCGAGAACCCCGCTGATCATCAGATGACCGGTGGAGAAGGTGAGCGGCGGCAGTTGCGCCCGCAGCATCTCGGCCGCCAGCCGCATCGGTTCGCGTCGGCGGACCCGCTCGATCGTGTCGCTGTAAAGACTCCGGGTCACCACCAGTTCGGCCAGCAGCGACGACACGGCGACGCACTCGTCGAGGTCCGCGTCGTTCGGCGCGCTGCGCATGATGATCTCGAGCACGCCCATGCGCTCGGCGCCGTCGAGCATGGGCACCCACAGCCGTACGGTCGAGTTCTCGCCCTCCCCGGTGCAGGGTGTGACCATCGTGTAGGCTCGGCCGCCGAGCGTGCCGTCGACCGCGATGGGTGCCCGATCCGGTGCCGAGCCGCCGAGAAGCGGAAGCAGAATCCGCTGTTGATGATCGACGACGTAGATGACCACGGCCTCGGCGCCGAGCAGCGCCGCCGAGCGCATCGCCATCTCCGGCAGATCTTCCGGCCCGGCGTGATGCGACTGCCGCAGCAACTGTCGCAGAGCCTTCAACCTAGTCATCCGCCACTCCCTCGCCGTGCCGCCCTGACCATGGTGCCCCGCCGTCGTCGCCGGCGCGGCGGCGACCGACAGGACGCTACGCCCAGCTGCGCCCGGTCCAGGAGCGCCCGCACCAGGTGCCCGCGGTCCAGGAACGCCCGGTCCAGGAGCCGGCCGCCCATGACCGGCCGGACCAGGTGCCGGATATCCAGGACTGTCCCGACCAGGTGAGCGAGGTCCAG
>DASWRZ010000078.1:0-20034 GCA_036402935.1 Actinoplanes sp.
ATGCCGGCCGGCCAGGTGTACGCCGTGGTCGCCGACGGCGCGGTCGTGCGCGGGCAGATCACCGCCACCGACGCCCACGTGCACGGCGAGATCTGCCTGCAGGACGCCCGGATCCAGCACAACGTGCAGCTGCAGCGGTCGATCGTGCGGGCGCCCGGCGCCAACGCGGTCAACCTCAACCGGGCCACCATCGGCGGCACGGTCGACTGTGGACTCATGCGGGCCGAGGGGTCGCTCCGGCTGTCCGACATCACGGCCGGGTCGGTGTTCGTCTCCGGGGCGACGCTGAGCGCGCCCTGCGTGGTCGACCAGATGATCTATCAGGTGGGTGCGCGGGAGATCCCGTTCGACCCGCTGCTCAACCTGATCGGCGCGCAGATCACCGGGACGGTGCGCGGCAATCCGTCCGGGCGGCCGTTCCGGGCCCGCGGGTCGTTCGCACTGCGCGGTGCCCGGGTGTCGCGGTCGGTGCAGTTCATCTCGGCCCAGATCGCCTGCGACGACGGCCCGGCGATCGACGCGTCGACGCTGACCTGCTCCGACCTGTTCCTGGCCGGGATCGACACGGTCGGCGGGGTGCGGTTCACCGACGCGCGGATCTCCGGCGACGTCGATCTCACCCGGGCCCATCTGCGGTGGGACCCGGAGTCGGTGACCGACCTCGCGGCCGGCCGGCTTCCGCTGCCGTCGATCGACGGTGGCGCGGCCGAGATCGGCGGGGACGCCTGGTTCGACGGAACCATGGCCGAGGGGCTGGTCCGGCTGCGCCGGACGACGGTGCGCCGGTCGGTCGGCATGAAGGACGTCGTGTACGGGGCGGCCGCCGTGCGCGACGCGTCCGTGGCCGCCGGTGCCGAGGTCACCCCCATGCCCGAAGTTGCCGGCGACTCGACTCTCCTGGCCCTTGATCTGGCGATGCTCCAGACTCCCGACCTGGTCGTGGCTCCGGCCCAGCCGATCCGCGGGAACGTCGACCTGTCGCGGGCGGTCATCCTCTCGTTCACCGACAACGGCAACCTGTGGCACGCCGAGCGGCTCGACCTGCTCGGCCTGCGATATCAGGTGCACATCGACCTCGACGCCAAGCCGGGGGAGGAGGACTGGGCGACCCAGATCCGCCGGTTCGAGAGCACCAAGATCCTGCCCCCGCCGTCGGCGATGCAGACCGACGTGGCGCTGCCGACCGGGCAGCTCTCCCAGCCGTACCTCCAACTGGCCGCGATCTATCGCGCGACCGGGTCCGACTCGATCGCGCGCCGGATCCTGTTCGAGATGCGCAAGCGGGAGTGGGCGCAGCGTACGGCCTCGTCCCGCGGCGTCCGAGGGTTGTGGGTGGCGTTCGCGAGCCTGCTCTACCGGATCACCGTCGGCTACGGTTATCGGCTCCAGCTGGCGCTCTACTGGCTGGTCGGGCTCTGGCTGGCCGGGTTCCTCGTGTTCGCCTTCCTGGCCCCGGCGCGGGCACCGGAACCGGTCGCGGTCGTCGAGAACGGCCGTACCCAGGTCTGCATCGTGCTGCCGGACGCCGACCCGGTGGCCGACCAGCCCGGCTACTGCGGCAACTTCTCGCCCGCGCTCTACAGCCTCGACCTGCTGATCCCGGTGGTCGACCTGGGGCAGAAGTCGTCCTGGCACTACCGCAACGAGGGGATCCAGCTGTTCAGCGATTTCCTGCAGGTGGCCGGGTGGATCCTGGCGACCGCCGCCGCGACCGCCGCGCTGGGCCTGGTCGGGCGGGCCGACCAGGAGCGTTAGGGTCGGTGCCGTGCAGATCGGGATGCTGGGTTCGTTCGAGGTGCGCACCGACGACGGCGGCCTCGCCGACGTGCCGGGTGCTCGGTTGCGGGCCCTGCTGATCGCGCTCGCGCTCGAACCGGGCCGGGTGGTGCAGA
The DNA here is from genome assembly GCA_036402935.1 of Actinoplanes sp. Classification (GTDB taxonomy): domain Bacteria; phylum Actinomycetota; class Actinomycetes; order Mycobacteriales; family Micromonosporaceae; genus Actinoplanes. The sequence goes on from DASWRZ010000078.1 coordinate 1,893, forward strand.
AGGCGACGCTCGTCGACTGGATCTGGGGTTCCCAGCCGCCGGCCGACGCGTCGAACGCCCTGCAGCGCCTGGTGTCCCGGCTGCGGAAGGCGCTGCCCGCCGGCTCGATCGAGGGGCATACGGAGGGCTACCGCCTGGCGGTCGACCCGGACGCGGTCGACGCCGTGCGGTTCGAGCGGCTCGTCGGCCAGGGGCGGTTTTCCGACGCGCTCGCGTTGTGGCGCGGCGCGGCCATGGAGGACGTCGGCCCGGTCGACAGCGGGGCCTTCGGCGCAGCGGTCACCCGGCTCGAAGGACTGCGCCTGACCGCTCTCGAGGACCGATTCGACGCGGAGATCAAACTCGGTCACGGCGCAGAATTGATCACGCCCCTGACCGATCTGGTGGCCGCCCATCCGCTGCGCGAGAGGTTCGTGGGATCGCTCATGCGGGCCCTTGCGGCGGCCGGTCGGGAGAACGAGGCGATCGCGGTCTTCCAGCGCGCGCGGGAGACTCTGGCCGAGGCGCTGGGCGTCGACCCCTCGCCCGATCTGTCGGCTGTCCACGTGGCTCTGCTGCGCGGGGAGACCGGGCGGCGACAGTCGAACCTGCGGGCCGAGCTCACCAGCTACGTCGGGAAGAACACCGACGTCTCGGCGGTACGCCGGCTCGTCGGCCGGCATCGGCTGACCACGCTGACCGGGCCCGGTGGCACCGGCAAGACCCGGCTCGCCACCGAGGCCGGCCGGGCGCTGCTGGACGACGTGCCGGACGGGGTCTGGCTGGTCGAGCTGGCGGCCATCGGGCCCGACGGCGATGTGGCGCAGTCGACGCTGGCCGCGCTCGGCCGTCGCGATGCCCTGCTCGGTGACGCCCCGAACGCCGAGACGATCGACCGGGTCGTGGCCGCGCTCCGCGACCGCGAGGCCCTGCTGATCCTCGACAACTGCGAGCACGTGATCGAGCCGGCGGCCGCGTTCGCCTACCGCCTGCTCGGGGAGTGCCGCCGACTGCGGATCCTGGCCACCAGCCGCGAACCGCTCGGCATCACCGGCGAGGCGCTGTGGCACGTCGAGCCACTGGACGTGCGCTCCGACGCCGTACAGCTGCTGCGGGACCGGGCCGGCGCCGTACGCAAGGACCTCGGCACCGACCCGCACACCCTGGCCACCATGGAACGGGTCTGCCGGGCGCTCGACGGCATGCCGCTGGCGATCGAACTGGCCGCCGCCCGCCTGCGCACGATGTCGCTCGACCAGCTGGCCGACCGGCTCGACGACCGGTTCCGCCTGCTCACCGGGGGCAGCCGCACCGCGCTGCCCCGGCACCGGACGCTGCGCGCGGTCGTCGACTGGAGCTGGGAACTGCTCTCCGACGCCGAACGGACCGTGCTGCGGCGGCTCTCGGTGTTCTCCGGCGGCGCCAGCCTGGAGGCGGCCGAGGCGGTCTGCGCCGATGACGCCCTCGAGCTGCTCACGGCGCTGACCGAGAAGTCGCTGGTGGTCACCGAGGGCGGACGGGCGCCGCGCTACCGGATGCTCGGCACGATCAAGGAGTACGCCGACCGCCGTCTCGCCGAGGCGTGGGAGTCCGACGTGACCCGGCGCGCGCACCTCGCCTACTTCACCTCGCTCGCGCAACAGGCCGAGCCGCACCTGCGCCGGGCCGAGCAACTGCAGTGGCTGGCCCGGCTGGAGGCCGAGCACGACAACATCGCCGCCGCGATGCGCGGTGCCCTCGCGGCCGGCGAGGCGGGCGGCGCGATGCGACTGGCCGCGAACGCCGGCTGGTACTGGTGGCTCGGCGGGCACAAGGCCGAGGGCAACGACCTGATCATGGCGGCCGCGGCCATGCCGGGCGAGGCCGACGACGAGGACCGGGCCGTGGTGCTGGCCCTCGTCACCATGTTCGTCACCTCCGGCCAGGGCGACCAGTTCCAGGCCGAGGACTGGATCCGCAAGGCGCACGAGGTCGCGCTGCGGGTGCCGGACGGTCACCCGGCGCTGCGGTTCGTCGCCGCGATGGAACGCATGCTGCGCGGCCCGGACGAGCTCCCGACCGCGTTCGCCCCGCTGCTCACCGACGACGACCCGTGGGTGCGTGCCCTGGCCCGGCTCCAGACCGGCAAGATGCGGGTCATGCTGGGCGACGGCAGCCGCGAGGCGGACGCTCAGCTCGAGGCGGCGCTCGACCAGTTCCGCGCGCTGGGCGAGCGGTGGGGCATCTCCTTCGCGCTGATGGAACTGGCCAACCGCCTCGGCACCCGCGGTGAGTTCGCCCGCGCCTGCGAGCTCTACGAGCAGGCGATCGCGGTCGTCATCGAGACCGGCGTCATCGAGGACGTCGTGTCGATGCGGGCCCGGCAGGCCCAGCTCTACTGGCTCCGGGGCGACAACGAGGCCAGCGCCTCGGCGATGGCCGAGGCGCAGCGGTACGCCGAACGGGTCGCCTGGCCGAACGCGCTGGCCGAGCTGGCCCTCTCGAGGGTCGAGCTCGCCCGCTGGAACGGCGACCTCGACGAGGCCCGCCGCCAGCTCGCCGTCGCGACGGCGATGCTGGGCGACGAGGCCGAGCGGGGCAACGTTCTCGGGCTGGTGCAGGACCTGCTCGGCTACCTCGCACCCACCTTGGCCTCGTCCCGGGAGCACCGTGTCACGGCCCTGCGGGCGGCCGCCGGGGCGGGCATCGCGCCGCTGATCGCCGGGGTGCTGGTCGGGATCGCTGATCTTGCCTTGCGGCAGGAACAATTCGAGCAGGCCGCGCGGCTGCTTGCCGCGAGCGACGCCGTACGCGGTCTGCCGGACCGTGGTCACCCGGATGTCTCCCGGATCGCGCGCCAAGCGCGGGACCGCCTCGGCGACGAGGGGTTCGCCGAGGCGGTCCGGGAGGGGGCGGTCGCCGACTGGCGCGAGCTGGCCGAGGTCACGCTCGCTTCGTGAACGTGGCGGTCGCCCAGAGGTAGCCGACGATCGCGATGCCGGCGCACCAGGCCAGGGCGGCGATCACGTCGCCGGTGTGCGGCGCGCCGGCCAGCAGACCCCGGAAGGTCTCGATGATCGGCGTGAACGGCTGGTACTCGGCGAACTGCTTGACGCCGGCACCCATCTTGTCGGCCGGGACGATCGCGCTGCTGAAGAACGGCAGCATGATCAGCGGGACGACGCCCAGGCCGGCCGTCTCCGGGGACTTCGCGAACAGGCCCAGGGCGACGGTGAACCAGCCGATCGCGAAGCCGAGCAGCAGGACCAGGCCGGCCACACCGAGCCAGTCGAGGAGACCGGCCGACGGCCGGAAACCGAGGGCGTACGCCGTACCGACGATGGCCGCCACCGCGATCACGTTGTTGACCATGCTGGCGATCACCTGACCGGTCAGCACGGCGCCCCGCGAGACGTCCATGACCTTGAACCGGTTGATGATGCCCTTGGTCATGTCGGAGTTGGCGCCCACCGCGGTGGCGCTGAGCCCGTAGCAGATCGCCAGCAGGATCATGCCCGGGGTCGCGTAGTCGACGTAGTGCTCGCCGACGCTGAACGCGTCGCCCAGCACGTAGACGAACATCAGCATGAGGATGACCGGGAACAGGATCGCGTTGAAGACCGAGATCGGGTTGCGGATCGTGTGCTTGAAGTTGCGTCGCAGCATGATCGCCGAATCGTGCATGCTCATTTCGCTACCGCCTCTGTGCTCGCGCTGTTGTGACCGGTCAGGGCCAGGAAAACGTCGTCCAGATCCGGGGTGTGCACCGAGAGCTCCTCGGCGTCGATCTCGTGCTCGGCGAGCCGGTCCAGCAGGGCCCGCAGCGACTTCGTGCTCCCGTCGCTCGCCACCTTCAGGCTCAGCGACTCCTGATCGGGCGTCGCGCCGGTGAGGGCGCGGGCCGCGGCGTCGAGATCGCTCACGCCGGCGAACCGCAGTCGGACGTGGGCGCCGGGGATCTGGCGCTTCAGCTCGGCCGGGGTGCCCTGGGCGACCAGCCGGCCCTGGTCGAGCACGGCGACCCGGTCGGCGAGGTGATCGGCCTCGTCGAGGTACTGCGTGGTGAGCAGGACGGTCACCCCGTCGGCCACCAGCTCGCGGATGATGCTCCACATCGTGCGGCGGCTGCGCGGGTCGAGGCCCGTCGTCGGCTCGTCCAGGAAGATGATCCGTGGCGTGCCGACCAGTGTCATCGCCAGGTCGAGCTTGCGGCGCATGCCACCGGAATAGGTCGACGACAGCTTCTTCGCCGATCCGGTCAGGTCGAAGCGCTCCAGCAGCTCGGGGACGCTTCGCCGGCCGACCCGGTGCAGGTCGGCCATCAGCCGCAGGTTCTCCTCGCCGGTCAGCAGCTCGTCGACCGCCGCGAACTGACCGGTGACCCCGATGACCGACCGTACGGCCTTGGGCTCGCGGGCGATGTCGTGGCCGCCGACGCGTACCGTCCCGCCGTCGGCGCCGGTCAGCGTGGTGAGCACGTTGACCGCCGTCGTCTTGCCCGCCCCGTTGGGGCCGAGCAGGGAGAAGATCGTGCCCGCCTCGACGGTCAGGTCGATGCCGTCGAGCACCGTTTTGTCACCGTAGGCCTTTCGCAGGCCGGAAACCTCGATTGCTGTGTCTCTCATGCCGACTACGTTCGAGGCTCGGCCTGTCACGCCTCTGACACGGCCCTGACACAGAAGGATTTCCCATGGCGGGGCTGCGGGTGGAACGGGTCGGCAAGCACGATTTCGTCGGGCGCAACGAGCGCGGGGCCACGGTCCGGATCGGCCGTAACGGCATGCCCGGCTCGTTCTCGCCCGGCGAGTTGCTGCAGATCGCGACGGCCGGCTGCTCGGCGGTGACGGTCGAGGAGCTGGTCACCCGGCGAGCCGGCGACGACGCCGAGCTGGTCGCGCTCGCCGAGGCCGAGAAGAGCCCGGGCGGCCACGAGTACGACCTGATCCGGGTCACCCTGCTCGCCGACCTCTCGTTCCTCGACGACGACACGCGCGAGCGGGTGGTGTTCGCGATGCGCAAGGCGGTCGAGCGGGAGTGCACGGTGAGCCGCACGGTGGAGCGGGGTGCGGTGGTCGAGTTGGCGGTCGAGCCGCGGTGACGGTGATCCGGCCCCGATCAGGCGCGCCGGGCGCTGGGTTTGCCGGAGCTGGGTTTGCCGGAGCTGGGTTTGCCGGAGCGGGGTTTGGCGGAGCGGGGCGGGTTGGCACGCATGTGTTCGCGGACGCGGCCGAGGACGGTGCTGAGCGCGCCGAGGTCGCCGTCGGCCATCGGGTCGAACAGCAACCGCCGGACGCTGTCGACGTGTCCGGGCAGCACCCGGGCGATCAGGTCGCGGCCGGCCTCGGTGACGGTCACGATGACGCTTCGTTCGTCGTCGGGCGACGGCGAACGGGTGATCAGGCCGCGTTTGTCGAGCAACCCCGCCTGATAGGTGAGCCCGCTGCGGCTGTAGACGACACCGTCGGCCAGATCAGTCATGCGTAGCCTGCCCTCGGGTGTGTCGACCAGCCGGGCCAGGATCTGGAACTGCACGTAGCTGAGGTCGCCGTCGGCGCGCAGGTGCTCGTCGACGGCGTACTGCAGCAGGCTGCTGACCTCCATCAGGGCGAAGTACGCACCGAGTTGCTCGGTGTCCAGGCCGGGTGTCGGGTCACTCACGTCACCCACCTAATCACGCCGGGGCCATCGCTCGGCAAACGTGATCACCATGGCTACGCCGGGGGTGCGGGCCTCGGCGACCGCCCGGCCGCCGTGTGCCTCGGCCAACTGGCGGACGATCCAGAGGCCGAGCCCGACGCCGTCCCGGCCGCCGGCGGCGAACGGGGAGAACAGCGTCGAGCGCAGGGCGTCGGGGATGCCCGGGCCGTGGTCGCGAACCTCCAGGGTGCCGTCGGTGACGCGGACGACGATCGGCGGACGGCCGTACTTCACGGCGTTGCCGACCAGGTTGACGATGATCTGCTCGAAGCGCGCCGGGTCAACCCAGATCGTCAGCTTTTCGTCGATGTCGGTGACGACCGGCGCCGAACGCACGTAGGACAGGGCGTCCTCGACCAGGCGGCGGGCCGGCACGAGTTGCCGGTCGAGCCTGAGGTGCCCGACGCTGTCGATGCGCTGCACGTCGAGCAGCTCCTCGGCGAGCCGGGCCATGCGGGCGGTCTGCCGCAGCGCCGAGTCGAGCATCCACACGCACTCGCCGGGCACCTGATCGCGGAGCTCCTCCAGCGCCATCTGCACGGTGGTCAGCGGCGCCCGTACGTCGTGGGCCAGCGTGCCGATCATCGCGACCCGCCACTGCTCGATGCGCTCCAGGCGGGCCCGCTCGTCGCGCAGGTGGCGCGCGTGGCCCTCGATCAGGAACGCCACGGCCAGCGCGACCGGCATCAGGATGAACGCGCTGCCGACGACCGCCGGCGGCTGGTGGGTGAGGATCAGCGGGGTCACGTACGACGCGGCGGCGGGCGGGGCGTAGGCGGCGAGGATCCAGCGGGGGAAGTGCAGCGCCGCCCAGGCGTACAACAGGACCAGGAACGGCCCGGTGCCGGTCGCCACCCCGCCGAAACTCCAGGTCGCGAAGCCGAGCACCGCGAAGCCCAGCACGCCGAGCACCGCGGGCGCCGACCCGCGCCACCGCACCAGCAGTCCCAGCAGAGCCGTGCCGAAGTCGCAGCCGGCCACGATCAGCAGTCGGTGAAGGTTGCCGGGCTCGTTCCGGACTTCGAGCAGAGCCAGCGCCCCGGCCAGCAGGAACAGTGCCGAAGCCTGCCGTGCGGCGGCTTGCGGCCCGGAACCGAGGCGCCGAAAAACGCTGATATCGCCACAATAAGCGACACGTCCCCGAGCGGGATCAATACCGCGACCTCCTAAGGTGAGCCCATGCCGCTCATCTACCGCATCGGATCGGGCCAGACGGCGGCCCTCATCCTGGTGGCGGTCGTCTGTTTCGTGCCCGCTCTCTACTTCCATCCGTCGGCCGCGATCCGGGGTGTCCTCATCCTCATCGCGCTCGCCGCGCTCGCGCTGGCGGCCCTCAGCCGGTGGATGTACGTGGTGGTCGACGACGAAGGCGTGGCCGTCCGTTACCTGGGGCGCGAGCGGTGGCTGCCGTGGCCGGAGATCGCCCGGGTCGAGGTGGTCTCCGGCGTGCGCGGCTCGGACACGATCCGCTTCAGCCGGGCCGACGGGACGTCGGTCGACGCGCCGCCCTCGCTGCTGCAGCCGTCGAGGCCGATGGGCAAGCCGGCCGCCCGCCGCCGGCTGGAGGAGGTCCTCCGGCAGATCGAGTCCCGGCGTACCGGGGGTTGAGATTTGTCGATACTTTGCCGAAGCTGCGTAACATAACCGAAATGCGAATCGGCGAGGAGCATGGCTGCGAGGGATGAGAGCGTCGTGCCGACGATGGCGGATGTCGCCCGGCTGGCGGGCGTCTCCGCCAGCACGGTGTCCTACGCCCTGACCGGTGCGCGCCCGATCTCCGCGGCCACCCGCGAACGCATCCAGCACGCCATGGAGGACCTGGGCTACACGCCCAACGCCTTCGCCCGCGGCCTGAAGAGCAAGCGCAGCCGGCTGATCGCGCTGCTGTTCCCCCGCGACGGCCGTGACCTGGGCCTGAGCACGTTCGAATACATCCTCGGGGCGTCCGATCACGCCCAGCGGCTCGGGTACCACCTGCTGCTGTGGACGACCGAGGCCGAGGCGCTGGACGAGCTCGCCCGCCTCGCCGGGCAGGGCCTGGTCGACGGCGCGCTGCTGATGGAGGTGCGGCTGCGCGACCGCCGTCTGGCCGTGCTGCGCAAGGCCGGCCTGCCGTTCGCGATGATCGGGCGTACCGCCGATCCGGCCGCGCTGGACTTCGCCGACACCGACTTCGACCAGTGCGCCCGGCTGGCGGTCGACCACCTGGTCGCCCTCGGCCACCGGCATGTCGGCTTCGTCAACCTCGACGCGCCGGCGATCGAGGCCGGCCGCGGCAACGCGATCCGGCTGCGCGACGGGGTGCTGCGTGCGGCCGCCGTCGCGGGGGCGCAGATCACGGCGCTCACCTGCGCGAGTTCGCTCAGCGGCGGCCGGCGCGCGTTCGCCGAGCTGCTGGCCCGCGACGCGGCCGCGACCGCCGTGATCGCGTTCAACGAGCAGGCCGTACCCGGGATCATGAGCGCGGCCGCCGGCTGCGGCCGGCGCATTCCGGCCGACTTCTCCATTCTGTCGATCGACATGCCGGCCCAGGCGGCGTTGATGACTACCCCGGCCATGACGACGGTCGGGCCGACGGCGGCGGCGATGGGCCGGGCCGCCGCGGCGATGCTGATCGAGCGGGTCGAGGGCGGTACGACCGGCGTGACCCAGGTGCTGTTCGACGGCGAACTGGTGCTCCGGGAGAGCACCGGCCCCCGGCCGCCAGATCACGACACAGCGTAGATCGCTTGTGACCGTTGACACATGCTGAACGGCCGACTTAACGTGCTCGAAATAGTCGAATCGAATCGATGCATCAGCCAGCGGAGGGATCGACATGCGCAAGAAGGGGATCGCTCCCGCGGTTTGCCTGCTCAGCACGGTCGCTGTACTCGCGGCGTGCGGCGGCAACGGCGGCGGCAGCAGCAACGACGCCGCCAAGCAAGGAGCCAGCGCCCGGGGCCCGATCACGTTCGTCACCGGTAAGGACAACAGCGGCATCATGCCGTATATCGCCGACCAGTGGAACAAGGCCCACCCGAACGAGAAAGTCACCATCAAACAGCAGAGCGACCAGGCCGACCAGCAGTTGTCGGACCTGCAGCAACACTTCCAGGCGAAGGACCCGGGGTACGACGTCGTCACGGTCGACGTGGTGTGGAGCGCCGAGTTCGCCGCCAAGGGCTGGATCATCCCGCTGGAGGGCCAGTACGCGCTGGACACGAGCCAGCTGCTGCCGGCAACGGTCAAGGCGGCCACCTACAACGGCAAGCTCTTCGCCGCTCCGTACGCGTCCGACGGCGGCCTGCTCTACTACCGCACCGACCTGACCAAGACGCCCCCGACCACCTGGGACGACCTGATCAAGCAGTGCCAGGGCAAGACCACCTCGGGCACCATCACCGGCCCGAAGCCGGCCTGCTACGCGGGCCAGTTCGCGAAGTACGAGGGTCTGACCGTGAACGCGGCCGAGGCGATCAACGCGGCCGGCGGCAACATCGTCGGTCCCGACGGCGTCACCCCGCAGGTCGACTCGCAGCAGGCCGCGACCGGCCTCGACTTCCTGGTCAACGGGTTCAAGCAGGGCTACATCCCGAAGGAGGCGCTCGGCTTCCAGGAGACCCAGAGCCTGAACGCGTTCCAGGCCGGCCAGCTCATGTTCATGCGTAACTGGCCGTACGCGGACGCCATCCTGGCCGGCAAGGACTCGAAGGTGGCGAGCAAGTTCGCCATCGCCCCGCTGCCCGGCCCGTCCGGTCACGGCGCGTCCAGCCTCGGCGGCCACAGCCTGGGCATCAGCGCGTACTCGAAGTACAAGGCGACCGACCTCGACTTCCTGAAGTTCATCGAGTCGGACGACATCCAGCGCAACGACCTCAACCAGGGCACCCTGGCGCCGGTCGTGACCTCGCTGTACAGCGACGCGACGCTGGTGAAGAAGTTCCCGTACCTGCCGACCCTGCTCGCGAGCATCCAGACCGCGGTCCCGCGCCCCGTCACCCCGTACTACCCGGGTGTGACCGAGGCGATCGAGACCAACGCCTATGCCGCCCTGCAGGGCCAGGTGAGCACCAAGCAGGCGCTGACCAGCATGCAAGCGGCAATCAAGTCTGCGACCGCCGGCTGATCGAGCCGGCACTTGAGATCCGGGCCGCCGCCGACCAAGAGGCGGCGGCCCGGGCGGGGACATCGGACGGCGCTTATTCCGCTAGGAGCAACTCATGACTCTCGCCGGCCAGGTCGAAGAGAAGGTCATCGAAAACGAGGGCAGAAACGGTCGCAAGCGCCGCCGGCCTCGTCGCACCAGCATCAATCCGGGTGAGAGCCGCCGGGCGTGGACCCTGATCGCGCCGGCCATTCTCCTGCTGATCCTGATCGTCGGATATCCGGTGATCAAAGCCATCTACCAGTCGTTCCTCACCGACCCCGGGCTCGACAAGTCGACCGGCCTGTTCAACCAGGGCAACGCCTGGAACGGCATCACCAACTACACGCACTGGCTGGGCCAGCGCTGTGCGGTCGCCGGCGGGGGCACCCAGTCCTGTCCGTCGGGCACGCTCGGCTCCCAGTTCTGGGGTTCGGCCGGCGTGACGCTCGGCATCACCGTCGTGGCGTGCACCATCGAGACCGTGATCGGCATGGGCTTCGCCCTGATGATGAACCGGGCCTTCCGCGGCCGCGCTCTGGTCCGGGTCGCCATCCTCATCCCGTGGGCCATCCCGACCGCCGTGACCTCCAAGCTCTGGCAGGTCATCTTCGACCCGCAGGGCATCCTCAACAAGATCCTCGGCACCCACTTCGCCTGGACCTCGGAGCAGTGGCCGGCCCGCTCGGCGATCGTGATCGCCGACGTCTGGAAGACCACTCCGTTCATCGCCCTGCTGATCCTGGCCGGGCTGCAGAGCATCCCGGAGGAGACGTACGAGGCGGCGCGCATCGACGGGGCCAACGCCTGGCGCCGGTTCACCAGCGTGACCCTGCCCCTGGTCAAGCCGGCGCTCGCGGTGGCCGTCATCTTCCGCGTGCTGGACACGCTGCGGATGTACGACCTGCCGGCGATCCTCACCGGCGGCGCCAACGGCACCACGACCAGCTCGATCCTGGTCGTCAAGCAGTTGACCAGCGGCGTGAACTCGGCCTCGGCGCTGTCCACGATCACGTTCGTCCTCATCTTCGCCATCGCGCTGGCCCTGGTGCGGCTGTTCAACGCGAACATCGTCGGTGCCCAGACCGGCGGGAAGGTGAAGTGACATGGCGACGATAACCGCTCCCGCCTCGGTCGTTCCCGAGGCACGCAAGCCGTTCAAGTGGGGCAACGTCGGCACGGTCGCGGTGATGGTGATCATCATCCTGTGGTGCCTCGCGCCGTTCTACTGGATGTTGGTGCTGGCGTTCCGCGACAACCAGAGCACCTTCTCGACCGACATCTGGTTCAGCCACGTCACGTGGAGCAACTTCAGTTACGCGTTCAACACGCAGTACAACGACTTCGGTCGTTCGCTGCTCAACAGCATCATCATCGGTGCCGTGGTGACCACGCTGGCCATGCTGTTCGGCGTGTTCTCCGGGTACGCCCTCGCCCGTCTCGTCTTCCGGGGCAAGGGCTTCGTGCTGGCGGCCATCCTGGGTGCCTCGATGTTCCCCGGCGTGGCCATCCTGACCCCGCTGTTCCAGCTGTTCAGCAGCTGGGGCTGGCTGGGCACCTACCAGGCACTGATCCTGCCCCAGATCTCGTTCGCGCTGCCGCTGGCCGTCTACACGCTGACCAGCTTCTTCGCCGACATGCCGTGGGATCTGGAGGAGGCGGCGCGAGTCGACGGGTGCACGCAGGGGCAGGCCTTCCGCAAGGTGATCCTGCCGCTGGCCGCGCCGGCGCTGTTCACCACCGCGATCCTGGTCTTCCTGCAGTCGTGGAACGAGTACCTGCTGTCCAGCGTGCTGTCCAACGGCAAGGCCACGGTGGCGCCCTCGACGGTGGCCATCGCGAACTTCACCGCCGGGCCGCACATCGTGCCGTACACCCAGACCATGGCGGCCGGGCTGGTGGTGACCGTACCGCTGGTCATCGTCGTGCTGGTCTTCCAGCGCCGGATCGTCAGCGGTCTGACGGCGGGTGGCGTCAAGGGCTGACCCCGCGCGTACCGGGACAGGCCTGGCTCCGCTCAGCGGGGCCAGGCCTTCTCGATGTTGTCGAGGGTGGTCCTGGTGTCCTGGCCCTCGATCCACCTGGTCGCCTGCTTCCAGAACGCGCCCGAGCCCACCGCGGCCGGCATCTGGTCGGAACCGTCGAAGCGGAAGACCGTCTTCGGGTCGGCCAGGATGGTCGCGGCCAGCTTGTCGATCGGGCTGGTCAGGTTGTTCTGGTCGAGGCCGCTGTTGGCGCTGACCCAGCCCGAGGAGAGCTTGGCCTTGATGTTGGCCCAGGTGTCCGAGGAGAGGTAGGTCTGCAGGGCCCGCACCTCGGGCCGGCTGGAGAACGCCAGCACGAACTCGCCGCCGCCGAGCACCGGCTTGGTGTCGGTGTCCTTGCCCGGCAGATAGAAGGCGTAGACGTCGCCGTCCTGCGCGATCCGGGTGCCCTTGGGCCAGCTCGCCGCGTAGAAGCTGGCCTGGCGGTGCATCTCGCACTTATGGGAGAGGACGGGCAGGCCGGCGTTCTGGAAGGTGGTGGTCGCGATGCTCTTGACGTCGCCGAGGCCGCCGTTGACGTACTTGTTGTTCTTCAGATAGGAGCCGACCGCGTTCAGCGCGGCCGTCGGCTCGGGACCGTTGAACGGGATCTGGTGGGCGACCCATTTGTCGTACTCCTGCGGCCCGTAGAGCCGGAGCATGAAGTCCTCCATCCAGTCGGTGACCGGCCAGCCGGTGGCGTCACCGCTGCTGATGCCCGCGCACCACGGCGTCCTGCCGTCGGCCACCATCCTGTCGCTGAGGGCCTTCAGCTCGTCGAGCGTGGTCGGCACCTGGTAACCGCGGTCGGCGAACTCCTTGGGGGAGTACCACACCAGCGACTTGACGCTCGCGCCCATCGGAGCGGCGTAGAAGGTGCCGCCGACCGTGCCGTACGCCTTCCAGTCCCGGCTCCAGAACCTGTCGACGTCGGCCTCGGTGCCGGCCGGGGCGGGCACCGCACGGCCGGTCGCGACCAGTTGCTTGAGCAGGCCGGGCTGGGGCACGACGGCCAGGTCGGGCGGGTGGCCGGCCTTGACCCGGATCAGGATCTGGCGCTCGAACGAATCGTCGCCCTCGTAGTCGACCCGGACGCCGGTGCAGTTCTCGAACGGCTGGTAGGAGTTCTTCTGGGCGGTGTCCTCGGGCGCGACGATGCCGGTGTAGATCTTGACGGTCCGGCCCGAAAGGTCACCGAACGCCTTGTACGGCGTGCAGTCGAACGCCGGCGCCGACGGGCCGGCCGGGCTGCCGCGACCGTCCGTGGCGTCGCCGCAGGCGGCCAGGCCGAGAACGAGTACGGCGACGGCCAGCGGGCGCCCGAGCATACGTCTCCCGGAGTCGATCGGATGAATCGACTCTAAACGCGCAGAAGCCGCCCGCGGGCCGGATCGGGCAATCCGGCGCGGGCGGCTGTGACCGCGTGGGTCAGCCGGAGATCGCCAGGTAGCGGTAGCCGAGGCGGCCCATGCGCTCGGCGTCGAGCGCATGGCGGCCGTCGAGCAGGATCGGCGTACGCATCAGGCCCACGTACTTCGACCAGTCCATCTCCAGGTACTGCGCCCACTTGGTGATCAGCACGACCGCGTCGCAGTCGTCGAAGAGGCCGTCGATCGTATCGGTCAGGTGCGGGGCGAGCTCGGGGTACTCCCGGCGGAAGCGCTCGCCGGCGATCGGGTCGTGCAGGCGCACCCGCGCGCCGCGGGCGATCAGCAGATTGGCGATGTCGACCGTCGGCGAGTCGCGCAGGTCGTCGGTGTTCGGCTTGAACGCGAGGCCGAGCAGGCCGATCCGGCGTCCCTTGAGGATGCGCAGCTCGTCCTGGAGCCGCTCGACCGCGATCACGCGCTGCCGCTCGTTGACGACGCGGGCTGCGCGCACGATCGGCATCTCGTAGTTGTACTCCGACGCGGTGGCGATCAGCGCCCTGGTGTCCTTGCCGAAGCAGGAGCCGCCCCAGCCGACGCCGGGCTCGAGGAAGCGCGAGCCGATCCGGTCGTCGAGGCCGATGCCACGGGCCACCTCGGTGATGTCGGCGCCGACCTTGCCGGCCAACTGGCCGATCTCGTTGACGTAGCTGATCTTCAGGGCGAGGAACGCGTTGGCCGCGTACTTGATCAGCTCGGCCGAGGCCAGGTCGGTGGAGACCAGCGGGACGGCCGCCATGTCGTCCGGACGCGGCAGGAAGCCGGGCGCGGTGAACGTCTGGTTGATGATCGGGCGGTAGAGCTGGTTGAGGACCTCGAGGCTGCGCGGGTTGTCCGAGCCGATCACGATCCGGTCGGGGTAGAGCGTGTCGTGGATCGCATTGCCCTCGCGGAGGAACTCCGGATTGGAGGCGACCGCGAATTCACAACCCTCGGGACGGTCGTCGCGCTGCGCGAAGGAGTCGCGCAGAATCGCGTCGACCCAGTTACCGCTGCCGATGGGAACGGTCGACTTGTTGACCACCACGGTGAAGGCGTGATCGAGATGCTGGGCCACGGTCTCGGCGGCGGAACGCAGATAACGCAGGTCGGGGCTGCCGTCCGCCGAGGACGGGGTCTGCACGGCCACGAACACGACGTCGGCTCCCGGCACGCCCTCGGCGAAACTGGTCGTGAACCGCAGTTTTGGCGACGCCTCGGCGAGCAGGTCCTCCATGCCGGGCTCGTAGATCGGGCAACGCCCGGCCCGGAGCATGTCGACCTTGTTCTGATCGATCTCGACGCAGGTCACGTCGTGTCCCAGGAAGGCGAGACTGACCCCGGTGGTCAGACCGACATATCCGGTGCCGACAACGCAAACCTTCATGTATCGCTCCTCTGCGCGCCTGTGGGCGGCCGGCCCGGCCGCCGGTCGTCAGGGGGACCCGCAGGCACTCGCGTCGCTCCTGTGAACAACGCCAGATGATACACATTGCCGGCACCGTGACCCGGGGCCGAAAAGCGCGTGACCATCCAAACTACGCCCCGTAAACGAGCGACGCCGGTATTCGCGTCATTCACCGGGGTCACCGGTCACTTTCCCCGGATTGAAAAGGTTTATCGGGTCGAGCGTCTCTTTGACGGCCCGTTGCATGGCCAGCACCGACGGCGACAATTCCCGGTGCATTCCGCCGCGTTTGAGCAGTCCGACGCCGTGTTCGCCGGTCACCGTGCCGCCGGCCGCGATCGCCCCGGCGAGGATCTCCTCGAACGCCGCCTGGGCCGCCTCCCGGGCCGCGTCGTCGCCGGCCGGCACCATGATCAGCGGGTGCAGGTTGCCGTCCCCGGCGTGCGCGATCGACGCGATCCGGACGTGGTGCCGCGCACCGATCTCGCCGATGAGGGTCAGCATCCCGGGCACCGCCGAGCGCGGCACGCAGACGTCCTCGGTCAGCACGGGGGAGAGGCGTTCCAGTGCCGGGTAGGCCAGCCGGCGGGCCGCGAACAGGGCCTCGGCCTCGAACTCGTCGGTCGACTGCTCGGCCCACATCGCGCCCGCGGCGCGGAACGCCTCGGCCATCGCGGCGGCCTCCTCGTCGCCCGCAGCACCGGGGCTGTCGGTCTGGGCGAGCAGCAGCGCCTCGGCGTCCACCTCGAGGCCCAGATGCTTCCAGTCCTCGACCGCCCGCAGGGTCATCCGGTCGAGAAGCTCCAGCGCGGCCGGGAGGAGACCCCGGCGGGTGGTCTCGGCCACCGCCCGGCCGGCGGCCACGACGTCGGCGAAGGCTCCCACGACCGTACGGGGTGCCTCCCGCCGCGCCGGGCGCAAGCGGACCGTGACCTCGGTGATCACACCGAGTGTTCCCTCGGAGCCTACGAAGAGTGCCGTGAGGTCGTAACCGGCAACACCCTTCGTAGTGTTGTGCCCGAGTCGCACCACGGTGCCGTACTCGCCCGCCGGACCGCCGACGACCGCCTCCAGCGCGAGCACGTAGTCGCGCGTCACGCCGTACTTGAGGCAGCAGAGCCCGCCGGCGTTGGTGGCGACGTTGCCACCGATCGTCGACCAGGGCGAGCTGGCCGGGTCGGGCGGGTACCAGAGGCCGTGCTCGGCGACCGCCGCCTTGAGATCGTCGTTGACCACGCCCGGCTGCACCACCGCGACCATGTTCTCGGTGTCGACGCGCAGGATCCTGTTCATGCGGCTCAGATCGAGGATCACGCAGCCGTCGACCGCGTTGGCGCCGCCGGAGAGCCCGGTGCCGGCGCCGCGGGTGACCACCGGGATGCCGCGGCGGGCGCACTCCCGCACGACCTGCTGCACCTCGGCGGTGGTGCGGGCCCGCACCACCGCGACCGGCTTGCCGACCGGCGCCCACTCGGCCTCGTCGTGCGCCAGCGAGGCCATAACGTCGGCGTCGGTAACGGTGTCGATCTCCGGGAACATGGTCCCGAACCTACGCCCGCGCCGCCTTTCCGGCCATGCCCAAGATCAGCCCGGATCTTGACCGGGCGCGAGGTGGGCTCGGCGCCCGGTCGGCCGGGCGTCCGGGCCTGGTCGACTTGGCGCCCCGGTCGCGCCGCCCCGGTGGATGGGCAGCGGTCGACCGGGGCGCCGGGATCAGCGTCCGATGTCCCCCGCGGACCCGGCGCCCGGGCCTGGGCGCCACGCCCGCAGTTCCCCGTGGACCCGGCGATTGCCGCCCGGGTTATGGCCACCAGTCATGACACCGGGTCCCAGGCAATCGCCCGCGGAGCCCACCAGCAGAGCCGTCGCAAGGGGCACCGTGGCCGCGGCACCCCCTGCGACGGCGTCTCGAGGAGGGTCTGAAGGCTCCCGTCGCCGAAGATGGGAGCGCTCCCACTATCGACTCGAAGATCGGTTGCTGTCAACCGGAAGTTTCCGGGGCTTGACAGGGGTATGACGCGGGCCGGACGCTCTTGGGAGCGCTCCCATGTTTACGTGCGTCAATGGAAGGTGCCGAATGAGACGGTCAAGCATCGGCGCGACAATCGCCGCTGCGCTCGTGGGAGCGACGACAGCACTCGTCGTGGCCCAACCGAACGTGGCCACGGCGGCCGCCGCGGAGTCGTACACCTGGAAGAACGTCCGGATCGACGGCGGTGGTTTCGTCCCCTCCATCGTCTTCGACCCGGGCGAGAAGAACCTCATCTACGCCCGCACCGACATCGGCGGGGCGTACCGGTGGAACGAGTCGGCGCAGAGCTGGACCCCGCTGCTCGACTGGGTCGGCCAGGACAACTGGGGCTACAACGGCGTGCTCAGCATCGCCCCCGACCCGGTGCAGACCAACCGGGTCTACGCGGCGGTCGGCATGTACACCAACGACTGGGACCCTGACAACGGCGCGATCCTGCGGTCGTCCGACAAGGGCAACACCTGGCAGGTCACCCAACTCCCGTTCAAGAACGGCGGCAACATGCCCGGCCGGGGCATGGGGGAGCGGCTCGCCGTCGACCCGCACGACGACAGCCACGTCTACTTCGCCGCCGAGGGCGGGAACGGCCTGTGGCGCAGCACCGACTACGGCGCCACCTGGGCCAAGGTCACCAACTTCCCGAACGCCGGCAACTACGTGCAGGACCCCACCGACACCAACCACTACCTCGACCAGAACCAGGGCCTGACCTGGGTCACCTTCGGTGCCGCCAACCAGATCTACGTGGGCGTGGCCGACAAGGACAACCCGGTCTACCGCTCGCTGGACAACGGCGCGACCTGGCAGCGCATCGCGAACGAGCCGACCGGCTACCTTGCACACAAGGGCGTCATCCAGGGGAACTACCTGTACATCGCCACCAGCGACACCGGCGGGCCGTACGACGGGGGCGCCGGGCAGGTCGAAAGACTCGACACCACCACCGGCGTCTGGACCGACATCTCGCCGACCAAGGCCGCCGATTCGCCGTACTACGGCTACTCCGGACTGACCGTCGACACGCTGCACCCGGGCACGCTGATGGTCGCCACCCAGATCTCCTGGTGGCCGGACGCGATCTTCTTCCGGAGCACCGACTACGGCGCGACCTGGACCCGCATCTGGGACTTCACCAGCTATCCGAGCGTCTCCAAGCGCTACACCATGGACATCTCGGCCGACCCGTGGCTCGACTTCAACACCAACCCGCAGCCTCCGGAGTCGACCCCGAAGCTCGGCTGGATGAACGAGTCGCTGGCGATCGACCCGTTCAACTCCGACCGGATGCTCTACGGCACCGGAGCCACGCTCTACGGCACGACCCAGCTGACCAACTGGGACAAGAACACCACCTTCACGATCAAGCCGATGGCCAAGGGCATCGAGGAGACCGCGGTCCTCGACCTGGCGAGCCCGCCGAGCGGCGCCCCGCTGGTCAGCGCGCTCGGCGACATCAGCGGCTTCTACCACGCCGATCTCGACGCGGTGCAG
>DASWRZ010000079.1:0-2217 GCA_036402935.1 Actinoplanes sp.
GGTGGTCGGCGCCGAGGCCGTGCAGGGCGACGAGCAGGCCGCCGGGCCGCGGCTCGGAATGCCAATATTGAACGTGGGATCCGCAGATGACCGCCGATGCCTGTCGCACGCGACCCGCCCTTCCCGCGGCGATGTGCCGCCGCGAGGATCGTAAGGAGCCGACCCTGAGACGTGGCTGTGCCGTACGCGTCCTGCCCGCTGTGCTTGCCGCGGTGCGCCGGCCGCTCTCGGTACTGGAGGCGTCAGCCGGCGGGCGGAGCGGTGCTCTGCCGGGCGGTGAGCGTCGTCGCCAACTCGGCGCCCGGCCGCCGGCTCTTCTCGCCGCGCCCCAGAGCGCGCCAACTGGGTTGCGGTCGCTGACACACCCGGCGATCGGGGTTGGCTGGTACGGCGTGGCTGGAGACCTCTGGATCAGCGGGTCCGGCGGGTGTGGACGGAGGTCGCTGTCCGGGCTCGCTCAGGCCAGGATGCGCAGCGGTGCTTCGAGCAGCGCCAGGAAGGCAGACATCCAGCGGGCGGCGACCGCGCCGTCGACCGGCCGGTGATCGACGGTCAGGGTCACCCGCAGCAGCGTGGCGATGCCCAGCTCCCCGTCGGTGACGACCGGCTCGGTCCGAGCTGCACCGACGGCGAGGATAGCGGCCTGCGGCGGGTTGATGACCGCCGTGAAGTCCTCCGTGCCGAGGGGACCGAGGTTGGTGACGGTCAGCGTTCCGCCTTCGAGCTCGTGCTGGCGCAGGGCACCGGAGCGGGCCCGGGCGACCAGGTCGGCACTTGCTATGGCGAGCGCGGAGAGGGTCTTCGCCGGCACGTCGCGCAGGACAGGTGTGACCAGGCCGGCGTCGGTGGCGACCGCGATGGCGATGGCGACCGTGTGGAAGGAGCGCACCGCGTCCGGTGTCCAGATCACGTTCATCTCGGGCACGGCGACATGTGCCCGGGCGGCGCCGGCGATGACCAGGTCGTTGACCGACACCCGGAGGCCGGCGCCGGCAAGCTCGGCGCGCAGGGCGAGCAGTCGATCGACGCGGGCGCTGCCGCGGATCGTGAAGACGGGCGTGCTGCGGCTGCTCTCGACGAGCCGGGCCGCGATGGCCCGCCGCATCGCGGTGTGCGGGATGTCGTGGAAGTTCGGGGCTTGCGACACGACCGGGGGCTGCGGTTCCAGTGCGGGCACCGTGCGCTGAGCGACGGCCCGGTGGACGTCGTCCCGGACGATCCGGCCGCCGGGCCCGCTGCCGCGGATGTCGGCGACGGCCAGGCCGTTCTCCTTGGCGAGCCGCCGGGCCAGTGGGCTGGCGAAGAGCCGGCCCGAAGCCGCGCCGACATCCCCGGTCAGGCGCGCGAGAACCGCGTCGAGGTCGTCGATGACCTCGCCGGGCTCGGCCAGCACCGCCATCGCGGCACCGACCGTTACCGACTTTCCCGGCTCGACCAGCGTGCGCAGCAGCACGCCGTCGGCATCGGCGGGCACGTCCACGACCGCCTTGTCGGTCTCGACGGTCGCGATCACGTCGCCGGCGGCGAAGTGGGCGTTCTCGGCCAGCGGCCACTGCGACAGGACGGCCTCGACCATGTTCGCGGCGATCTCCGGCATCCGCAGCAGCCGTGCCATGTCAACTCCCGGCGATCTCAGTGAGGCGGGCGGCGATCTCCTCGCGGCGGGCGATCGCCGCGCGTTCGAGCACCTTGCTGATGCTCGGGGACGCCTCGCCGCCGGTCACCCGCTCGATGGGCGCGTCGAGCCAGTCGAAGTACCGGCGCTGGATCTCGTCGGCCAGCCAGCCACCGTACGAGGTGCCGATCGCGCCCTGCTCGACGATCAGCACCCGGTTGGTCTTGCGGATGCTCGCGCCGACGGTGTCCCAGTCCAGACTCGCGCGGTCCAACCAGCGCAGGTCGATGACCTCGGCGTCGACCCCGGTTTCGGCGACGGCCGCGAGGGACTCGGCCACCATCGAGAGGTACGCGACGACGGTCAGCGCGGACCCCGGCCGGCGCACCGCGGCGCGTCCGACCGGCAGGCAGTAGTCGTAGTCGTCGACCGGTCCAGGGCCGGTGCTCGTGTACAGGTCGACGTGTTCCAGGACGGCGACCGGGTCCGCGCACCGCAGCGCGGCGTTCATCAGGCCGACGTAGTCGAACGGGGTGGTGGGTGCGACGACGCGCCAGCCCGGTGAGGTGAGGAAGACACCGGCCGGGTCCATCGAGTGCTGC
>DASWRZ010000080.1:0-8082 GCA_036402935.1 Actinoplanes sp.
GAGGCGGGCCCGCGTGAGCACCGGCTCGGTGGCCGCGGTGGCCGAGACGACCAGGTCGACCTCGTGCAGGGCGGCGTCGAGGTCTTCGAACGAGACGGCGGTCGCGCCGTACGCCTCGGCCAGCCGGTCGGCCCGCGCCGCGCTGCGGTTGGTGACGCGCAGCGGCCCGACGCCGGCCCGGGTCAGCGTGGCGACCGACAGCGCGCCCATCGCACCGGCCCCGATGACCAGCGCCGACTTGCCGTCGAGGGTGCCCAGGTGCGACTCGGCGACCTCGAGCGCGGCGGTGACCACGCTCTGGCCGGCCTTGTCGATGCCGGTCTCGGCGTGCGCCCGCTTGCCGACCCGCAGGGCCTGCTGCATGAGCTCGTGCATGAGGCGGCCGGCACTGTCGACCTCGGTCGCCGCGTGGTAGGCGTCGCGCAGCTGCCCGAGGATCTGGGCCTCGCCGACGACCATCGAGTCGAGCCCGGCCGACACCCGGAACGAGTGGCGTACCGCCTCTTCGTCATAGTGCACGTAGAGGTGGCCGGCCAGCTCGGACGCCGGGATCCCGGACTCCGCCGACAGCACGGTGCAGATGTCGCCGAGACCACCGTGGAAGCCGCTGACCGCGGCATAGATCTCCACCCGGTTGCAGGTGGACAGCACGACGGCCTCGCCCACGAAGGGCTGGGCGATCAGTTTCTGCAGCAGCTCGGGCACCTCGTCGGCGGCGATGGTGAGCCGCTCCAGGGTCCCGACGTCGGCGGTGCGGTAGGACGCACCGACGCTGAGCAAGTTCACGACCCGACCGCCTCCTGACCTATTTCCTTCGAGCGGCCGCCGGGCAGCGCGGTCAGCGATGCCTTGCGGTGCTCGTGGAACGAGAGAATCTGCAGCTCGATGGCGAGGTCGACCTTGCGAACGTCGACGTTGGCCGGCACCGACAGCACGCACGGCGCGAAGTTGAGGATGCTGGTCACTCCCGCGGCGACCAGATCGTCGGCGACCGCCTGGGCGGCGCCGGCCGGGGTGGCGATGACCCCGATCGCGATGGACTCC
Organism: Actinoplanes sp.; assembly: GCA_036402935.1. GTDB lineage: Bacteria > Actinomycetota > Actinomycetes > Mycobacteriales > Micromonosporaceae > Actinoplanes. The sequence continues at coordinate 1,045 of DASWRZ010000080.1, forward strand.
TCGACCGCGACCTCGGTCAGCTCGTCGATGTGCCGCACGGCCAGACCGTGTATGCGCTCGCCGACCTTGGCCGGGTCGGCGTCGAACAACGCCACTATCCTGAAGCCCCGGCTGGCGAACCCGTCGTACCCGGCGAGGGCGTGACCGAGATTACCGACGCCGACCAGGCAGACCGCCCGGCGCTGGTCGAGCCCGAGCACGAACTCGATCTGCTCGATCAGCAGGGCGACGTCGTAGCCGACGCCGCGCGTGCCGTACGACCCGAGGTGGGAGAGGTCCTTGCGGAGCTTGGCCGAGTTCACCCCCGCGGCGGCGGCCAGGCCTTCGCTCGAGACCGTGTCCGACCCCGTCTCGCCCAGGTTGTGCAGGGCGCGAAGGTATTCGGGCAGCCGGGCGATCGTCGCTTCCGGCAGATCGGGAAAGGCCGGCTCCGCGCCGGTGTTGCCGGGCGTGCTTCCGTGACGCTGCTGACTCATCTGACTCCGTGCCGACGAGGTATCTGACCTGCGACGAGCCCTGAGACGCGCGCCGAAACCGGCAGGAGGTGCGGGGCTCTCGAAGGCCCAGAGTAGGCGCTTGTGAAGGCGTGCACAAATCGCGATCTTGACAGGAAGATCCATTTCTGGTTCGTCATGTCACTCTCCGAGTATGCCCACGCGACCGCCGGAAGGGCCAATTACAGAGAGCGCGCGAGCGATACCGCCTCGACCAGCGTGTCGGCCACCGGGCGGCCGGACGCGCGCAGCCGGGCCGGCGCGGTGAAGCCGCCGGTGTAGAGGACCGCCTTACCACCGACCGAGTCGGCCGCCACGGCGTCGTCCAGGGAGTCGCCGATCAGCACCACCTGGTTGCCCGGGACCCCCAGTTCGGCCAGGTGGCCGGCGAGGTGCCCGGCCTTGAGGTCGCCGCCGACCTCGGTGCGCAGCCCGTCGACCCGGGTGAAGACTCCGGTCAGGCCGTAGGTCTCGACGGCCGGCACCAGCTCCTCGTGGAACCACATGGACAGCAGCGACTGGCTGCCCGGCCACGACTTGATAGCGGCCATCGCGTCGGCGGCCAGGCTCATCGTGGTCAGGCCCATCCGATAGGCGTCGTGGAAGATGCGGTCGAGCCGGCCGAACTCCTCCTCGTCGACCGCCCGCCCGAGGATCTCGGCGTAGAAATCGGCCACCGGACGGCGGAAACGGGTGCGGTGCTCGTCGGCGTCGACCGCGCGGCCGCCGACCGCGGCGAAGGCGTGGTTGGTCGACGACACCACCAGGCTCAGGTCGTCGAGAAGTGTTCCGTTCCAGTCCCAGACAAGGTGAGTGCGCGTCACGGAGGCCAACCTACAGGCGGGGCTCACCCGGTTGTCGAGCCAGATCCTGGCGAAGACGATCTTCCTCGATCCGCCAGTAGCCGTGCTCCTTCCCGTCCAGGAGCAGCACCGGAACCCGGTCGCCGTAGTCGCGTTCGAGCTCGATCGAGGACTCCACGTCGACCCGCTCCCACTGGCCGGGGGCGACCCGGTCGAGCGTCGCCTCGGCGTCGGCGCAGAGATGACAGCCCGGCCGGCTGATCAGAGTCAGACGTGTGGTCATCGCAACTCTCTCTTTCTGACCTTCCCGATAGCCGAGTGGGGAAGCTCACCCACGAACTCGACCGTCGGCAGCTTGAACCGGGCCAGTCGGGCCGCGCAAAAGGCCTGCAATTCGGTCACGCTGGGCGGCGGGCCGGCCGCCGCGACGACGTACGCGTGGGGCCGCTGACCCGAATCCGGGTCGTCCACCGCAACCACCGCGGCCTCGGTGACCGCGGGATGGTCGGCGAGCACCCGCTCGATCTCGGCCGGATAGACGTTGAAGCCGTTCACCAGGATCAGCTCGCCCAGCCGGTCGACCAGGTGCAGGTCACCGTCACCGTCCGCATAGGCCACGTCGCCGGTCGGCCACCATCCGTCGGCGTCCGGCCCGTCGCGGCCGTCCGGCCAGTAGCCCCGGAACAGGTTGGGCCCGCGCACCACGATCTCGCCCGGGTCGGTGCCGGCCGTGTCGGCGACCGAAAGGTCCAGCTCAGCGAGGTCCTGATCGGATGAATCCGGTGAGGCCGTGCCGTCCTGCCACAGCACGACGCCGTCCGCCGACCGCAGGCGCAGCGACACACCGGGCAGCGGCCGGCCGATCGAGCCGGTCTTGCTCCGGTCGCTGACCGCGGTCGTGGTGAGCACCGGGGCGGTTTCGGTCAACCCGTACCCGATCAAGATCGTTTTTCCGGTCGCCTCCGTGAAGCGCGCCGCCTCCTCCGGCCGCAGGGGCGCCGCGCCGCACACGGCGGTCCGCAGGCCGCCCAGAGAAGTGCGCACACCCGGCTGCCGCGCCCACGCGGAGTACATCTGAGGCACACCGATCGTCACCGTCACCCGGCGCGAAGCGATGAGGGACAGCGACGCCGCCGGGTCGAACCGGTCGAGCAGCACCCCGGTCGCCGCGTGATGCGCGACCGCCGCGAGCCCGGTGTTCAACCCGTAAGCGTGAAAGAACGGCATCGCCAGCAGCACGACATCGTCCGGCCCGGCCGGCGCGGGCTCGATCGCGTCCAGCTGATCATGGTTGGCGGCCAGCGCCGCGTGCGTCAGCATGGCGCCCTTCGGCCGCCCGCCGGTACCCGACGTATAGAGCAAAACGGCAAGATCACCGCGGTCCACCTGCGGCAACGTCTCTGCTGAGGCCTCCGGATCAAGATGTACGCGACGTGCCTCCCACGACCGCAAAGTCGCAGTACTCGACCTTTCCGCAACAATCAGGGCCGCGCCCGAGTCGGTAAAGGCAAAGTCGAGTTCGTCCGCCGCATAGCCCGGGTTGAGCGGCACCGCGACCCGCCCCGCCCGCAGCGTGCCGAAATAGGCCGCCACGAAGTCGAGGGTGTTGCCGAGCACGATCGCCACCCGGTCGCCGGGCTCCGTCCGCCCGATCACCCCGGCCGCCGCAGCGGACACCCGCGCGTCGACATCGGCCCAGCTCAGAGTGGTCTCGGCAGTGATCAGCGCGGCCCGGTCAGGCCGTCGCGCGGCGGCCGCGGCCACCGGGTCGCGCGCGGGTTCCCCGGCGGCCGCATCGTCCGCCGCATCGCCGGCGCGCGCGGGTTCCTCCACGAGGCCCGAGTCTGGCACAGATCGTGCCCGATAGGTGGATCGGACAGTCTGTCCGTCGCGCGCGGCCGAATGTCCGGTCATCGTGGCAGAAGTTCGTTGTGTCTCGTCTGAGGCGCTTCGTGCGTATTTCGCGGAGCGCACACGGTGTGCGACTCCGTGTGCCCGGGGTCCGTGATACTTCCCGTCTGTGTAACGGACTCCACACCGAAGGGTGAGGTGGGCTCGGTTTTTGCCGCGCCACCCCACCCCTTTTGCTATGAGTGACAACCCCTCGTCCCGAGGAGGCCCAGCTGTGCCACAAAAAGCACGGAAATACTGCGTTTTACCGTCTGGCGGGACGGACTCGCAGTCGAACCAGGCCCGCCGGGGTGAGGAGGCGCAGTGAGTCATGTCTACGCCGGGGACCAGTTCCACCGTCGTCTTGCCCTCACCGAGGGCTTGACCGCGCTGCGTGAGTCCGTCGACGGCATGATCGTCAACGCGATCCGGGGAGACAGCCCGAAGCGGACCCAGAACCGTCAGCCGGTCAACGAACGGATGCCGCCGGGCGGCAACGTCAAACCGATCGGCAACGGAGGGCGGGTGTCGCCCTTCCCGCCCGCCCAGCCGGGCCCGGGCCAGCGCAGCAACCTGGGCGAGAGCCCGCTGCCGGGCGAGGTCACCGTGGTCGTGCCGGCGCAGAGCACGAGCGGCCCGCCGACCGAGTCGGAGCCGCCGAAATACCCGGCCCGCCCCGACCCGACCGACGCCGCGGCCGAGGTCTGGGCCCTGGTCGAGCGCGCCCAGGCGGGGGACTCCGAGGCGTTCGGCCTGATCTACGACCGGTACGTCGACACCGTCTTCCGTTTCGTCTACTTCCGGGTCGGCAACCGGCAGCTGGCCGAGGACCTGACCTCGGACACCTTCCTGCGGGCCCTCAAGCGGATCGGCAGCTTCACCTGGCAGGGCCGCGACCTGGGCGCCTGGCTCGTCACCATCGCCCGCAACCTGGTCGCCGACCACTTCAAGTCGGGCCGCTACCGGCTCGAGGTCACCACCGGCGACGTGCTCGACGCCGACCGCGAGGACCGGGGCCCGGAAGGCAGCCCGGAGTCGGCGGTGGTCGACCACATCACCAACGTCGCCCTGCTCACCGCGGTCAAACAGCTCAACCCCGAGCAGCAGGAGTGCATCGTGCTGCGGTTCCTCCAGGGCTTCTCGGTCGCCGAGACGGCACAGACCATGGGCAAGAACGAGGGCGCCATCAAGGCGCTGCAGTACCGGGCGGTCCGAGCGCTGGCCCGGCTGCTGCCCGAAGGGTTCCAGTGGTGACCCGGGCGTCTCGCAAGTCGATCTCCGTTACCCGATACCGGCCCCGTCGTCCCGTAACCGGGTGCGCGTGTCGCGCGTTTGTCCGGGTGCGACCCCGGACGGCCCTACCGGCCACCGGTTTTGTCGCTCCCGTCGGCAACGCCGCCGACGACACCGACACGAGCGAGGGGAGGTGCCCACGGTGAGCTTTGATTTCCTGGACCGGCGGAGCGCCGAGCGCTTCGCGGAACTTCTCGACGAGAGCAGGGGCGGCCGCCGGCACCACGCCGCCCGCGGCACGGGCAATCGAGGCACGGGCAATCGAGGCACGGGCGACGACCAGCTCGCCGAGCTGGTCGCCATCGGCGCCGGCCTGACCGCGGCCCGGCCCGGGGTCTCGGTTGACCCCGAGTTCCGCGTCGGCCTGCGGGCCATGCTCGTCGCCACCGCCGAGCGGGACGGCATCGGCCGCACCGCCACCGCGGACGACCACGAGGCCGCGACGGCCGTACCGGCAGCCACACCTACCACGAGCCGTTCCCGGTTCTCGGCGCTCGGCCTCGGCGGCCGGCGCATCCGGGCCCGGGGCGCGATCGTGATCGGCGTGGCCGCCGGCGCGATGGCCGTCTCCGGAATCAGCGCGGCGAGCGAGAACGCGGCGCCCGGCGACGCCCTGTACGGCGTCAAGCGCTCGGCCGAGCGGGCCCAGCTGGCAATGGCCGGCTCGGACGTCACGCGAGGCCAACTGTCACTCGACTTCGCCCGCACCCGGCTCGCCGAGGCGACCGCGCTGCCGGGCGACGACAAAGAGTTCGGCAGCGTCCTGAACGACATGGACAACTCGACCCGCAAGGGTGTCAGCCTGCTGACCACCTCGGCGGTCGCCCGGCACGACACCAAGCCGCTGACCACGGTCGACAATTTCGCCGCAAGTCAGCAACACACGCTCAGCCCCGTGCTGAACCGGCTCGACGACACCAACCGCACCCGGGCGCTGACCTCACTCAGCCTGCTCGCGGCGGTGCAGGAGCGGGTCGACGACCTGCGCAGCGGGCTGAGCTGTTCGTCAGTCAGCCCGATCGGCACCGACATGCTCGGGCCGAAGCTGCACACCTGTGCGACCCAGCCCAACAACGACTCGACCTCCAACCGGCCGAGCGGGCACACCGGCAAGCTGAGCGGACGGTCACCGCAGGAGGGCGCTACCGCGCACCCGAAACGTAAGGCCTCGCCGGCCGCGACCGGCAGGACCAGCCCGGCCACCGCCGAGCCGTTCGCCACGACCAAGGCCGACACGTCGGACACGAGCTCCTTGGACGGCAGTACGGTGCCGGACATCCTCGCGCCGGGCATCGCGCCGAACGGACTGGTTCCGAGCGACTCGGCAGTTCCGGACCCGGCGACCACCGTCGACAAGGGCAAGGGAGTCCTCGGTGGGCTGCTGGGCGGGATCCTGGGCAGCAACTGAGGCACGTGGGTAAACCCGGCGCCGACGTGGCGAGGGGCGGCCATCCGGTCCAGTACCGGGTCCGCCCCTCACTCGTCACTATAAGCGGGTCCCCTGTGTCCCAGAAGTAACCTTCGTGCCCGTCACAGCCCGAAGGGATCCGGCCGCCTCTCCAGCAGCTCGTGCAACGAGGCCTGGATCGTCTCGCGCACCTGGTCGGCCAGGTTGTAGACGACCATCGGGTCGTCGGCGTGCTCGCGCAGATGAGCGGTCGGAATCGGCTCGCAGAACTGGATCATCCACTTGCTGGGCAGCGGCACCAGGCCCAGCGGCCCCAGCCACGGAAAAGTCGGCGTGACCGGGAAATAGGGCAGGCCGAGCAGCCGGGCCAGCGGCTTGACGTCGGCCAGGATCGGATAGATCTCCTCGGCACCGACGATCGCCACCGGGACGATCGGCGTGCCGGTGCGCAGGGCGGCCGAGACGAACCCGCCCCGCCCGAAGCGCTGCAGCTTGTAGCGGTCGGCGAACCGCTTGCCGATCCCCTTGAAGCCCTCCGGGAACACGCCGACCAGGTCGCCCTGGGCCATCAGGCGTTCGGCGTCGGGATTGCAGGCCACGGTCGCGCCCGACTTGCGGGCCAGCTCGCTCAGGAACGGCACCCGGAAGACCAGGTCGGCACCGAGCAGGCGCAGGTGCCGCTCCAGCGGGTGCTGGTCGCGGATCGCCACCGTCAGCATCAGCGCGTCGAGGGCCAGGGTGCCGGAGTGGTTGCCGACGATCAGGCCGCCGCCGTCGTCGGGCACGTGCTCGATGCCGAACACCTCGGTGCGGAACCAGTCGCGATAGAGCACCCGCAGCAGCGGGTGGAAGACCCCGTCGGCCAGCTCGCGGTCGAAGCCGAAGTCGTCCACCTCGTACGCCCCGGCCAGCCGACGACGCAGGAAGGCCAGCGCGCCGGCGACCCGCTGGTCCCACACGTCGATCGGGTCGTCGCTCTTCTCGGTCCCGCCCGAGTCGCTCGCCGGCTCGGCCGGATCAGCGGGCCGGCTCGGCATCTCGGGAATCGGACGCCGGCCGTTGATCTTTCGCGGGGGGACCGGCTCAGGCAGCTTGAAGTCGGCGTGCCCAGGCAGCGTCTCGTTGTACTCGTCCTGGCTCACGCCCGCTC
>DASWRZ010000081.1:0-21019 GCA_036402935.1 Actinoplanes sp.
CCGGGTCTGGGGCAGGCCGAAGCCGAGCTTCAAGGTCACGCGGGCACGGTAGCGCCCGTGCTCTGCCGGGCCGCGAGCAGTGCTCGGCCCGTGGCCTCGGCCGAGGCCCTCGAAGAGCCACCTGCCGCCCTCGTGCCGCCACGATCTTGGACTGGTCGGGCAGCATGGTGGTCCGGATGCGGGCGATGTCCTCGTTCACCGCAAGGTCCTGCATCGGGCCGTGGCCACCGGCGAACTCGCCCGATCAGGCCTGGAGCTGAGGATCGTCGAGAACCGTGGGGAACGCGACGGTCAGCATCGTGGCCCGGACCGATCGCAGCGGGCGGCACATGAAGAAGCCGCCGAGGCCGGTGAAGCCGGTGTGCTCCCAGGTGAAGCGGGTGCCTCCGGCGGCCGGTTCGAGGCGGTAGGCGACGAAGGTCGGCGCGGCACCCTCGTCGCCGGTCCGCGAGTAGCGCAGCAGGCGCGGCGCGTCGACCTCGAGCACCTCGCAGTCGACGATCCCGCGCCAGCCGGGCATCGGCTTGGCGACGAACCGGAACCTCGTGCGTCGACGGGCGGGACCGGGTGCCTTCAGAAAAACGTCGCGAAAAGCAGCATTCCCACGCCGACCAGGGTGACGCAGGCGGCCTGGCGGAGCCGGTGCTGCGGGAGACGGCCGGCCAGGGCGGCCCCGGCCACGACCGCCGCGGCGCAGACGATCCCGAGGAGCGAGCCCAGGCCGTACCGGATCTGGCCGTTGCCGCCGTAGGCGGCGCAGGCGAAGGCCACCAGCGGAAGCCCGATGAGCTGGCTGGCGGCGACCGCGGTGCGCGGGGTGATCCCGAGCGACAGCAGCACCGGCACGAGCAGCACCGCGCCGCCCGTGCCGGTCAGCGCCGAGCCGAAACCGACCCCCGCTCCGACCAGCACGGCGGCGATCGCGGGCAGTGACTCCCGGTCGGCTCCGGCCCCGCGCCGGGGCACCAGGTTGTAGACGCCGCTGCCCAGGGTCAGCGCGGCGAGCGCCAGGTGCAGAACCCACGCCGGCGCGATGCCGTTGGTCAGGGCGCCGCCGGCCGCCGCCGGCGCGGCGCCCGCGGTGAGGAGCAGGGCGAGGCGCCAGGGCAGGGCGCGCTTTCTCGCGTACGCCGTGACGCCGGCCAGACTCGTGAACAGGAAACACCAGCTGGCCGTGCCCGCGGCGGTGTGCGGGTCGAGCCCGGTGAGCCAGAGGAGCGCGGGCGGGAGCAGCACACCACCGATGCCGACCGAGCCGATCAGCAGCCCGGCCGGTACGGCGACAAGGAGCAGAACGTAGACCATCTCCGTTAGACTGCGCGGGCGATCGAAGGGAGTCCCCCATGACACTCCGCGACACGCCGCCGTTTCGCGCCGACCACGTCGGCAGCCTGCTGCGGCCGCCGCGCCTGCTCGCCGCTCGGGCGCGTTTTGCGGCCGGCGAGCTGGATGCCGCCTCGTTGCGCGAGATCGAGGACGACGCGATCCGCGACGTCGTGCGCATGCAGCACGACGTGGGCCTGCGGTCGGCCACCGACGGCGAGTTCCGGCGCACGTCCTGGCACATGGACTTCATCTACCGCCTCGGCGGGATCCGGCCGACCGACGACAAGATCCAGGTGCACTTCCGCAACGCCGAGGGCAAGCTCGACTTCGAGTCGGCGGCGCTCGTGATCGACGCGCCGGTGCGGTTGTCGTCGACCATCTTCGGGGATGACTTCGCCTTCCTGCGGGATCAGGTCTCGCCGGGCGTCACGGCCAAGCTGACGATCCCGTCGCCGAGCATGGTGCACTACCGGGGTGGCCGGGCCGCGATCGATCCGGCGGTCTACCCCGACGAGGAGCAGTTCTGGGCCGACCTGAGTGCGGCGTACGCCGCGCAGGCACAGCAGGTCTTCGATCTGGGCTGTCGCTACCTCCAGCTCGACGACACCAGCCTGGCCTACCTCAACGACCCCGAGCAGCGCCGCCTGCTCACCGATCGGGGCGACGACGCCGAGCACCAGCACCTGCGCTACATCAAGCAGATCAACGCGGCGATCCAGGACCGTCCGGCCGGCCTCTCGGTCACCACCCACATGTGCCGGGGCAACTTCCGGTCCTCGTGGGCCGCCGAGGGCGGCTACGACTTCGTCGCCGAGGCCCTGTTCAGCGAGCTGGCGGTCGACGGCTTCTTCCTCGAGTTCGACGACGAGCGCTCGGGCGGCTTCGCGCCGCTGCGGTTCGTGCCGCCGGGCAAGGCGGTCGTCCTCGGGCTGGTCACCACCAAACGAGGGCAGCTCGAGTCGAAGGACACGCTCAAGCGGCGCATCGACGAGGCGGCCAAATACGTGCCGCTGGAGCAGCTCTGCCTGTCGCCGCAGTGCGGCTTCTCCTCCACGGTCGAGGGCAACGCCCTGACGTACGACGAAGAGGTCGCCAAGCTCGAGCTGATCACCTCGACGGCCCAGGAGGTCTGGGGCTGACCGCCGCCCATGGTGAGCCGGTGACGAAGGTGGCACTGGTCACCGGGTCGGCGTCGGGCATCGGAGCGGCAACCGCACGACGGCTGGCGGCCGACGGGATGACGGTGGCGGTGCACTCCCGGTCCAGCGCCGCCGCCGGCTCGGAGCTGGCGGCGGCCCTCGGCGGCTCCTATTACCAGGCCGACCTCGCGGATGACGACGCGGCGGCCGGGCTGGTGCCGCGGGTGCTGGCCGACCACGGGCGGCTCGACGTGCTCGTCAACAACGCCGGGATCAGCTGGCCGGTGCCGCACGCCGACCTGAGCGCTCTGAGCGCCGCCGACTGGCGGCGACTGCTCGACGTCAACCTGATCGCGCCCTGGCTGTTGTGCACGGCGGCCGAGCCGGCGCTGCGCTCGTCGAAAGGCTGCATCGTCAACGTGACCAGCCACGCCGGGGTGCGGCCCAAGGGCAGCTCGATCGGCTACGCCGCCGGCAAGGCCGCGCTCAACCACGTGACCCGGCTGCTGGCCGCCGCCCTCGGACCCGACATCCGGGTGAACGCGGTCGCGCCCGGGCTGGTCGACACGCCGCTCACGGCGGGTTGGGTGGGGGCGCAAGAGCTATGGCGTACGGAAAGCCCCATGCGCCGCCCGGCGCAACCGGACGACGTCGCCGATCTGATCTCGGCCCTGGTCCGCAATTCCTATCTCACCGGCGAGGTCATCCTGCTCGACGGGGGTCTCAACCTGCGCTAGTGCGCATCTCGCGGTCGAAAGACTCCTGTACGCGCCGCATGATCGCGAGTTCGGCCGGGTCGGCGAAGCGGGCCCGCATGGTGGCCTCGTCGACCTCCTCGACCTTGGTCTGCACCCACCAGATGTTGCCGGCCGGATCCTTGACGCGGCCGCCGCGCTCGCCCACGATGCCCGAGGTGGTGACCTCGGTGACCAGGGTGGCGCCGGCGCTGATCGCCTTCTCGACCACCGCGTCGGAGTCGTCGACGTAGACGCTGAGGAAGGCCGGCGTGAAGGGCCACTCCGGGCGCGAGTCGAAGGCCATGATGATCGAGCCGCCGATGCGGACCTCGGCGTGGCCGACGGTGCCGTCGGGATTGCGGACGCGGGCGGCTTTCTCGCTGGTGAAGACGGCCTCCACGAAGTCGAGGAAGCGGTCGGCGCCCTTGGCGGCCACGTAGGGGGTCACGGTTCCTTTGTCCATGCCGCCAGCTTCACCGTCATAGCGGCCAGAACCTGACCTGTTTCACACGAACGACGGCCGGCCGTCGTCGCTGTCGGCGACTCTCACGGCAACGCCACCCGGCCGTCGTCGCTGTCGGCGACTCTCACGGGAACGCCGCCCGGCCGTCGTCCGGGAGGTTGCAGCGGGGCACATCGGCGACTCTCAGACGAACGTTGCCCGGCCGTCGTCGGGGAGGCCGCGGCGGCGCAGGTCGGAGACGAAGCGACGGCTCAGCGCGTCGGCCGGGGCGGCCATCGTGGCGATGATGTCGCGCAGGATCGGCGGGTCGAAGGAGCGGACCGTGCCGTCGCGGCGGCCGGGCAGCGCTGACACCGGGACGATCGTGACGCCCATGTCGGCCGCCGCCAGCTGGGCGGCGGTGCGGGGGCTGCGGGTGCGCAGCACGGTGTCGAAGGTGACGCCGTGCTCGGCGGCCAGCTCGTCGACCCAGACCGACATGCCGTTCTCCGGGTCGTAGTGGATGAACGGCTCCTTGGCCACCGCGGCCAGGCCGACCGCGGCCTCGCCGGCGAACCGGTGGCCCGGACCGGCCACCACGACCATCTCCTCGAGCCCGAGCATCTCGACGTGATGGCTGGTCGTGGTCGGGTGCGGGCCGACGATCAGGTCGGCGTGGCCGTCCGACAGGAACCGGTCCATGCGGTCGGCACTGGAGAACTCGCTCAGCTCGAACGCGACCTCGGGATGCCGCAGCCGCCACTGGCGCATCGCCGGGGTGAGCAGCCACGTGGTCATCGTCTCGGCCGACGCGATGCGCAGCCGGCCGGCCCGGCCCTCGCCCACCTTGCGGCCGATCGTCACCGCCAGCCCGGCGTGGTGCAGGGCACTGCGGGCCTCCTGGGCGACGGCCAGCCCGGCCACGGTCGGGCGTACGCCACGGGGCAGCCGCTCGACCACCGGGGTGCCGATCTCCTTCTCCAGCGCGGAGATCTGGTGGGACAGGGCGGGCTGCGACAGGTGCAACGCGGCCGCCGCGCTGGTCACGGAACCCGCCTCGACCAGCGCGACCAGGCACTCCAGCGCTCGTAGTGTGGCCATTGCGGCGATCGTAGCCCCGAACCGGTGGCTAACCCGAGGTCAGGCCGGTGACGATGACGACAGGTATCGAAAAGATGGATCGCAGGGCAAGGAAATACGCATGACAACAAATGGCCGGATCGTGTGACGATCCGGAATCGTGAACTACACCCTCGAAGTGATCCCGATTCCGGTCACCGATATCGACCGGGCCAAGAATTTCTACGTCTCCCAGGCCGGCTTCGCGCTCGACGTCGATTACGCGCCGAATCCGGGCTTCCGCATAGTGCAGCTGACCCGGACGGCAACCCCTGGGTGCTGCAGGAGCGCGGCTTCAGCGGTTCTTGATCTCGTCGGCGTCCAGGCCGCGATCCACCCCGTGCGGGATCACGGCCTGGCCCGGCTCGAGGCTCTGCGTCCGGCCGTCGAGCGTGACGTCGACGAGGTCGGCCTCGAACGAGACATAGCCGGAGACCCGGGCCACCTCGGGCCACGCCTCGAGATAGGACCAGGCCGCCCGGCGCCGCTCCCCCACGTCGTAGTAGCTGCACAACCCCTTGTAGGGGCAGAAGGTCTGGCCCTCGACGGCGGTTAGCGCGCCCGGCACGACGTCGTCGCGGGGCACGTACCAGCGGGGCGCGAAGCCGCTCTCGTAGAGCGCCAGCGGCCGGTGCGTGTCGGCGATGACCCGGTCACCGTCGCGGACGACCAGGTGGCGCGAGGTCTGCCGGATGTCGTTGCGGTGGTACGGATCGGCCGCGTGCCCGACGATCCGCTCGTCCTCCTCGAAGAACGCGTCCATCATCCGCCAGGCGAACGCGACGTGACCGTCCAGCGCGCCCGCCCAGAGCGGCAGATCGGCGTAGGCCCAGGCGCCCCGCTCGGCCCGCGCCTCGCCGCTCACCACGGTGAACCACTCGGTGGCGCCGAGGTCGCGGTGCTTGGTGACCTTGCCGGAGGGCTCGAGGACGCCGGGCCGGACATCGCCGCGCGGGAAGAACGCCACCGGGTAGTGCGCCGGCTCGTGCAGCAGGGTCACCCGCTCACTGTCGGCGACCCACTCCCCGCCGAACCGCACCCGCATCCGGCGCCGCAGCGGTTCGGCGTAGAGCAGCCGCTCCGGCAGCGGCCGAGGCGAAAGGAAATGCCCCACCGAACGCTCCGACAATGGTCCTTGTTGCCATGCCAATCCCATAATCGGAGCCTAATTCGGGCCGGCCGCCATCATGAGGTCCGATCCATGCGACTTTTCGTCCGCTGATATCAACTCACCGAATAAGGGAAAGCCGTACGGAAACCCACCGACGAATCGCGGCGCCGATCATCCGAGGCGGCGACCCCCGAAGAACGCGACCTACAGGTCGAGCACGACGTCGTCGTGGGCACGGGCGCAGCAGACCAGGACCTCGCCGGAGCCCGGCTCCTCGATCGGCGGGTCGGTGTAGTCGATCGTGCCGGCGAGCAAGGACGTGACGCAGGTGTGGCAGACGCCCGTGCGGCACGACCACTGGGTCGGCACGTCGCAGGCCTCGGCGAGCTCCAGCAGCGAGCGGAACCGGGCCGATGAACGCGTGCTGATGCCGCTGCGGGCGAAGGTGACCAGCGGCCCGGTGCCGGGCGGACCGGGCGGCTGGTGCGGTGGCACCACGTGTACGTCGGTCACGCCGGGGTTGATCGGCGGGCGCGACCCGAACAGTTCGCTGTGCACGTTGGCGGCGGGAAGGCCCGCTGCCACCAGGGCTTCGCGCATCGCCGCCATGAAGGCGCCGGGGCCACAGACGTACGCCGTGGCCCGCGCCGGCAACCCCAGCGCCCGCACCGCGTCGGCCGTCAGCCGCCCGGCCGCCCAAACCGGGCCGTCGGGCGCCGAGCCGTCGGGCGCCGGAGAGGGGGCGGCGGCGGAAGGGCTCTCGGGCGGGTGCGAGTAGAAGATGCGCTCGTGGGCGTGCGGGAGGGCGGCCAGCAGCGAGTGCGCCTCGGCCGCGAAGGCGTGTTCGGCCGGGTCGCGGGCCGCGTGCAGCCACCACACCTCGCGGGCGCTGTGCTGGTCGGCCAGGCGGCGGAGCATGGCCAGGACCGGGGTGGCGCCGATGCCGGCCGATACCAGCACGACCGGGCCGGTGCCGTCGGTCAGGGTGAAGTCGCCGCGGGGTGCGGCCGCCGCGAGGGTCGCGCCGGCCAGCAGCTTGTCGTGCAGGTAGCGGCTGACGGTGCCGTGCGGTTCGCGCTTCACGCTGATGCGGTAGGACCGGCCGTCCGGCACGCCGGAGATCGAGTAGCTGCGGACCGGTGGCGGAGTTCCGGCGCCGGTGATGCGTACGGTCAGGAACTGGCCCGGCGCCGGCGCCGGGAGCGGGGAACCGTCGGGGGTCGCCAGCCAGAACGACGTGACGAAGGAGGTTTCCGCCCGGGTGCGCAGCACCACGAAGGGGCGGAAGCCGCGCCAGCCGGGTTCGACGCCGACCGCCGGCGTGTCGATCGGGCCGCCGGCCTCGACCGCGGCCAGCATGTCGCGGAAGGACTGCTGCCAGCCGGGGCTGAGCGCCTCGATCGTCACCGCCTTGCGCAGCGTCGGGAGGTCGCGGTGCGGAAGGTAGAGGAGGCCGTCGATGTCGGCCACGCTGAGGGCGTGCCGGCCGACCCGGGTACGCACGATCTCGTCACCGGACGCGACGTGGCCCTCGGTGATCACGCGCAGGTAGAACCCGGGCCGCCGGTGGGACACGAGCAGTGACGGCATGGCCGGTTCGCCCAGGCGCATGCCGACGCGGAAGCAGGTGACCCGCGGCTGGGTGACCTCGAACTCGGCCTCCCCGATCCGGTAGCGGTCGCCGATGTGGACCTCGTGGTCGGGCAGGCCCTCGACGGTGAAGTTCTCGCCGAACGAGCCGAACTCGAGCCGGTCGCGGTTGAGGTGTCTCTGCCAGTGCTCGTACGACTCGCGCTGGTAGACCAGCACCGCCCGCATCTCGCCGCCGTGGCCGGCCAGGTCGCCCTGGCCGTCGCCGTCGATGTTGAGCCGGCGCACCATGCGGGCACCGTCGACCGGGCTCTTCCAGACGCCGGTGTGCACGGTGTGGCCCTGCCAGGCCACGTCCTTGGGCAGCCCGACATTGAGCGAGAGAAGGCGTCCGCCGCTCATGTGAGCGGCTCGCCGCCGTCGACCTTCAACGTCACTCCGGTCAGGAAGGTGTTGGTCACGGCGAACCATACCGCCGTGCGGAAGTCGACCGCACCGTTCGTGATCGCGGCACCCGGTCGCGCCCGGCGACGATCGGCCGCCCGTGGCCGCGGTGCGGCGATGCCGAACGAGGGGCTGAGGGGGAAGGCATCGCCGCACGTCAGGAGGGCTGGAACGGGGCTTCGCCGTTGCCGAAGGACCAGTTCTCGCCCGGGGACTCGACGACCGAGATGAGGACGTCCTCGGGGCGGACGCCGGGGTTCCTGCCGAGTCGCTCGACGATTCCGCGGTACATGGCGAGCTTCGCCTCGACCGGCTTGGGGGCCCAGAAGATCTGGATCTGCACGAGGTCGTCGGTGCGGTCGATGCCGAGGAAGCCGCCGTACGCGAACTCGCTCTCGCCGTGCTCGGAGAGGGCCATGAAGCGGTCGCCGTCCTGGATGTGCACGGTCTCGCGGATCGCCTCGTGGATCTCGTCGAGAATCGCCTGCTTCCACGCGGCCGTCTTGCCCCGGCGGATCGCGATGCGGGTTACCGGCATTGCCGTTTCCTCTTTCGTGAAGCCGAAAGAATTGCCTATTCCTGGTGACGTTAACACCGGGTGAGCCGCGGCAGAATTCGATTCTTTGGATGGCGCCGATAGAAAACGCGAATCGCGCCCTGCCGGTCGGCCGGCCGATCGGGTATAAAACTCGGATGGTCGACCTTCCCCGGAGCACCCCGGCCGAGCAGGGTGTTGACGCCCGCGGCATCGACGCGTTCGTGGCGGCGCTCGAGCCGATGCCCGACGTCGAACTGCACAGTCTGATGGTGCTCCGGCACGGTCACGTGGTCGACGAGCGGTGGTGGGCGCCCTACGGGCCCGATCGTCCGCATCTGCTCTATTCGCTGAGCAAGAGCTTCACCTCGACGGCCCTCGGGTTCGCGGTCGCCGAGGGGCTGGTCGACCTGGATGCGCCCGTTCTGTCGTACTTCCCGGCCTGGGAGTCGAGGGTCACCGCCGACCGGTCGCGGGCGACCCGGGTGCGCGACGTGGCGTCGATGGCGAGCGGGCACGACGACGACATGATCGACGCGGCGCTGGACGCGGGCGGCGGCGACATGGCGCTCGGCCTCCTGCTGCTGCCGCCCCGGTTCGAGCCGGGCACCCACTTCGCGTACAACCAGCCGTGCACGAACACGGTCGCGGCGATCGTGCGCGAGGTCACCGGCGGTTCCCTGATCGACTATCTGCGACCGCGGCTCTTCGAGCCGCTCGGCATCGACACGTACGGGTGGCTCACCGACCCGGTGGGCCGCGAGCAGGGCTACTCGGGGTTCTTCACGACGACGTCGGCGATCGCGAAGCTCGGCCAGCTGTACCTGGACCAGGGCCGCTGGCAGGGAGCGCAGCTGCTTGCGGCGTCGTGGGTCGAGGAGGCCACCCGCTTCCACGTGGCGACGAACCGGCCCGGAGAGCCGGACTGGGACCTGGGTTACGGATTCCAGTTCTGGCTGAGCCGGCACGGATATCGCGGGGACGGGGCCTACGGGCAATACACGGTGGTGCTGCCGGAGGCCGACGCGGTCGTCGCGATGACGGCGCAGAGCCCGGCCATGCACGGCATGCTCGACGCGCTGTGGGAGCACCTGCTGCCGGCGCTGACCTCGTCGTCCGGGCCGGCCGGGCGCCGGCCTTTTCCATCGCCGGTTCTGCCGGTTCCGGAGGGCGATTCCTCGAAGCGGGACCTTCCGCACGGGACGTTCACCGCAGTAGCAGACTCGGTGAAAACGGTGCGGCTCACGCCGTACGAAATCTCCCTGACCGACGACGGCCCGGTCGTTTCCGCCCGGCTCGGCCCGGCCGGCGCCTGGTTCGTGGATGGGCCGATCGCGACCGCGCACACCTGGTCGGGCGGAAAACTGCTGGTCGACGTGATGTTCGTGGAGACGCCGCACCGGTTGCGCGTGGTGATCGATCCGGCGAGCGGCACCTGCACGACCGCCTGGCAGTCGGAAGTGCTCGGCCGGACCCGGCTAGCCGACCTGCGGATGCCGCGCTGACTCGCGTCGCTCGGCGAGATCGGCCAGGCGGCGCAGCGCCTCGACGTTGCGCCGGTGCAGCGCGAGGTTGTGGAGTCCGGTGCGCAGAGCGCGCAGCGGGCCGTGCTCGATGTCCTCGCGCATGATCACCCGGGTGCGGCCGGTGCCGACCGGCTCGAGCAGCAGGTCGACGTTGGCCTCACCCAACGGCCAGAGTCCGGCCTGCAGGTTGAGGTGCCGGTCCCTGGTCATCTCGGTGACGGTCGACGAGTCTTCCAGCGAGAGCGGCCACGGGCCGGCCTTGTGGTGCAGCCTGCTCCCGACCTCGGGCCAGTGCTCGTCGACGTCGCGGATGTGCGCGGTGCCGACCACCCAGTCGCTGTAGGTCCAGCCGTCGGCCAGGACGGCGAAGACCTGCTCGGGCGGGGCGTCGACGGTGCGCACAGTGATGGACACACGCAGGGTGTACCCCGGCCCGGGCCGATTACGCGCATCGTCCCGGCCCGGCTGCGAGGAAGGCCCGGCGGCCACCGGGACCCCGGGCAGGACCAGCCGGACCTCGGTCTCCGGGGCGAGCCGCTTGACCGCCTCGGCGAAGGCGCAGGCGCGCTCTAATTCCTTTCTGCAACAAACCTGCAAATGGTTCTTATTGACTCGTGTATATCGGACGTGAAAGATTCCGAAGCGGAATACCCGTCCTCGGATCCCGCCCTTCAGGCTGTGCCCTTCAGCAGGGCCGACGCCATCTGAAATTGCAAATCCTCTGCCATTTGTTGCATGGCCCGGACGCGCCTGTGGCTCCCGGCGGAATCCATTTGCGACAAGGAGAAACGCCGCATGTCATCCTCAGCTCGCATCCGCCGATGGCGCCGACCGGCCGGTGTCGGCGGCCTGGCCACCCTGGTCATCGCCGGGATGTTCGTCTTCGTGAGCAACGCCGAGGCCGCGACCGTGTTCACCGCCGACTTCGAGTCGGGCAGCACCAGCGCCTGGTCGAAATCGGGCGGCACCTGGTCGGTGGTCAGCGACGGCTCGCAGACGCTCCGGCAGACCAGCGCAAGCAGCGAGAACGCCCGCGAGTTCGCCGGCGACGCGTCGTGGACCGACTACACCGTGTCGGCCCGGGTGAAGCCGCTGTCGTTCGGGCCGGGCGGGTTCGCGGGACTGCTCGCGCGGGCCAAGAGCTCGACGACGTTCTACCGGCTGGCGCTGCTGCCCTCCGCCGTACAGCTGCAAGCCGTCAACAGCGGAAGCGTGACCGTCCTCGCCTCCGCGTCGCGCAGCGTCGCGGTAAATACGTGGCACACCGTGAGCCTCGCTCTTTCCGGCTCCACCCTGAGCGCGGCCGTCGACGGCACGTCGATCGGCTCCGGCACCAGTTCGGTCGCGGCGAGCGGCCGGATCGGGCTGCAGACCGCGTACGCCTCGGCGGGTTTCGACGACGTCACCGTTTCCACCGGCGGCGGTACGACGACTCCCCCCACCACGCAGCCGACCTCTCCCACTACTTCTCCCACCACTTCTCCCACCACTGGGCCGACCACTCCTCCCACTTCAGGGGCGGTTTACGCCGCGCCGAACGGCTCCGACAGCGCGGCCGGCACCCAGGCCGCGCCGACCACGATCACCTCGGCGATCACCCGGATCGCGGCCGGCGGGACGATCTACCTGCGCGGCGGCACGTACAACCTGTCCACGACGGTGACGATCGCGCCCGGCAACAACGGCACGTCGAGCGCCCGCAAGACGCTCTCGGCCTACCCGGGTGAGACTCCGGTGCTCGACTTCTCGTCGATGGCCGAGGCCGACAACAACCGCGGCCTGGCGGTCAACGGCGACTACTGGCACATCTACGGCGTCACCGTGCAGCGGGCCGGCGACAACGGCATCTTCGTCGGCGGCAGCAACAACGTCATCGAACGCATCGTGACCGCGTTCAACCACGACAGCGGCCTGCAGATCTCCCGCATCGCGTCGGACACCCCGCAGTCCCAGTGGCCGTCGAACAACCAGGTCATCAGCTCCGAGTCGCACGACAACGCCGACTCGGACGGCGAGGACGCCGACGGCTTCGCGGCCAAGCTCACGGCCGGTTCCGGCAACGTCTTCCAGTACGACGTCTCGCACAACAACATCGACGACGGCTGGGACCTCTACACCAAGACCGACACCGGCCCGATCGGCCCGGTCACCATCCTCAACTCGCTGTCCTACAACAACGGCACCCTCACCAACGGCCAGGTCAACGACGCCGGCGACCGCAACGGCTTCAAACTGGGCGGCGAGGACATCGAGGTCAACCACAACGTCCAGGGCAACATCGCCTACCACAACGGCCACCACGGCTTCACCTACAACAGCAACCCCGGCTCGATGACGATCTCCCACAACGCGAGCATCGACAACGCCGAGCGCAACTTCTCCTTCGACGAGGGCACCTCGACCTTCACCGGCAACACGTCGTGCCGCTTCGCCGTAGACGGCTCCAACGACAAGACCGTCGGCACGGCCGACAGCTCCAACCAGTTCTGGACCGGCACCAACGGCTCCCGCTGCGCCTCCTACTCGGGCGCCCTGGGCTGGTCGTTCGCTTCCAACGGCCACCTCACCGTCACCTTCGGCGGAACGGTGGTCACCCCGTAGTCGCCCGCCGGGTCGCCTTCGGGCGGCCCGCCCGGTCTTTGCGCCCATCGATTAGGTTGGGCGCCTACCGATGGGAGCCGGCCGTGCCGAAGTGGACCACACTGGGCGTGGGAGTCGCCGCCGTTCTCGCGCTCGCGGCGTGCAACCCCGACTCGACGCCGGCCGCGTCCGCCCCGGCTTCTCCCTCGGTTTCGCCGAGTGCCGAGCCGAGGGTGCAGGTGCCGTCCGACCCGGGCACGGCCTTGCTCGCGGCCACCGGCCGGCTCGGGAAGCAGCCGTTCAAGGTGAAGTTCTCGGCGCTCGGCCAGGAGGCCACCGGCTCGATCGACCTCAGCGGCAAGGTCAGCGAGATCGACACGCTGCTGCAGAACGGCGCCGCGATCAACGTACGGCAGTTCGACACCGACCAATATGTGCAGGTCACCGGCGACAGTGCCGACACGCTGCACGCCACACCCGGCAAGTGGATGCACGTCGACACCAAGAGCCTGCCCGCCGGCAACCCGCTCAGCCCCGACCACAACCAGGCGGCTTCCGCCGCCGGCCTGCTGAAGACCGCGAGCGGGGTACGCCGCGACGCGGCCGGCGCCTACTCGGGCCGGGTCGACCTCAGCCACGGCACCGCCACCCAGCTCCCGAGCGGTCTCTCCGGCAAGCTCAAGGCCGTACCGTTCACGGCCAAGCTCGACGCCCAGGGCCGCCTGACGTCCCTGATCTTCGACATGAACTCGGTGCTGAGCGGCGCCGGCGAGCTGAACACGGCCTACTACGACTACGGCGTACCCTTCACCGTCGCCCGCCCCGCGGCGGCCGAGACCGTCCCGATGCCCGACGCCTTCAAGAAGGCCATCGGCCTGGGCTAGGGGGCTAGGCGTCCAGAATGCCGCTGACCGGCATCCTTCCGCTTCCTCGGCCACGTCCGCCGCGCTCGGTGCCAAGCCCACGCCTGCGTGTTCTGCTCGGGTTGCATCCGGACAGCACTTTTCAAGGGATTTCACAGGTTCAGTCCCTCGATCGGCAGCCGGACCCGCACCTTGAGGTCAGTCGCCCCCGTCTCGCACCCGGTCGGCACCGCGCCGGAGAGGTGAGACGGCCCACCCGGCAGGTCGGGGCCCATCGATATCACCCGGACGGCGTACGGGACTATGCTCCGCGGAATGCCGGCCCGCGTGATCCTCACCGTCCTGGCCCTGGTCACCGGGGGCTACCAGGTCATGGACGGGATTCACGTATTGGCCACCGGCGTCTACATGGGCTCGGCGACTCCGGGACCGTGGCGGCATGTCATCCACGCCACCGGGATCGACCCGATGAGTTTCGGGCCTGGGTTCGTCGTGCTCGGGGTCTGCTGGCTGGTCGCGATCGCGATGCTGCTGTCGACCTCCTCGCGCCGGGCCTGGTGGGCGCTGCTGATCATTGCCGTGCTCACGGTGTGGTACCTGCCGGTCGGCACGCTGACCGCGGTCGCCACGATCGTGGTGCTGCTGGCGGCCCGGGAGCGGCTGATCAGGCCGGTCAGTCCACCGCCAGGCTGACCTCGGTCGACTTCACGAGCGGGGTCACCGCGGCGCCAGGCTCCTCGGCGGCCTCGCGGGTGCTCGCGCAGCCGCGTCACGAGCGAGCCGCGCGCAGCCGGGTCACGCCGGACTCAGGCGGCTACGGTAGTGCGCCCTCGCAGAAGTCGATCAGCGACTGCGCCCGCGAGATCTCGGTCGGCGTGAAGGCCGGGAACTGCCGGGCCAGGAAGATCGGCTCGCCGCCGGCCGCGTGCAGCGCGGCCACGTGACGTACGCCGGAAGGCAGCGCCCCGGAGAGTTCGGCGTCGAGAAGCCGGTGCATCGCCTCGTCGAGGCCTGTCGCGCCGGTCGCCGCGTGCCGGGCGATCGTCAGCGCCCGGGTGGCCGGGTCGACCAGGTCGTGGGCGTCGGCCGAGGCGATCTCGGTCTGCTCGCCTCCACCGGCCGCCACCGCCTCGGCCAGGCCAGCGGCCGACAGCGAGCGCGGCACGGCCACCAGCAGCTCGTCGACCGCCCCGCGCTCGGCCGGGTGGATCTGGATGGCGAGGATGTTGACGCCCCGCCCCGCCAGCCCGGTGGCCAGCGACGCCAGGGTGCCGGGCCGGTCCGGAAGCGTGGTCCGCACTCGCATCAGGTCGCTCGCGGCACCCGGGATCTCCAGCAGGTCGAGCAGGGTCGCGTGCCGCGGGCGCACCACGGCCGGCCGGTGGCGGCGCCGGCGCAGCAGCGCACCGGCGACCAGGATCGCCCCGCTGGCGATCAGCATGAAGGCACCGTCCGCCCGCTCGCCGAGCAGCGTGACGAAGAGGTGGGCGGTTCCGACCGCGAAGAACACGGCGGCGACGTCGATCAGGTCGGCGGTCCAGCTGGTCTTCATGCCGATGATCCTCGCGCGGCCAGATGTCGACGCTGATTACCGCCTGTATCAGTCCGGCAAACGCTCCGGCGCCGCGTGAAATCGCCATTAATCGGCGCCGGTCCGGGCCGGGATGGTGTAGGGCTAGCCGCGGCGGTCGGAGGCGGCCCACGAGGCGGCGGCGGTCAGCGCCGAGACGGTCAGCACGGACGGCCAGGAGCCGATGCGCTTGGCCAGCGGGTGCGAGAGGGCGAAAGCACCGACATAGGTCGCGACCAGCGCGCCCGTGACCGCGGGGCTGGTGCGCCGGGCCCACTCACGGCCGGCCAGCACGCCACCCGCGGCAAGGACAACGCCGCCGAGCGGGCGGATGCCGGTGCGGCGGGCCAGCT
The DNA here is from genome assembly GCA_036402935.1 of Actinoplanes sp. Taxonomy (GTDB): domain Bacteria; phylum Actinomycetota; class Actinomycetes; order Mycobacteriales; family Micromonosporaceae; genus Actinoplanes. The sequence continues at coordinate 15,336 of DASWRZ010000081.1, forward strand.
GCCATCCGCCGATCAGGGAACCGGCGGTCACCGCCGCAGTGGGAACACGCATGCGGTGACCGTACACCGGGGTTCGGGTGGGATAATCAGGTCATGCGCGCGAAACGCATCATGGCCAATCTGAAGGTCGCCGACGTCAACGCGGCGAAGGACTTCTACACCGGATTCCTCGGGCTCTCCGATGAGGATTTCAACATGGGCTGGGTCGCCCGCTACCGGTCCCCGGAGACCGGGGCCCAGCTCCAGTTGCTGACGAGCGACGCCACGGCCGCCGACGACGCGGCGATCTCCATCCATACCGATGACGTCGAGGGCGCGTACGCGGAGGCCCAGCGCCTGGGCTACGAGATCGTGCACCCGCTGCGGACCGAGGAGTGGGGCGTATACCGCTTCCTCGTACGCGCCCCGGACGGCAACGTCGTGAACATCGTTCAGCACGACTAGGCCCGACGGCACCGGCCGGCGGCCGCCACTCCGGCGACCATGTTCCCTCCTTGACGTCTTCGACTGCGACAAAGACGAGAACCGGCGCCGATTGATGCATGGCGCGGCCCGCACCCGGGGACGGGGTACGGCCGTTGATCGGTTATGGAGCCGCAACCGCCCCGCCGGACCACGCACGCCATCGGTGGCCCGGCCAGGATGCTCGTCTACGACCGCTGGGGCCGGTTCGGGCGGCCGGTTCTGCTGCTGCACGGCCTGTTCTTCGACCGGACGATGTGGTGGCCGGTGGCGGCCGAGCTGGCGACCGCGACCACGTGCACGGTGATCGCGCCGGACCTGCCCGGCCACGGCGACTCGCCGGCGCGCCAGGACCACGACCCGGGCAAGCTGGCGCACGACCTGGCCCAGCTCGTACACAAGCTCGGCCTGCACCGGGCGCCGATCGTGGTCGGGCACGCGGAGAGCGCCGCGGCGGCGACCGCGTTCGGGGAGCGGTTCGCGGTGCACGAGGTGCTCACCGTGGACGACCTGGGCGACGGCGAGACCGAGATCCCGGAGCACTACCGGCCCTACGCCCGGGCCCGGGTGGATCCGGAGCTGCTCACGGCCTACGAGACGTGGCCTCCGCAGGCTCCCACCTGGCCGCACCTGGCCGACCCGCGCGGCTTCGCCGCCGGCCTGCAGGCCCGCCTGACCGCGAAAGGCTGACGCCCGCTCGCTCGCTGCGGGGACTCTGGTCGACCGGGCGTACGAAAAATGCGCCGGCAAGCGATCAGCGCGAGTTGACCACCTGGGCGGCGGCCGCCGAGGCCGCCGTCTCGGCCCGCCCCCAGCGCAGCGCCGTCACGCAGTCGTCGAAGATCGGGAAGACGCCGTCGACGTGCATCGTGTGCAGCACGGTCAGCACGAACCGGGACGGCGCCACCAGGCAGATCACTCCCCCGCGGTGCTTGGCCCGCCCGTGGGCCCGGATCAGCACGCCGAGACCGGCCGGGTCGACCCGTGGCGACCCGGCCAGATCGACCACCACGGCCGCGTGCCGGTCGACCGCCCGGCCGAGTGCGTCGCGCAGATCGGGCGCCATCGTGGCGTCGAGGTTGCCGTGCACGCGGAGCAGGGCGCAGTCGCCGGTGGTGGTCAGCTCGATCATGCCGGCACCCCGGCGTCGATCTCGAAGACGTGTTCGAGGCGGGCCAGGCGCAGGATCCGGCGCACCTTGTCGCGCGGGGAGCGCAGGGTCAGGCGGCCGCCGTCGGCGACCACCTCGCGGTGGGCCCAGAGCAGGACGGCGAGGGCCGCGGCGTCGACCAGCGGGCACGCCCGCAGGTCGATGATCAGGGACGCGGGACGTAGGTCGACCGCACCGGCGATCAGCCGGCCCCAGCGTTGCACCGCGGCGCCCTCGAGAGCCTCGGTGACGATCACGACGGTTTCGGGAATCTCCGGCATCAGGCCCCCTCCCGGACGGCGCACCCATGGCGGAGCAAACTCTGGTCGCCGGATGTGGCAGAGCGTCCCCAGCAATGTGACAGTTGCGTGACACTCCGGTCACCCACCCGCCCGGGCTCGCCGGTCGGGCCGGGCGCCGGGGAGGATGGGGCGATGTCCGCCGTGTTGGTGATCGAGGACGACGACCGGATCCGGCTCTCGCTGCTGCTGGCGCTCGAGGAGGAGGGATACTCCGCGGCCGGTGCGCCGACCGCCGAGGAGGGCCTGGCCGCGCAGCGCGCCGAGCCGGCCGACACCGTCCTGGTCGACCTCATGTTGCCCGGCATCGACGGGTTCGAGTGCATCCGCCAGCTGCGCCGCACCGACGACGTGCCGATCGTGGTGATCAGTGCCCGCGACGACACCCACGACATCGTGGCCGCGCTCGAGGCGGGCGCCGACGACTACCTGGTCAAGCCGGTCGCGGTCAAGGAGCTGACGGCCCGGTTGCGGGCGTTGCGGCGGCGCGGCCGCACGGTGGCGCCCGACGCGGTGCCGGTGCTGCGGTTCGGGGAGCTCGAGGTCTCCCCCGAGGCGGGCGAGGTGCTGCTGGCAGGGCAGCGGGTGCCGGTGACGCGCACGGAGTTCCAGCTGCTCTGCGAGCTCGCCGACCACCCCGGCCGGGTGCTTTCGCGCCAGCAGCTGCTGCAGCGCGTGTGGGGCTACGACGGCGGCGACGAGCGGCTGGTCGACGTGCACGTGGGCCGCCTCCGGCAGAAGATCGAGGCCGATTCGAGCGCCCCGAAGCATCTGGTGACGGTCCGCGGCCTTGGTTACAAGCTGGCCCGATGAGCCGCGCCGGCCTGCGGGTTCGCGTGATCGCCGGCTTCGCCGCCGGTGCCCTCGCGCTCTCCGCGACGATGGCTTTTGTTTCGTACGAGATCACGCGCCGCTCGCTGCTCGACGAGCGCGAGAGCACCAACGTCCGGGCGGCCTACTACGACGCCGCGGTCGTACGCTCCGGCATCAGCGCCACGACCAGCCCCGACATCGCCTCGGTGCTGCGCTCGCTCGACACCGGCGACACCCGGCGCGCGCTGCTGCACCGCAACGGCCAGTGGTACGCCCGCAACGCCGACTCGGGCATCAGCGGCTCGGTGCCGGCGGTCCTCCAGCAGCGCGCCGCCCAGGGCTCCCCGGCGGTCCAGCGCATCCGGGCCGACGGCAAGCCGGTCCTCGTCGTCGCGCTGCCGATCGCGCCCGACACGGTCTTCTACGAGGTCGACTCGCTGGCCGAGCTCGACCACACGCTGCGCGTGCTGACCGTCGTGCTGACCGCGGTCGCGCTCGGCACGGCCCTCGGCGGGGCCGCGCTCGGCCGCTACGCCGGCCGCTACGTCCTGCGTCCTCTCGTGCGGGTGGCCGAGGCCGCCCAGGAGATCGCCGACGGGGTCTCGGACGCCCGGCTGGACCCGGCCCAGGAGCCCGACCTGGCCCGGCTGACCACGTCGTTCAACCACATGGTCGACGAGCTGTCGGCGAGGCTCGAACGCGACCGCCGGTTCGCCGCCGACGTGAGTCACGAGCTGCGCTCCCCGCTGCAGACGCTGTCGGCCGCGGCGAGCGTGCTCGATCGGCGGCGGGAACTGCTCGACGAGCGCAGCGCCACCGCGGCCGGCCTGGTCACGTCGGAGGTCGCCCGGTTCCAGCAACTGGTCGACGACCTGCTGATGCTCTCGCGCGGCGACAGACCGGCCGAGCGGACACCGGTGGACGTAGCCGATCTGGCCCGTTCGGTGTGCCGGCAGCGCGGCCTCGGCGACGACCTGGTCGAAGCCACCGGGGAGACCGAGTGGTGCGTCGACCGGCGGCGCGTCGAGCAGATGCTGGGCAATCTGCTGGACAACGCCGCGGCGTACGGCGGAGGCGCGACCGCCGTCCGGCTCTCGCTCACCCAGGACGACGGGCGGCTGGAGGTCGACGACGAGGGGCCGGGCGTGAGCCCGGCCGACAAGGCCGTGATCTTCGACCGGTTCGTACGCGGGCGCACCGCCGGCACGCGCGGCGACAGTGCCGGGACCGGCTTGGGGCTGGCCCTGGTCGACCAGCACGCGGCGGCCCACGGCGGCACCGCCGCGGTGCTCGACCGCCCGGGTGGCGGCGCCCGCTTCCGGATCGACCTGCCGGGGTGCCGGCCATGAGACGACCAGCCATGAGACGACTGCTCCCGCTGGCCGTCCTCCTCCTGGCGGGCTGCGGGGTTCCGGCCGACAGTGCACCCCGCGACCTCGGTCGCTCCCAGGTCGCGTACGGGTCGGACGCCCCCGCCCCGGACCGCTTCGGACCGGCGGTGGAACGGCTCTACCTGGTCGACGACGGCAGACTCGTGCGCGTCGTCCGCCGTACGCCGGCACCGCGCACGCCCGCGCAGATGGTGCAGGACCTCGTCGACGGGCCGACCCGGGCCGAGCAGCAGGACGGCCTGAGCAGCGCGCTCTCGCAGATGCGGGTCGGTTCCACGATCGTCGACCAGCGCCGGGCCGCGGTCGAGATCGGCGCCCCGGCGGTGCCCGGTGCCCGCAGCGACGAGGTCCTCGCCTACGCCCAGATCGTCTGCACGCTGACCAGCCAGGGCGCCGAGGTAGGCACGGTCTCGTTCACCCGCGACGCCCGGACCCTCGCCGTCCCCCGCGGCGACGGCTCGCTGTCGACCGGGCCGCTGACCATCGCCGACTACGCCGACCTCATCAAGTCCTGAGCTGCTTTGTCACGCAACCGTCATACAACCGCGAGCCGGGTGCCACAACGCTGCTCAAAGATCGTCGCCGGGACTGCCCTCTCCCCAGGGTGTCCGCGCGGTGGCCGCCTCGTTGCCCGGGCGGCCCCGCGCGGGCAACCGGGTCGGACGGCGCGACCCAGCGCGCCGTCCGGCGGGCACCCCGCACGGCCGGTCGGGGCCGCCACCGCCGACCGGCCCCGGAACGACGAAACGGGCCGCCCCCGGTGAAGGGGGCGGCCCGTTTCTTTCCGGCCTGCTTGGCGAGCCGGCCTGCTTGGCGAGCCGGCCTACTTGGCGAGCCCGCCTACTTGGCGAGCTTCCACGGGCCGTACGGGCTGTCGACCGGCTTCTGGTTGCGGGTCCACCACTGGGCGACGTACTTCTTGCCCTGGTAGATCGCGACGTCGCCGCCCGTGAAGATGCGGGTGGCGGTCCACAGCGCGGTGCCGTCGGGCGCGGTCGCCATCTCCATCCACGGGCCGTTCGGGTCGCCCGGCTTCTGGTTCTGCGTCCACCACAGGGCCTGCCAGGTCGAGCCCTGGTAGGTCACCGTGTCGCCGGTGTTGTAGATCGTCGTCGCCTTCCAGGCCGGCGCGACCGGGGTGGACGGCAGGTCGAGCCCGACCACGACCGGGTCGTGGTCGGAGGCCGCGAACGGGTCGGTGCCGTTGAACAGCAGGGTGGCGTTGTAGTTGTAGCGGCTGTACGCGTACGCCACCGCCTCCTGTGCGCTGATCTGCCACACGTCGGCGCCGGTTACCAGGGCCAGCGCGGCCGGGTTGGCCAGCACGTGGTCGAGCGAGCCCTGGAGCCCGTCGAAGGAGTACGTCTGCTCGGACGGGTCGAACCGGCTGCCGAGGTCGGTGTAGCCGGCCGCGTACAGGGTCTCGATCGGGTCCTCGTGGGTGTACGCGTTGAAGTCGCCGACCATGAAGATGCGGCTGGTGCCGATCGCGGCCGCCTGCCTGGCCGCGAAGGCGCTCGCATCCTGGGCCTGGTGCACCCGCGTCTCGTTGAACGCGCCCTGGTCGGC
>DASWRZ010000082.1:0-3640 GCA_036402935.1 Actinoplanes sp.
TCACCTGCCGTTCACCGAGCCACCCGGATCCGTCCACTTCGGCTGCTTAGCGTCCTTGTCGTTCGACCTCACCTGCCCGGCCGTGCGTACCTGCAGACGTCCGGGTCCCCTTCAGTCGAAAGGCACTGAGTTGAAGCTCAGCACCACGACGCGCGCCGCGGTCCTGACCGCGGCTCTCGCCGGCTCCCTCTCCCTCGCGGCGTGCGGGGCCTCCAACGAGAGCGGTGGCACGGGTTCGGCCGGCACCAGCAGCGCCGAGCAGCTCAGCGGCGACCTGGTCGGCGCGGGATCGAGCGCCCAGCAGGCCGCGATGCAGGCCTGGCAGGCCGGATTCAACAGCCAGCAGCCCGGCGTCAACTTCAGCTACGACCCGGTCGGCTCCGGCGGCGGACGCGAGCAGTTCCTCGCCGGCGCCGTGGACTTCGCCGGTTCCGACGCCGCGCTCAGCGACGAGGAGCTCACCAAGGCCGCCGACCGCTGCGGGGCCTCGGGCGTCTTCGAGCTGCCGAACTACATCTCGGCGATCGCCGTCGTCTACAACCTCGACGGCGTGAACGACCTGAACCTCACCCCGGCCACGGTCGCCGGGATCTTCAACGGCTCGATCACCACCTGGAACGACCCGAAGATCACGGCCGACAACCCGGGCGCGACGCTGCCGAGCACCACCATCACGCCGGTGCACCGTGGCGACAAGTCGGGCACGACCAAGAACTTCACCGACTACCTGGCCAAGGCCGCCGGTGACGTCTGGACCGCCGGCGCGGTCGAGGAGTGGCCGACCGCCGGGGGCGAGGCCGCCAACGGCACCTCCGGTGTCATCGCTTCCGTCGGAGGCGGCCAGGGCACGATCGGCTACGCCGACGAGAGCCAGGCCGGGGACCTGGGGATCGCCAACATCGGCGTCGGCGACACGTTCGTCGCTCCCTCGCCCGAGGCGGCAGCGGCCGTCGTCGCCAACTCCGACCGCGTCGAGGGCCGGGGCAACTACGACTTCGCCATCTCGGTGAACCGCACGACCACCTCGGCCGACGAGTACCCGATCGTGCTCGTCAGCTACCACATCGGCTGCGTCGAGTACGACGACCAGGCGAAGGCCGACGCGGTGAAGGCGTTCCAGGCCTACGTGATCAGCGAGGACGGCCAGAAGGCCGCGGCCGACGCCGCAGGCAGCTCCCCGATCTCGGCCGACCTGCGGAACCAGGCCCAGACCGCGGTCGACGCCATCACGGCGGCCGCCTGATCGACCGGATCCACAGCGACACAGCGGCCCGAGGCGTCCTTCCGGACGCCCCGGGCCGCTGCGCCGCGTTCGGGACGACCAGCAACTTCTGCGCAGACCCGTGCACAATCCCAGCACTGACCAGACGGAGCGATCGGTGACCATCACCACCGCACCACCCGAGGCGCCGCGGCCCAAGCGGCGCGTCGGTGACCGCATTTTCGCCGGCAGCGCCACCGGCGCCGGGATCCTGATCCTGCTGGTGCTGGCCGGTGTCGCCGTTTTCCTGATCAGCGAGGCATGGCCGGCGGTGACCGCACCCGCCGGCGACATCCCGGGCGGCGACGGGCTCAGCGCGTACATCGCGCCACTGATCTTCGGCACCCTGCTGGCTGCGGTGATCGCCCTCGTGGTCGCGACCCCGCTGGCCGTCGCGATCGCGCTCTACATCACCTACTACGCGCCCCGGCGCCTCGCCGCCGCCATGGGCTACGTGATCGACCTGCTCGCCGCGATCCCCAGCGTCGTCTACGGCTTCTGGGGCATCGCCGCGCTGGCGCCGGCACTGGTGCCCTTCTACGTCTGGGCCGAGGACAACCTCGGCTTCATCCCGCTCTTCGCCGGCCCGGCCTCGCCGACCGGCCGCACGATGTTCACGGCCGGACTCATGCTCGCGGTGATGATCCTGCCGATCATCTCGGCCATCTCGCGGGAGGTGTTCAGCCAGGCCCCGGCCCTGCACCGCGAGGCCGCCCTGGCCCTGGGCGCCACCCGCTGGGAGATGATCAAGATGGCGGTCCTCCCCTACGGCAAGTCGGGTGTCATCGGCGGGGCCATGCTGGGCCTCGGCCGGGCGCTGGGCGAGACGCTCGCCATCGCGATCGTGCTGTCGGCCTCGGGCGGCATCACGTTCAACCTGATCTCGACGAGCAACCCGTCGACGATCGCGGCCAACATCGCGCTGCAGTTCCCCGAGTCGACCGGCCTGGACGTGAACACGCTGATCGCCAGCGGCCTGGCGCTGTTCGTCATCACCCTCGCCGTCAACATGCTCGCCCGCTGGGTGGTCAACCGGCGGGCCGACTTCTCCGGAGCGAACTGATGACCGCGACCCGGTCCGCCCCGCCCGAGACCCGGGGACTCGTCGAGCAGTCCCGCCGGCTCCCGCGCCTGGCGCCGCTCGGACTGTTCGGGCTCGGCGCCCTCGCCGGGGTGGCCGTGTCCGCGCTCACCGGCTTCAGCGTCGTCCTGGCCGTCGTCTACGCCGTCGTCCTCGGGACGCTCGCCGTCTACGTCGCGTCCCGGTCCGTGGAGGGCACCCGCAAGGCCCTCGACCGGCTGGTGACGTGCGTGGTCACGACGGCGTTCGCCGTCGCCATGGTCCCGCTCGTCTCGCTGGTCTGGACCGTCCTGAGCCGCGGGCTGCGCCGGCTGGACGGCGAGTTCTTCAACTCCTCCATGCTCGGCGTCGTCGGCGAGGGCGGCGGGGCGTACCACGCGATCCTCGGCACGCTGATCATCACCGGCCTGACCGCGGTGATCTCCGTGCCGATCGGCCTGCTGACCGCCATCTACGTCGTGGAGTACGGCACCGGCCGGCTGAAGAAGGCGATCACCTTCCTCGTCGACGTGATGACCGGCATCCCCTCGATCGTGGCCGGCCTGTTCGCCTTCGCCCTGTTCGCCATCTTCTTCGGCCCCGGCGTGCGGCTCGGCATCATGGGCGCGATCGCCCTGTCGGTGCTGATGATCCCGGTGGTCGTGCGGTCCTCCGAGGAGGTCCTGAAGCTCGTGCCCAACGAGCTGCGGGAAGCCGCCTACGCCCTGGGCGTGCCCAAGTGGCGGACCATCATCAAGGTCGTCATCCCGACGGCCATCGCGGGCCTCGCGACCGGCGTGACCCTGGCCGTCGCCCGCGTCATCGGCGAGACCGCTCCCCTGCTGATCACCGTCGGCATCATCAACGGCACCAACCTCGACCCGTTCGACGGGCGGATGGCCACGCTGCCGGTCTTCGCCTACTACCAGCTGACCCAGCCCGGCTTCCCGCCGGAGTTCGCGATCGACCGGGCCTGGACGGCTGCCCTGATTTTGATCATCCTGGTCATGGCGCTCAACGTCGTCGCCCGCCTGATCAGCCGTTTCTTCGCCCCCAAGACCGGTCGCTGACCGGCGACAATGGAGGAACCTGTGGCCAAGCGCATCGACGTCTCCGACCTCGACATCTACTACGGCAACTTTCTGGCCGTGCAGGGCGTGACCGTCTCCATCGAGGCGCGCAGCATCACCGCCCTCATCGGGCCGTCCGGCTGCGGGAAGTCCACGTTCCTGCGGTCGCTCAACCGCATGCACGAGGTCATCCCGGGCGCCCGCGTCGAGGGCAAGGTCGTCATCGACGGCCAGGACCTCTACGGCGCC
>DASWRZ010000083.1:0-27581 GCA_036402935.1 Actinoplanes sp.
GCTGGCGCTGCTGCCCGAGTCGTCGATGGGCTTCGTCGGCCTCGCCCGCGACGAGGAGACCTACGAGCCCCGGGCGTACATGGAGTCGCTGCCCGGCGACCTCAGCGGGCTGCCGGTGCTGGTGCTCGACCCGATGCTGGCCACCGGGGGCTCGCTGCTGCACTGCTGCAGGCTGCTGGTCGACCGCGGCTGCACCGACGTGATCATCTGCTGCGTGCTGGCCGCCCCCGAGGGCATCGAGCGGCTGGCCGCTTCCGACCTGCCGCTCCGCCTGATCACCGCGTCGATCGACGACGGGCTGAACGAGAAGATGTACATCGTGCCCGGCCTGGGAGACGCGGGTGACCGCCAGTTCGGCGGCATGCCCCGCTTCTAACCTTCGGTGTAGGACCAGCTGACGGCTCGGCCGTCGGCGAACGGCATGACGCCGTGGAAGACCGTAGGGGAGTCGGCGAAGACGAGCGGCAGAAAGTGCCGGTCCGACTCCCACATCGGCACCCGCTGGGCCAGGATGTCCTCCACCTCGACCCAGTGCAGGCTCCCCTCGTGGTTCCCGGTCCGCGGCTCACCGGTCCACTCGTGGACCCGGAAGAGGAACCCGAACCAGTTGGCCCCGTCCCGCCCGAAGCCGGGCCACGAGATCGTCCCCGCGAAGTCGAGCCCGGCGCACTGCAGCCCGGCCTCCTCGCGGATCTCGCGGCGCATCCCGCTCGCTGCGTCCTCGTCCGGCTCGAGCTTGCCGCCCAGCCCGTTGTAGTAGCCGTAGTGGATGTCGTCGGGCCGGGTGTCTCGCCGGATCATGAGCACGTTCTTCCGGTCCGGCGAGAGGACATATCCCAGGGTGGCGAGGACGGCCTGCACGGATCAACGCTCCAGGAGGGAGGGGGTCATGCCGGCACGACGACCGGCGCCGGAACCGGACGCGAGGTGATTGAACAAAGAGTGAAGACCTCTTCCAGGAAAGGAGCGGATGGTCATTGCCATTCATTTAGCTGGAGCATTTCGCGCTGATGGCTTTGGGCGGGTATCACCTTAGGTGCCTGATTCGAGACCCGCCGTGATCGATGGCCGGCTCCGGCGTGTGCGGGCCGTCCGGCGGAACTGCGCGATTCCCATGTGTGATTCGAGAGATGTTACGTTGGTTCAGGAGATGTTAGGCTCCCGGACCGTTCAAGGTTGGCATGGCTTCATTCGGCATGGCTTCATGTCGTCTGCGTCATGTCGTCGGATCACGCCGCCCCGGGGTGCGGCCTGATTTCGGTGCCCAGGCCCCATCTGAGAGATCGAGTCGCGACCGGGTCTCGGTCGAGGACGCGCGGAAAGGACGAGCAGTGCGCCCTCTGCGTCTGGTGCGGGCAGCCGTCCCGCGGCCGGTTCGTCGATGGATGTACCACTCACTTCCCGCGCCCGTGCGCTCCGGCATGTTGCGCCGGCTGCGTCCGCCCGCCGCGCCGTCGCCGGAAGAGGCCGCGGCGCGCGTCGATCCGACCGCATCGCCGCTTTCGGTCCGGACCGGCAACCTCGACCGCGTGGTGGATGCCCTCGAGGCCGGCGGTGTGCCCTATTTCCGCCTTCCCCCGGTCGAGTGGCAGCGGACCGCGGTCGGTGTCCCGGAATCCTTCCGGGGCCGGGTCGCGCGCATCCTGACCGACCTGGAGTCGGCCGAGGCGTTGATCGAGCCGGTCACCGTCGAACGTCGTGTCGCCGGGATGACCGCCCCAGCGGTGGATCAGGTGGCTACGGCGGTGTGCTGGCCGGTCACCGATCCCGCTCGCAAGCTCATCCTGGGCTGGGAGCACGCCTGTGAGGTCGAGTTCTGGCAGGAACTGCCCGACCGGCTGGTCGGTCCCCGGCCCAACCTTTCGGTCGACGTCCTGATGAACGACGAGCCCGAGGTCGAAGCCGAGGAGGGCGCGTTCGGCGACTTCCACGCCGTGGGCGCCGGCCGGACCTACCGCACGCGCCGGCCGTTCCTGCTGCCGGCGATCGATCACATCGATTTTCCGATCGACGTGGTCTACACCTGGGTGGACGGGGCCGATCCGGCGTGGCTCGCCCGCAAGAACGCGGCCCTGGCCGAGAACGGCTGGGTGTCGGTCAACGAGGAGGCGGCCAACGCCTCCCGTTTCATCTCCCGCAACGAGCTGCGTTATTCGTTGCGCTCGCTGCACTACTACGCGCCGTGGGTGCGACGGATCTTCCTGGTCACTGATGATCAGGTACCGTCCTGGCTGAACGTCGAGCACCCGCAGGTCACCGTGGTCAGCCACAAAGAGATCTTCGGCAGTGCGGGCCGCCTGCCGACCTTCAACTCGATGGCGATCGAGACACGGCTGCACCACATCGAGGACCTTTCCGAACAATTCCTCTACATGAACGACGACGTGTTCTTCGGCCAGGCCCTGCAGCCCAATTTCTTCTTCACGGCCGCCGGACAGACGCGTGTTTTCCTGTCGACCAACCGAGTGAACTCCGGGCCGCCGACGTCCGACGAGCCGCCGATCATGTCGTCCGGCAAGAACAACCGGGCGCTGATCGAAAAGGAGTTCGGTCGTTTCCTCGCGGTCAAGGCCAAGCACACGCCGCATGCCGCGCGCCGCAGTGTGCTGGCGGAGATCGAGGAACGCTATCCGGAGCCCATCGCGGTCACCGCGTCGCATCAGTTCCGGCATCGCGACGACATTTCGCTGATTTCGTCTCTTCAGCAACACTGGTCGTACCTCACCGGTCGTGGCGTGCTCACCGACGTGCACTACATGTACCGCGATCTCTCCGACCCGGTCACGCCGAAGCGGCTCGCCACCACGCTGCGTAAGCGGCACTATCCGTTGTTCTGCCTGAACGATACGAATTCGACGGACGAGGCCGCGCTGGACCAGGCTCGCCTGCTGGAATCCTTCCTGCCTGCCTACTACCCTTTCCGGTCGCCCTACGAGCTGCCCGACTCGACCGAGCCAGAACGGGCCGCTCATTGACCGCCGCAGAATCTGCCATCGCCCCCATCTCCGGGACTCCGCAGTGGATCTCCACTTCGCCTACCGCCCGGTTGAGTACGGATGAGCTGTACGTCGGTTCGCCGACGTGCGCGTCCCCACGAAGGAGTTTCGTTGTTCAAGGTTTCGATCATCTTGGCGTGTTACAACGTCGAAGCCTTCATCGATGACGCGTTGCAATCGATCATCCGTCAGTCGGCGTTCAAGGATTTCGAGATCATCCCGGTCAACGACGGCTCGACCGACGGCACCTGGGAGATCATCGAGCGGTACCGGGAACGGTTCCCGGACAATTTCTTCCCGATCAACTTCGATCGCGGATCCGGTGGACCGGGGCGGCCGCGCAACGCGGGTCTCGACCAGGCGCGCGGTGACTACATCATCTTCATGGATCCGGACGATCGGATCTACAAGGATGGCTACAGCACTCTTCTCGCCAAGATGGAGAAGTACCGCAGCGACGTCGTGATCGCCACGCGCTACGGGGTCAAGGAGAAGCAGGGGCCGGAGAGCAAGGTCTGGATCGACTGGATCGCCGAGCGGCCCTATGTCAACCAGAACTCGTACGCCGTCAAGCTGGACCTGCTCTCGCAGCGTCCGGTCATCCTCAAGACGATCTACAGTCGCGCCCTCATCGAGCGGCACCACCTGCGTTTCCTCGACGGCATCAGCAGCTGCGAGGACGAGATCTTCGACATGAAGTTCCTCCTGCTGGCCGAGCGCATCACCAAGATCAACGATGTCGTCTACCTCTACACCGTCGAGCGGTCGGGCAGCATCACCAGCAAGATCCGCCTCAAGGTCTACGAGGATCTGCAGCCCATTTTCGCGGGCCTCGACGATTCGTTGTCCGGCTACTTCAGCGACGCCATCGTGGCGTACCGGGTGGCGGCCCTGCTGCGGGCGTTCTATCTGCCCAAGCTGGTGCTGCTCGATCCCGGCAAGACCGACCAGGCGCTCGATCTCATGCGGCAGGCGTGCGAGTCCTTCGGGTTCGACCGGCTCCTGCTGACGACGAACGCGGTCGACCACCGCATCGTCGAGTTGTTGCATCAGCGCAGTTACACCCAGCTGATCCTCTACTTCATGAACCAGCGGGCGGGCACCCTGTCCCGGCGCAACCGGGCTCAGGCCAAGGAGCTCAAGGTGCTCGAGTCCCGGCCCGTGAAGCTGGGGCTCAAGACGGGCAAAGCCATCCGGCTGGCCGAGCGGGTGATCCGCGAGCGAGCCTTCGGCAAGGTGTGGGCCGCCCGGGTCCGCAAGAGCCTTTCCGGTGCGCCGAACGGGTACTGGGTGTTCATGGATCGGCGTGACAAGGCGACCGACAACGGCGAGGCGCTCTACCGGTACGTCCGCGACAACAAGATCCACGACAAGCTGGCGTTCGTCGTCTCGGCCGACTGCCCCGACTACGACCGGCTGGTGCGCGAGGGCTTCAACGTCGTGCCGTACAACACCGTGGCTCAGTGGCGACTGCTGTACAACTGTGAGCACTTCTTCACCTCGCACGTCGATGACGTGGTCATCACGCCGTGGACGGATTTCGGAGCGCCCCCCGGAAAGCCGCGCTACAAGCTGAACTTCCTCCAGCACGGCATCATCCGCTCCGATCTGTCGATCTGGCTGGGCGCCAAGACGTTCAACACGTTCTGCACGAGCGCTCAGCGCGAGTACGACAACATCCTCCACAACGTGCGATACGGGCTGGGCCCGCAGCAGCTGAAGCTGACCGGTCTGGCCCGGCACGACCTGCTGGAGGCCCGGGAGGGCGACTATGTCATCGTCTCGCCGACGTGGCGGTCATTCCTCACGACCGCGACGGAGGAGGAGTTCCGCCAGTCCGAGTTCTTCCAGAACTGGCAGCACCTGATCCGCGACGAGCGCGTGCACGCCGCGCTGCGTGCGGCCGGCATGCGCATGAAGCTCGTGCTGCACTCCAGCATCAGCGAGTTCGCCGGCTGCTTCACCGCCAACGACAACGTCGAGATCGTGAAGTACAACGAGGTGACCAGCTTCTCCGATCTGCTGTCGGGGGCCCGGATGCTGATCACGGACTACTCCACGATCTCCTTCGACGTGCTCTATCTGCGGCGGCCGGTCGTCTACTACACCTTCCCCGAGTCGAAGAAGCACAGCACGAACGCCGGGGCGGATCTGCAGCTCTACGCCGACCTGGGTGACCTCGCCGACAACCACGACGAGGCGGTCGAGGCCATCCTCGCCGTCGCCGGCCGGGGTTTCCGGCCGCACCCGGACAAGGTGGGCAAGATCGACGAGTTCTTCGCCTTCGGCAACGACCAGCAGAACCGTAAGCGGATCATCGAGGCCGTTCTGGAAGGAACCGCCAAGTGAACAAGCTCATGTTCGTCTTCGGGACGCGACCCGAGTTCATCAAGCTGTATCCGGTGATCATGGAGGCTCGCCGCCGCGAGTACGAGGTCACCGTGGTGAACACCGGCCAGCACCGGGAGATGCTCGATCAGCTCCTCGATGAACTCGGCCTGTCGCCCGACTTCGACCTCAAGGTCATGACCCAGCAGCAGAGCCTGGCCGACATCCTGGCCCGGACGATCGTGCCGCTGGATCAGGTCGTGGGCCAGGTCCGCCCGGATCACATGTTCGTGCACGGCGACACCTCGGCGACCCTGGCCGGCAGCCTGATCTCGCTGTACCGGCACGTGCCGTTGTCGCACGTCGAGGCGGGGCTGCGGACCTTCAACAAGCACTCCCCGTTCCCCGAGGAGATGAATCGCCAGCTGACCGGCGTGCTGGCCGACTATCACTTCACGCCGACCGAGGTGACCCGTGCCAACCTCCTGCGCGAGGGCAAGGACCCGGAGCGGATCTTCGTGGTCGGCAACAGTGCGATCGACATGCTGCGTTACACGGTCCGGGCGGACTTCCAGCACCCGGTGCTCGACGAGGTGGGCGACCGCAAGCTGGTTCTGATCACGGTGCACCGGCGGGAGAACCTCTCCGAGCTGAGCCAGATCTTCTCCGCGATCAACGAGGTCGCCCAGCGGTACGCCGGCACCCACCGCTTCGTCTACCCGATCCACATGAACCCGGTGGTGCGGCAGGCCGCGGACCAATACCTGACGGCCCCGTCGATCCGCATCATCGAGCCGCTCGGCACGACCGACTTCCACAACGTCCTCAATCGATCGCACCTGGTGATGACCGACAGCGGTGGCATCCAGGAGGAGGCGCCGAGCCTGGGCAAGCCGGTGCTCGTGCTGCGCGACACGACCGAACGGCCGGAGGGCGTGGCGGCCGGGACCCTGCGGTTGGTGGGTACGGGCCACGACGACATCGTCCGGGAGGCCCGCCGGCTGCTCGACGACGAGGACGAGTACCAGCGCATGGCGGCGGTCGCCAATCCGTACGGCGACGGCACCACGGCGCCGCAGATCATGGACGTGATGGATCGCCTCCGCAACGGCGAGCCGCTGTCGAACGAGGCGGCGCTCACCGGAGGCGCCTGACCGATCGGTCGACGTCGAAGCGCCCGGCCGCGCTGGTGCTAACCTGACGCTCCCCTCGTGAAGTCGTCCGGACGGTTTGCGTTCATCTATGCGAAATCTCGTCAGTGTCATCGTGCCCGTGTGGAATGTGCAGGGCTATCTCGGCGAATGCCTCGATTCCCTCCTGCTCCATCCGACCGCCGTCGAGGTGATCGGCGTCGATGACGCCTCGCCCGACCACGGCGGCGAGATACTCGATGAGCGTGCCGCGGCCGACCCGCGCCTGATCGTGCTGCACCTGCCCTCCACGGTCGGTCCCGGCCCGGCGCGCAACGCCGGTCTCGAGCGGGCCTCGGGGGAGTACGTCTGGTTCGTCGACGGCGACGATCGGATCGTCCCCGGCGCGCTCGCGGCCGTCGAGGCGGCCTTGCTGGCCGACAAACCGGACGTTCTGATCGTGGGCACCGCCCGGGAACGCTGGAACCGGTCGGTGTCCAGGTGGACGACCCCGGCGGCCGAGCCGGGCGGCGCCGCCGCTTTGACGCGGCCGCTGCCACCGCTGGGCGCCCTGATCGTGCGGCAGGCGTTCCTGGCCGAGTCCGGCATCGAGTTTCGTTCCGGGTGGCACGAGGACGTCGGCTTCGTCGCGTCGGTGCTGGCCCGGACCGATCGGGTGAGCGCCTACGATCCGGCCTGCTACGTCCATCGGCCCGACCGGCCCGGCTCGATCCGGACCAGGCGTTCGGCTCGGCATGCCGATCTGGTCGACCAGCTCGATCATGTGGTGAGCCTGACCGACACCGCCCCCAAGCTTCGCCGTCAAGCTCTCCACCTCGCGATCGAGGAGGTGCTGAGGCTCCTGCGCGACGAGAAGCGCCTGCCGAAGGGCGCTCGAGCGGACGTCTTCGGCAAGTTGTCGAAGCTGGTCCGAGCCCATGGGGGCGGGGCCGGGGTGCGGCAGCGGCTGATCGCGGCGGGCTCGTTCCCGGCCTACCGGATGATCTGCGGCACCCGCGACGGTCTGGCCGCCGTCGCGCGCCGCGGGCGGGGTTTCGTGCGCAGCCGTCGCAACAAGCTGCGCAAACGTGGGCTCCGCTGGTACTACCGGTGGCAGCTTCGCCGCCCGCTCGACGACAACCTGGCGGTGTACGCGGCGTACTGGTATCGCGGTTATGCCTGCAACCCGGCCGCCGTCTACGAAAAGGCCAGGGAGCTGGCCCCGTCGGTCCGGGGCGTCTGGGTGGTCAAGAAAGGCGCCGGGCCGCTGCCCGCGGGCGTACCCGGCGTCGTCGCCGGCACCCGTCCCTACTATCGCGCGCTGGCGCGGGCCAAATATCTGGTCAACAACGCGACCTTCCCGCCCGAGGTGGTCAAGCGGCCGGGCGCGATCCACGTGCAGACCCATCACGGCACACCGCTCAAGACCATGGGCCTCGACCAGCCGCGATTCCCGGCCTCGCTGGGAAAGTTCAACCCCGAGCGGCTGCGGCGCGACATCGCCAAGTGGGACTTCAGCGTCACCGCCAACCGGCACACCACCCTGCTCTGGGAACGCCAGTTCCCGATCAAGGGCGAGACGCTGGAAACCGGCTATCCGCGCAATGACCGGCTCGCCCGCGCGGGCGCGGACGAGACCGCCGCGGCCCGCGCCGAGCTGGGCATCGCGCCGGGCGAGCGGGTGATCCTGTACGCGCCGACGCACCGCGAGTGGCATCCGGCGTTCACCCCCGTCCTCGACGTCGACGCGCTTGCCGAGGCGCTCGGCGAGAACACCCGGCTGCTGATGCGCGGGCACTATTTCTACCGGGGCGTCGGCATTCCGCCCCGGAGCCCGCAGGTCGTGGACGTTTCGACGTTTCCGTCGGTGGAGACGCTGATGATCGCGTCCGACGCGATGATGACCGACTTCTCGTCGATCATGTTCGACTACGCGGTGCTCGATCGGCCCCTGGTGATCTATGCGCCCGACTGGGAGATCTACCGGGCCGTCCGTGGCGTGACGTTCGACCTGCCGGCCGAGCACCCGGGCACCTTCGTCCGGTCGTTCGACGAGGTGGTCGAGGCGTTCCGCTCCGGCGCCGTCTCCGGGCCGGAGGCGGCGGCCCACCGCGCCCGATTCCGGGAGCGTTTCTGCTCGCTCGAGGACGGGCACGCCGCCGAACGCGTCGTTCGCCGGGTGTTCCTCGGCGACAAGCCCGAGGGAGCACGCCGTCATGGCTGAGCTGGTGCCGGGGCTGATCAGCGTCATCGTCCCGATGTACAACGTGGAGCCGTTCCTGCGGGACTGCCTGGACTCGCTGCGCGCCCAGACCTACACCGACCTCCAGATCATCGTGGTCGACGACGGGTCGACCGACGGCTGCGCCCTGATCGCCGAGGAGTACGTGCGGGCCGATCCGCGGTTCCGGCTGTTCCGGCAGGAAAACAGCGGGCTGAGCGTGGCCCGCAACAACGGGCTCGCGCACGCGACCGGCGAATACCTGGCCTTTGTGGACAGCGACGACGTCCTGGCCGCTCACGCGTACGAGCTGCTGGTCCTCGCGCTGGCCGGCGGGGCCGACTTCGCGAGCGGCGGAGTGCTGCGCCTCAACTCCCGTGGCACGCACGCCGGCCGGCTGCACCGCGCCGCGGTCAGCCGGACCGTCCTCGACGCCCATGTCTCCCGTGATCACGAGCTACTCCGCGACCGGACGATTTGGAACAAGCTCTTCCGTCGCGGCTTCTACGACGAGAACGGGTTCGAGTTCCCGCCCGGCCGCCTGTTCGAGGACGTGCCGGTCACCGTGCCCGCGCACGCGCTGGCGCGCAAGGTCGCGGTGGTCGCCGAGCCGATCTACTTCTGGCGGGTGCGGGAGGGCGCCGTCCTCTCGATCACCCAGTCCTTCAACGAGCTGCGCAACATGGCCGACCGCTTCTACTCGATCAACCTGACGCGCAAGCTCCTGAACGACGTCGGCCATGCCGACCTGCGGCGGGTGTACGAGGTGCAGGCGATCCCCGACAAGCTCGGCACCTACCTCAAGTTCCTGCCCAGTGCGTCGCCCGAGTTCCAGCGCACCTTCATGGAACTCGCCACCGCCTATCTGGGCGAACTCGACCCGGGCGCGGTCGACCGGCTGCCGAAGCCGGCCCGCGAGCAGTGGAGCCTGATTCGGGACGGCCGGTTCGACGACCTGATCGAGCTGATCGACACCGGGTTCCGCGCCGCGGCGCAGGCCAAGAAGCGGCCTCCGCTCGCCGCCGAGGTCAAGTCGGTGACCTGGGAGGGCGGCCGGCTCAAGGTGTCGGGGACGCTCTCCGTCCACGGTGCCGCGCCGCGCCGGTTCGGCCGGGCGCGCCTGTTCTGGCTCGCGCGTACCGGCACTCGCCGCAAGCTTCCGCTGTGGGCCCGAGCCGACTCGGGGTCCGGTTTCACCGTGACCGTCGACCCGGCCTCGATGCGGGTCGGCAAGGTCTGGCGCGACAGCACGTGGCGGCTCGCGGTCGCCACCGTGGCGAACTTCGAGCTGCACCGCGCGCCGATCCGAGTGCCGGAGGACTGGGCCGAGCCGCTGCCGCGGCGGTCGGTCGCCCCGGGCGTCTGGGTCACTCCGTACGTGTCGAAGAACCAGCTGCGTCTGAGCGTGAGCAAGGTCGTGGCCTGGCTCACCGCTGGTCGCCGGGACGGGGACGACCTGGTGCTCGAGGGCCGCCTGCGAGCCGTGCCCGACGCG
This sequence comes from Actinoplanes sp., assembly GCA_036402935.1. GTDB lineage: Bacteria > Actinomycetota > Actinomycetes > Mycobacteriales > Micromonosporaceae > Actinoplanes. Next base: position 10,171 of record DASWRZ010000083.1, read on the forward strand.
AGCGCGGCGCCCGGAGGAGTCGTGCGGCTCGCGCTGCGCCGGGCGACGGGGCTGGTCGCGCGTACCGTGCCGGCCGAGATCACCGAGGGGCCGGACGGCCCCGGTTTCCGGGCCCGGATCCCGCTCGCCGCGGTCGCCCTCGACGTCGCGGACGACAACCACGCCATGGGCATGTACGCCCAGCGCTTCCCGGTCGACCTGGTGCTCGGGGCCGAGACGGTGCGCCTGGTCGCCGGCGAGGACTACCGGTCCACCCGCACCGACGCCGGCGCCGACGAGGTCTATGTGGCGGTCGCCGACACCGGCAAGGTGTCGGTCTGCACCCGGCCGCTGGGCCCGATCGTGACCGAGGCGTCCTGGCGGCCGGACGGCGTGCTGGTGCTGCGCGGCGAGAGCGGCCGGGAGGTCGACGGCGAGCTGATGCTGCGCATCCGCGGCCGACGTCGCGACCTCGTGCTGCCGCTCCGGGTCACCGGCGGTCACTGGGTCGTGGAGATCGACCCCGAGGCGATGCCCGGTCTGGCCGGGACGCTGCCGATGGTCGAGGGCAGCTGGGACCTGGCCTTCCGGTCGGCGGGCCGGCACCATCCCACCGTCGCGCCGCTCGGCTTCGCCGCAAGCGCGCTCGCCGCGCTGCCGCTCTCCTCGACCGCTCCGGACGGCACGGTCCGCGTGCTGCGTCCGGACGAACAGGAGCAGGCGGTCCTCTTCGTCGGTCCGGTCCCGGTCGGCTCGGCCTCGGCCGGCTCAGCCCCGGCCGGCTCAGGTCAGGCCGGCTCAGGTCAGGCCGGCTCAGGTCAGGCGCTGGAGCCCGGGATCCTCCGGGACGCGGTGCTCTTCGACGCCGCTCCGGGGCGGCGCATCGCCGACGACCCGGCCGCCCTGCTGGCCGAGCTGACCGGCCGCCCGGCCGCGCCGCCCGCGCTCTGGACCACCGAGCGGGGGCGACCGGTGCCGGCCGGCGCCGAGCCGGTGGTGCTCGGCACCGACGCCTGGCGGGCCGCGTTGCTCAACTCCCGCTGGATAGTCACCGGCGATGACCTCCCGCGGTGGTTCCGCCCCCGCCCCGGGCAGGTCGTGCTGCGCCTCGTGAGCGGCTGGCCGATCAGCCACATCGGCGCCCTCGCGGTCGCCCACCCGCTCGGGCGCACGCTGGTCGAGCAGCTGGAGGCAGACGCCGGTAAGTGGACCGCGCTGGCCTCGCCCGGCGTCTCGGCCACGGCGGTGCTGCGCCAGGAGTTCCGGTACGACGGCCCGGTTCTGGAGTACGGCCGTCCCGCCGACGACATCCTGCGGGCCGGGAAGCCGGAGCGGGCCCGGGCCACGGTCGCGCGACGCCTCGGCCTGCCCGCCGACACCCGCTTCGTGCTGTACGCGCCGACCCGGCGTCCGATGGAGCTGCGCAAGCGCGGCTCGAGCGACCCCAGCCGGCTGCTCAACCTGACCACCACGGTGCGGGCGCTGCCCGACGGCTACCGGCTTCTCGTACGCCGTCACCCCACCCTCGACCAGGACGTTCTCGGCGTGGTCGACGGCTCGGCCGACGTCTCCGACTACCCGGGCGTGGGTGAGCTGCTGCTCGCCTCGGACGCGCTGATCACCGACTACTCGTCGCTGATCGCCGACTTCGTCACCACCGGCAAACCGGTCCTGCTCTACGTGCCCGACCTGGCCGAGCACACGGCTTCGCCGGGGCTCAACGCCGACCTGGCGGCGAAGGCGCCGGGTCCGCTGCTGCGGACCTCCGACGAGGTGGCCGCGGCGGTCCGTGACCTGCCGAAGGTCGCGGCCGAGTACGAGCACGCGGCGAAGGTGTTCGCGTCCGAGCACCCGGTCGAGGGAGCCGGCCCGGCCGCCGCCCGGCTGGTCGAGTGGTTGTTGACCAAGGATTAGACCGACCTGGCGATCGGCACAGGTGACCGGGGCCACTATCGTTCGTGCCATGACCTCCATACCGCTGGCCGAGGAGCTACTCCTCCTCGCCTACGACGACCAGACCGGCAAGGCGACCGGCTCCCGCATCGGACTCGACCTCGGCATGGCCGCGGCGGTGCTGGTCGACCTCGCGCTCGCGGGCCGGATCGCGTACGTGGACGGTTACCTCGCGGTCAACGATCCGACCCCGACCGGCGACCCGATCGCCGACGCGGTGCTGGCCCGGGCCGCCGCCGACGAGCCGCACACGCCGGCCCAGTGGGTGCAGCGACTGCGCCACCGCCTGCGCACCCGGGTCCTGGAGGACCTGATCGAGCGCGGTGTGGTGCACGACGTGGACGAGACCCAGATGGACTTCATCCACGTGCACCGCTACCCGACCACCGACCCGCACTACGAGGCCGAGATCCGCATCCGGCTGACCAAGGCCCTGACCAGCGCCGAGATCCCCGACGAGCGGACCGCCGCGCTGGCCACCCTGCTCACCGCGACCCGCATGGAGCCGGCGCTGCGCCTGCCGCCCGACGAGACGGCCCGCGCCCACCAGCGGCTCGAGGAGATCGCCTCGGGGGCCGGCTTCGCCGGCGGCGGCAACCTGGAGGACTCGATCGTCCGCCCGAGCGTCGCCCTCGTGGTGGCGACCCTGGGCCGGGCGATCTCGGCGGCTCTGGGAGCCCCCAAGCCGGCCTAGGGTCCGCCACCACCTCGACCTCGCCGCGCACTCGCGTGATCCACCGGAAAGAACCTAGAGGCCCAGGACGGCGGCGACCTCCGGTCGCAGAACCCGCGCGGTCGCCTCGGCGGCCCGGCCGCGGGCCGCGGCCACCCGGCCGCGATCATCCGGGTCGGCGGCCACCGGCTCGACAACTTCGAGGTACGCCTTGAGCTTGGGTTCGGTGCCCGACGGCCGGATGACGACCCGGGCCCGGGCGGTCCGCAGCGTCAGCACGTCGGCCTCGGCCCGGTCGGTGACCGTCACCTTGTCGCCGAGCAGCGTGGCCGGCGGATCCGAGCGGACCCGGTCCATCGCGCGGGTGATCTCGGCCAGGTCGTCGACCCGCACCGACAGCTGGTCGGTGTGGTGCACGCCGAACTCGAGCGCCAGCTCGTCGAGCCGGCCCGCGAGGGAACTGCCGGCTGCCTCGAGCCCGGCCGCCAGCTCGGCGACCAGCAGCGCGGCGGTGATGCCGTCCTTGTCGCGGACCAGGCCGGGCGCGACGCAGTAGCCGAGCGCCTCCTCGTAGCCGTACGCCAGGTCGACCGCCCCGCGGACGATCCACTTGAAGCCGGTGAGAGTCTCGGCGTAGGGCACGCCGCGGGCTTCGCACAGCGCCTTGAGCATGGTCGACGAGACGATCGTGGTCGCGTACGTGCCGGGGGTGCCGCGCCGGATCAGGTGGTCGGCGAGCAGCACGCCCAGCTCGTTGCCGGTCAGCGGCCGCCAGCGGCCGGGCTGGTCGCCGGGGATCGCCACCGCGCACCGGTCGGCGTCGGGGTCGTTGGCGATCGCCAGGTCGGCACCCCGCGCGGCGGCCAGCGCCAGCAGCAGGTCCATCGCACCCGGCTCCTCCGGGTTGGGGAACGCGAGGGTCGGGAACTCGGGGTCGGGCTCGGCCTGCTCGGCGACGACGGCCGGCGGCGCGAACCCGGCCGCGGCGAAGGCGGCGGCGAAGGTGCCGCCGCCTACCCCGTGCATCGGGGTGTACGCGACGGTCAGGTCACGCGGCCCTCCGGGTTCGAGGATCGCGGCCGCGCTCTGCACGTACCCCTGAACGATCTTCTCGTCGATCAGCGTGCCCGGATCGCCGAGCGGGACCGACGTCAGGTCGCCGACCGCGCGGATGGCCGCCTCGATGCCGGCGTCGGCCGGGGGCACGATCTGCGCTCCGTCGCCACCCGGGCCGCCCAGCTCACGGCCGAGATAGACCTTGTAACCGTTGTCCTGCGGCGGATTGTGGCTGGCGGTCACCATCACACCGGCGACCGCGTCGAGCGCCCTGACCGCGTACGCCAGAACGGGCGTGGGAAGCACGCCCGGCATGACCATCGCCTCGCGTCCGGAGCCCGTGGCGATCCGGGCGGTCTGCTCGGCGAACTCGCGCGAGCCGTGCCGGGCGTCGTAGCCGATGACCAGCGGGCCCGTGCCGCCCTGCGCGGCCAGCCAGTTGACCAGGCCGGTCGCGGCCCGGGTGACCACCGCGAGGTTCATGCCGTTGGGCCCGGCCCGCAGCCGGCCCCGCAGCCCGGCCGTGCCGAAGGTGAGCGGCCCGGAGAACCGGTCGCGCAGCTCGCCGACCGTGCCCGGCAGCCCGGCGATCAGCTCGGTCAGCTCGGCCCGGCTCGCCGGATCGGGATCGTCGGCGAGCCAGGCCTCGGCTTGGGCCCGTAGCTCATCGGTAGGCGTCGTCACCCACGATTGATATCACGAGTCCAGCTTGTAGCTGGACACCATCTCGTCGAAGATCGGCTTGCTGGATGCGAACTGGTCCTCGGTCGAGGTGACGAAGAACGAGTAGGCGTGGCCATCGGTGACGACCGCGCCCCAGAGAGCGTGCCGCTCGGAGTCGCCGCTGCCGCACTTGTATTCGAGGACGGCGCCGTCGTGCCCGGAGATCTGCGCCGAGGTGATGCCGATCTGCTTGTACGGCGACGGACAACTGGTCTTGTTGCTCTTGAGTCGGGTCGCGGCCACCTTGAGGAAGCTTTCGGCCGATCCGCCGCCGTTCTCGACCAGGATGCGCGCCTTGTGCTTGCTGTCGTCGGGGTCGACGTAGTCGACGTACGAGCCGCCGGTGGTCTTCTTCCACGACTTCGGCACCTTCACCGAGACGCCCTTGGCGTTGTAGATCTGGGTGTCGAAGGAGGCGTTGACCGGGGCGTCCGACGCCGGCCCCGCGATCGGCTGGTTGGTCTTGTCGTCACCGCCGGTCGTCGAGACGACCACGATCAGCAGGATCAGTACGGCCAGCGCGCCGCCGCCCGCGATCAGCTGCTGCTTGCGCGGCCAACCCTTGACCGTGGTGACCAGCTTGCCGGTGCCCTCGCGGACGCCGGTGACCGTCTTGTCGATCATTGCCTTGCGCTTGGCCGCCGGGCTCGCGACGACCGTTCCCGGCATCGCGGCGCCCTGCCACGCGCCCCGGGGCGGCAGCACGCTGGTCGGGTCGGCCTGGGACATGCCCGGCATCAGCCCGGTCGGGGTACTCGCGGCCGGCATCATGCCGGTCGGCGCGCCGACGGCCGGCTCGGCCGCGCGCCGGCGCCCACCGCCACCAGGGCTGTTGGACTGCTGGAGCTTGGCCAGGTGGTCGGTGAGCGAGTCGCCCGCCGCGAGCATCGCCCGGCCGCCGATCTGGCCGCCCTGCGGGGCCTGAGGCGGCTGCGGCGGGATCGCCTGTGTCTCGGCCGGTGCGGTGGCCGGCCGCTGCGAGGGGACCACCGAGTAGGGGTCGGTGTGCATGTGCAGCGGCATCTTGCTGGCCAGCGGGCCGGCCAGCTGCTGGCGCAGCAGGGTGCGGGCGGTCTGCACGTCCATCCGGCGGGCCGGGTTCTTTTCGAGCAGGCCCATCAGCACCGGTGCGAGCGACCCGGCCCGTACGGCCGGGGCCGGCGGGTCTTCGACCACGGCGTGCATGGTCTCGATCGGGTCGCCCTTGTCGAACGGGGGACGGCCCTCGACCGCGGTGAAGAGCGTGACGCCGAGCGAGAACAGGTCGCTGGGCGGGCCGAACTCGTTGCCCATGGCCCGCTCGGGGGAGATGAAGTGCGGCGAGCCGAGCACCATGCCCGGGGTGGTCAGCTGCACGTCGGTGGGCATGCGGGCGACGCCGAAGTCGGTCAGTACGCAGCGGCCGTCGGAGCAGATCAGCACGTTGGCCGGCTTGACGTCGCGGTGCAGCACACCGTGCGCGTGCGCGACCTCGAGCGCGCCGAGCAGCGCGATGCCGATCTTGGCGACCACGCGTGGCGCGATCGGCCCGTCCTCGATGACCATGTCGGCCAGGCTGCGGGCTTCGAGCAGCTCCATGACGATCCACGGCCGGCCGTTCTCGTGGACGACGTCGTAGACCTGCACCACCGCGGGGTGCTGGAGCGCGGCGGCCGCCCGGGCCTCGCGCATGGTCCGCTCGTACATCGAGTCGCGGTCGCTGGGGGCCAGGCCGGGCGGGAGGACGACTTCCTTGATCGCCACGTCACGGCGGAGCAGGGTGTCGGCCGCGCGCCACACCGTGCCCATGCCGCCGTGTCCCACGGCGGCGCGCAACGTGTACCGCCCGCCGATGAGTGTGCCCGGGGCCGCGCGTCCGCTGGTGGGAGCGGGATTACCACTGCTCCACGTCGGAATCTGAGTCACTGAGAATGCCACCGAGGGGATGTAGGGGCTGTCGGACCAACCCCGCTATCTTGCCCGGAGCGGGGGTCGATTTGAAAGCCGGTGCGGGTGTGTTCCGTAAGGTTCGACCGTCTGTCACCGGAACATCGCGCCGAGTCGACCTTTTCGGACGCTCAGTATCAAAGGCCTCACGGGCCCCCTACTGAACGGAGGTTTAGGATCGCGCGTGTGAACGCGGAATCGGGATTCGAGATCAAGCCGGTCTACCACCCGGGCGACGTCGGTGAAGCGCCGATCGGGGAGCCCGGCGAATTCCCCTACACCCGCGGTGTTTATCCCACTATGTACACCAAACGCCCATGGACGATGCGGCAATACGCGGGCTTCGGCACCGCGGCCGAGTCCAACGCGCGCTATCACCAGCTGCTGGCCGCCGGCACGATGGGCCTCTCGGTCGCGTTCGATCTGCCGACCCAGATGGGCTACGACTCCGACGACCCGATCGCGCACGGCGAGGTCGGCAAGGTCGGGGTGGCGATCGACTCGCTCGACGACATGCGGCGGCTCTTCGACGGCATCCCGCTCGACAAGGTGTCGACGTCGATGACGATCAACGCCCCCGGCTCGGTGCTGCTCCTGCTCTATCAGCTGGTCGCCGAGGAGCAGGGGGTGCCCGGCCAGGCCCTGCAGGGCACGATCCAGAACGACATCCTGAAGGAGTACATCGCCCGCGGCACCTACATCTTCCCGCCCAAGCCCTCGTTGCGGCTGGTCGCCGACACCTTCGCCTACTGCCGCACCGAGATCCCGAAATGGAACACCATCTCGATCTCGGGCTACCACATGGCCGAGGCGGGGGCCACGCCCGCGCAGGAGATCGCGTTCACGCTGGCCAACGGCATCGAGTACGTGCGGGCCGCCCTCGCCGCCGGCCTCGCGGTCGACGACTTCGCGCCCCGGCTCTCGTTCTTCTTCGTCGCCCGCACCACGCTGCTGGAGGAGATCGCCAAGTTCCGGGCCGCCCGCCGCATGTGGGCCCGCATCATGCGCGACGAGTTCGGCGCCCGGGACCCGAAGTCGCTGATGCTCCGGTTCCACACCCAGACCGCGGGCGTGCAGCTGACCGCCCAGCAGCCCGAGGTCAACCTGGTGCGGGTGGCGATCCAGGCGCTCGGCGCGGTGGCCGGGGGCACCCAGTCGCTGCACACCAATGCGTACGACGAGGCGCTCGCGCTGCCGACCGAGAAGTCGGCCCGGCTGGCCCTGCGCACCCAGCAGGTGCTCGCCTACGAGACCGGCCTGACCGGCACGGTCGACCCGTTCGCCGGGTCGTACGCGATCGAGGCGATGACCGACGAGGTCGAGGCCGAGGCCGCCGGTCTGATCGAGCGGGTCTTCTCGTACGGCGGTGCGGTCGGCGCGATCGAGCAGGGCTTCCAGAAGCAGGAGATCGAGACCTCGGCGTACCGCATCGCCAATGAGATCGACAACGGCGACCGGGTGGTGGTGGGCGTCAACCGCTTCGCCGCCGACGAGGAGGAGCGCTACGAGCCGCTCCGGGTCGACCCGGCGATCGAGGCGGCCCAGGCCGCCCGCCTGACGGAATTGCGGTTGAACCGCGACGGCTCGGCGGTGGAACGTGCACTGGCGGATCTGGCGAAGGCCGCCGGGGGAACAGAGAACGTTTTACCTTTGATGAAAGAGGTATTGCGTCTCCGTGCCACCGTTGGCGAGGTGTGCCACACGTTGCGTGGGGTGTGGGGCACATATCAACCGGTGGAGCACTTCTAGCACGAACCGGAGCGGACCCTCGGTGTGCTCCCGAGGGTGATCGAGGAGGTGGACGTTGAACCGCGTCACCTCCTTGATTCGTTACCCGTTGTAGGAGGTGATGGGCACCATGCTGCGTGGGAATGACACCCCCGGCGCCGCCTATCCCTCTCCCAGCAGGGCTTTCGTAACCCAGCGCGACCCGATGCGCACGGGAATGGCGTTGCACAGCGTCACCAAACTCGGTCTAAACTGGCGCGCGTTGCGGAAATCCGACAAAACTTCGAGAGTGCTGTTTCAGCACCAACAGATTTGGAAGCCGACGTGACCACTGCTCTGGAGGCGCCCGAGGGCGCCGAATTCGAGGGCGCTCCGAAATCGCGGCCCGGGCTGTTGCCCGGCGCCGAGCCCCTTCCCGGCCGGCTCGACCGCTGGCTCGCCGCCCGGGGTGCGGAGCTGGTAGCCATTCGTCGGCACATGCACGCCCACCCCGAGCCCTCGTACCACGAGTTCGAGACCGCCGCGATGGTCGCCCGGGAGCTCGCCGTGGCCGGCCTCTCGCCGCGGATGCTGCCCAAGGGCAACGGCGTGATCTGCGACATCGGCACCGGCGACCGGGTGATCGCGTTCCGGGCCGACCTCGACGCGCTGCCTCTGCAGGATCTCAAGGACGTGCCGTACCGCTCCACCGTGGACGGTGTGGCGCACGCCTGCGGCCACGACGTGCACACCACGGTGATGCTCGGTCTCGCCCTGGCCCTGGCCCAGCTCAACGAACAGGGCGAGCTGCCGGGCCGGGTCCGGCTGATCTTCCAGCCGGCCGAGGAGGCCGTACCTTCGGGTGCCCCCGGGGTGATCGCGGACGGTGCCCTCAAGGACGTGGCCGCGATCTTCGCGCTGCACTGCTACCCGCAGCTGCCGGCCGGCCTGGTCGGGGTGCGCTCGGGCCCGTTCACCGCGGCCGCCGACACCGTCGACGTGAAGCTGACCGGCCCGGGCGGGCACACCGCCCGGCCGCACCTGACCGCCGACCTGGTCTACGCCCTCGGCCGGGTCATCGTCGACGTGCCGTCGCTGCTCGACCGCCGGGTCGACCCGCGCGCCGGGGTCTCGATGGTGTGGGGCGCGGTGCACGCCGGTAAGGCGTTCAACGCGATCCCGGGCGAGGGCGAGATGCGCGGAACCGTGCGCATCCTCAACCGCGACGCCTGGCGGACCGTGCCCGAGCTGATCACCAAACTGATCGAGGACGTGGTGGCGCCGACCGGGGCCAAGGTCGAGGTCGGCTACCACCGCGGCGTGCCGCCGGTGGTCAACGACCGGATGGCCACCGCGATCATCGCCGGTGCGGCCGGCGCCGCGCTCGGCCCCGAACGTGTGGTCGAGGCCGAGCTCAGCATGGGCGGCGAGGATTTCGCGTTCTACCTCGACCACGTGCCGGGCGCGATGATCCGGCTCGGCACCGCGGCGCCCGGCTCGGACGTCAAGCACGACCTGCACCAGGGCGACTTCGACGTCGACGAGAGCGCGATCGGCTACGGCGTCCGGGTCATGCTGCACACCGCGCTGGCGGCGCTCGCCACCGGCGCTTTCTGAGATCCCACGGCATCAGGTGTCGGCCGGGGCCGTTTCGGCCCCGGCCGGTTCCGTACGCGGCGAGCCCCGCCCCCGCCGCATCCGGCGGACCAGGTAGTAAACGACCCAGGCCGGCACCCCGATCACGAGCGCCCAGGGCAGCAGCGCCCCGACCACGGTCAGCACGACCTTGAGCGACGCCAGCAGCGCGTGCCATCCGCCCGCCAGCCCGCCGAGGAACCCGTGCTTCTTCTCCTTCGGTTTCGGCGGCGGCGCCTGCTCGTTGAGCAGCGTGACCGAGATCGTGGACAACGCCACCAGATCGGCCAGGTGCCGCTTCTTGGCCTGCAAGGACGCCAGATCGGACTCCCGGGTGGCCACCTCCTTCTCCAGCATCACCAGGTCGCTGAGCGACTTGGCCGAGGCGAGCAGCTTGCGGCCGCTGTCGACCCGGGCCTGCTGGACGGAGATGCGGGCGTCGAGGTCGACGGTCTGCTCGGTGACGTCCTCGGTGCTGATCTTCCGGGACTCCTCGGTGCCCAGTTTGGACAGCTGGTCGACCACGCTGCCGAACTTGTCGGCCGGAACCCGCAACTGCATCGTGGCGGTGTCGCTGCCCGAGCCGCTGTCGCGGTCGTCGGAGCCGATGAAGCCGCCCGCGGCCTGGGCGATTCCGGTGATCTCGGAGGCGGCCGCGGTGACGTTCCGGACGCGTACGGACATCGCGCCGGTATAGATGATCGACCGCTGGTCGACGCTGAGGTCCGGACTGTCCTGGGCGGTGGCCGCATCGGCCGGGGCGGGCGCTTTCTGGGGCGCCGCGGCCGCGCCCTCGCGCGAGACCCCGGTGCCCGATGACGCTGAATCGGAACTGCTGTCGCCGGCGCCGCAACCGGCTACAACCAGCCCGGCGAGCAGTATCGAACCGGTCAGAAATATCGTTCTTCGGTAATTACCAGTCATGTTTCCCCCATCCCCGTGACGGCGTGCCACCTCGGACGTGCGGCAATGCGGATGCGGTTCCGGCAGACTGCAATCTGACGCATTACGAATCGGCAGCGGAGGAAGTCCCGTGCGCATCACGAAGTACAGCCATTCCTGCCTACGTGTCGAGGGCGACGGGGTGCTCGTGGTCGACCCCGGCGTGTTCAGCGAGCGGTCCGCCCTCGACGGCGTGGACGCGGTGCTGGTGACCCACGAGCACCCCGACCACATCGCGGTCGCGGCCGTCGTCGAGGCCGCCCAGCAGCGACCCGGGCTGCAGGTCTACGCCCACCCCGACGTGCTCGCGCTGCTCGCCGACTTTCCGGGCGAGACGGCGCCGGTGGTGCCGGGTCAGCAGTTCACGGTGGCCGGCCTGAACATCACGGCCTTCGGCGGGCAGCACGCGGTGATCCACCCGGATATTCCGCGCATCGCCAACGTGGCGTACCTGGTCGACGACGGTTCGACGAACTTCTACCACCCGGGCGACTCGTTCGACGTGCCCGAGGGCGCGTCGGTCGAGACACTGTTCGCGCCGCTGCACGCCCCCTGGGCCAAGGTGTCCGAGACGATCGACTTCGTCCGCAAGGTCAAGCCGGGCCGGGCCTTCGCGCTGCACGACGCGCTGCTCAAGGAGAACGGCGCCGGGCTGTACGACAATCTCCTGGGCAACCTCGGCGGCACCGATTACGCGCGCCTCGCGCCCGGCACGGTTCTCGCCTGACGATGCCGAGCAGCGCCACCGACGACCTCATCCGGCGGCTCTACGAGTCGCCGCCGGAGGGCTTCGTCGCGGCCCGTACGGCCGCGGTCGACGAGGCCCGCAAAGCGGGCGACCGGGACACCGCCAAGCGCCTGGCCGCCCTCAAGAAACCGACCGTGGCCGCCTGGGTGGTCAATCTGCTCGCGCTGCGCCGCCCGGAGCTGATCGAGGAGCTGGTCGAGCTCTCCGGTGCGCTCCGCGAGGCGCAGCGGGGACTGCAGGGCGACCAGCTGCGTGAGCTCACCGCCCAACGCCGCCAGGTGGTATCGGCGCTGGTCGCCGCGGCACGTCAGCTGGCCCAGGCCGAGGAGCCGGGCATCAAGCTCCCGCTCGGCGAGGTCGAGGCGACGCTGACCGCGGCGCTGGCCGAGCCGGGCGTCGCCGCCCAGGTGCGCACCGGGCGGCTGATCCGGGCGGCCAGCTACGCCGGGTTCGGTGAGGTGCCGCGGCCCCGCCTGCGCCTGGTCACCGACTCGGACGACGTGCCCGAGGACGAGCCGGAGGACGAGCCGGAGGACGAGCCGGAGGACGAGGACGAGGACGACGACGCCGAGGTCATCGAGCTTCCCAACAGTGCCCGGGAGAACGCGGCCCGGGAGAAGGCCGCGACTCTTGCCGCCGAGCGCCGCCGGGAGCACGAGCAGCGCAAGCGCGAGCAGCGTAAGCGCGATCTTCGACGGGAGCTCGGCGCGGCCGAGGCGGCCGAGCAGCGGGCCGATCGCCAGGTGGAGAAGGCGGAGGCGGCCGAACGGGACGCCGAGCACCTGGTGGAGGACCTCGACGCGGAGTTGGCCGAGCTCGAGCGGCGGCGTACGGAAGCACAGGCCGATGTCGCCCGGCGCAAGCTGTCCCGCCGGACCGCGGAGCGGGAGGCCGCCGCCGCGAGGCGGCGGGTGGGCGACGTGCAGGCGGCCCTGGAGGATCTCGAAGCCGACGAACCGGATTGATCCGTTTTGTTCGGCCGGACGGGAAGAATATTTTCCAGAACGGTCACGGGAGAGCAGAATCGGCGCGTGACACCCGAACAGGCTGCCGCCACCGCCAAACCGGGACTCGCCACGATCGTCGGTGCCTTTGCCGAGTCACCGCAGACGCTCCGCCGGGCGCGTCTGCTGGGCCTCTCCGGCTGGGCCTACCACGTGTCGGCGCGGGCCGGAGCGCTCGGCGACGTCCGTCCCGAGACGGTGGCCGCCGCCATCGGATTCATCGCCCCCGAGGCCGTTGTCGACGGCTGGGAGTCGACCGCCAAGACCTCCGCGCCGATGGAGGTCGCCTCCTGGCACCTGCACGAGATGTGTGCCTGGGGGGTCGAACGGCTCGGGAGTTTCCCCCGCTTGACCCGCCTGCTCGAGCTGGGCGACCGGGTCGTGGCCGCGGTCGACGTGGCCGGGCTGCCGCTCTTCGCGGCCTGGCGGGCCATGCCGGTGCCGGCACCCTCACCGGGCGCGCTGGCCGCGGTGATGCTGCACCTGCTGCACGAGCAGCGCCTCGGCGTACACGTGGTGGCGGTGCGGGCGAGCGGGCTCACGCCGTTGCAGGCGATCATCGCCGGGCCGGAGGGTGAGACCGGCGCGGTGGCGTTCGGATGGCAGCCGCCCTACCCGCCGGCCGGGCCGATCGTCCGTCGTCTCATGTGGGCGGAATCGGTCACCGACGCGCTCGCCGGGCAGGCCTACGGGGCACTCGACCGGGCCGAGCGAGTGGAGTTCATCGGGCTGATCGAGTCGATCAGCCACCGCCTGATCCGATAACCGCCTGACCCGATAACCGCTCGACCGGTGGCCGGAGGGTGTGGTCCCATCCGACGATGACCACCGCGCTGCCCGAGGGCTGGACCACCCGCCGGCCGACGCTCGACGACCTGCCGGCGATCCTCGCGATGGTGCACGCCAGCGACATGGCCGCGGTCGGCGAGGCCGACTTCACCCCCGACGAGGTGCGCGAGGCGCTCACCGACCCGGGCACCGACATGAGCCGCGACAGCTGGGTCGCGCTCGACGAGACCGGCACGATCGTCGGCTGGACCTATCCGCACAACGCCAACGGCGGCGACCGCGACTTCATCGAGGTCTACGTCTGGCCGTCGCGCGGGTTGCCGGCGCAGCGGCCGCTGCTTGAGCTGATCATGACGCGGGCGGCCGAGCGCGGGGCCGAGCTGGGCCACGAGGTCTACACGGTCCGCGCCGGCGCGATCCCGATCGAGAAGGACTACATCGAAGCGCTCGCCGACCACGGGTTCGCCTTCAACCGGCAGCACTCGCGCATGCGCATGTCCCTCGACCGTGTCGCTCCGACCCCGCCCGCCGCACCGGCCGGCGTCACGATCCGCGAACTACGGCACGACGACGAGACCGAGATGCGCCGGTTCCACGCGCTGATCGAGGACGCGTTCCGCGACACCGACCACCTGGCCGTCGACTACGCCGCCTGGCGGCAGCAGGTCGACGCCGAGCCGACCAAGACCTGGAACGAGTGGCTGGTCGCTCTCGTCGACGACGACATGGCCGGAGTGCTCCAGTCGGCCGACGGCGAGGAGAACGAGGGCTGGGTCAAGCGCCTGGCGGTCGGCCGCGACCACCGGCGCCGGGGGATCGGCGAGGCACTGTTGCGGCACGCCTTCGCGGTCTATGCCGGCAACGGGCGCGAGCGGGCCGGCCTCGGTGTCGACATGGCCAACCCGACCCACGCGGTCCGCCTCTACCTCGCGGTCGGCCTGACCCCGCTCTACCAGGCCAACATCTACGCGAAGGCCCTAGATCTCCGGCGCTGACTTGCCCGTCGGACGGCTGCGCAGCTCATGGACGTAGTCGTCGGGCGCGCCCGCCTTCTCGGCCGCGTTGGCGATCTCGGAGAGATACCAGGCGGTCGGCAGGCCACCCTCGTAGCCGTCGAAGACGTAGACCCACGCGCTGAGGTCACCGTCGAGGGTTGATACACGCACGGTGACCTTCTGGTACGCCCCCGCGGTCACCCCCTCGACCTCGTCGAGCTGGGCCGCGTCGCCGGGCTGGACGTCGTAGAGGGACACGAAGACGCGGTCGCCGGGCGACTCGACTATCGTCGTGACGGCACCCTCCCAGCCCATATCCCCCTCACCGGCAAAGGTCAGGCGCCAGCCTTCTATCCACCCCACCCCCACCATCGGGGAGTGCGGACAGTAGGCCCGCATGCGGGCCGGGTCGAGGTTTGAGCCATACGCGGCGTAATGACGCACGGCGATGACGATAGCCGGACAGGGCGGTCGTGGAGAATACAAGGAGTGCGTGTCGGCACAGTTGCCGCAGAGAGATAGGAACGTCGTGAGCCGGATCGTGATCATTGGTGGGGGCCCGGGTGGGTATGAGGCGGCCCTGGTCGCCGCTCAACTCGACGCGGATGTGACCCTCGTCGAGGCGGACGGCCCGGGCGGCGCCTGCGTGCTGACCGACTGTGTGCCGTCCAAGACCTTCATCGCCAGCTCCGAGGTGATGACCGGATACCGGCACAACGACCGGTTCGGCATCCGCTCCGGCGGCGTCGAGGCGGTGGTCGACGCGGTCGCGGTCAACGATCGGGTCAAGAAGCTGGCGCTGGCCCAGTCCGCCGACATCCAGGACAAGCTGGTCAAGGTCGGGGTCGATGTCGTGCGCGGCCGGGCCGGGCTCGGCGAGGACTCCCTCGGGCACACCCACCAGGTGCTGATCACACCGGAGGGTTCCGACCCGTACGCCCTGGACGCCGCGACCGTTCTCATCGCCACCGGCGCGACGCCGCGCGTGCTTCCGTCGGCCAAGCCGGACGGCGAGCGGATCCTCGACTGGCGGCAGGTCTACGACCTCACCGAACTGCCGTCGCACCTGATCGTGATCGGCTCGGGTGTGACCGGCGCCGAGTTCGCCAGCGCCTACCTGGCGATGGGCGTGAAGGTGACGTTGGTCTCCAGCCGCGAGCGGGTCATGCCGCACGAGGACGCCGACGCCGCGATGGCGATCGAGCGGGTCTTCCGCGAACGGGGCATGACCATCCTCAGCAAGTCGCGCGCCGACTCGGTGGTCAACACCGGCGACGGCGTGCTGGTCACGCTGGCCGACGGGCGTACGGTGACCGGCTCGCACGCGCTGATGGCGGTCGGCGCGGTTCCCAACACCGCGTCCCTCGGCCTGCGGGAGTACGGCGTCGACATCGCCGACGGCGGCTACGTCGCGGTCGACCGGGTCTCCCGCACCAACGTGCCCGGCATCTATGCGGCCGGCGACTGCACCGGCGTGCTGCCGCTGGCCAGCGTGGCCGCCATGCAGGGCCGCATCGCGGTCTGGCACGCGATGGGCGAGGCGGTGGCGCCGCTACGGCTGCGGACCGTCTCGGCGAACGTCTTCACCGACCCCGAGCTGGCCACAGTCGGCGTCTCGCAGAACGACGTGGACGCGGGCCGGGTGCCGGCCCGGCAGGTCATGCTGCCGCTGACCGGCAACGCCCGGGCCAAGATGGCCGACCTGCGGGACGGCTTCGTCAAGCTGTTCTGCCGGCCGGCGACCGGTCAGATCGTCGGCGGCGTCGTCGTGGCGCCCAAGGCGAGCGAGCTCATCCTGCCGATCACGATGGCGATCGAGAACAACCTGACGGTCGATCAGCTCGCGCACACCATCACGATCTACCCGTCGCTGTCGGGGTCGATCGCGGAGGCGGCACGTCAGCTGATGCAACACGAGCTGCAGTAACCGCCAGCTCCTCGTCCAGTTCGGCCTCCACCGACTGGCGACCGCCGAACAGGGCGAGAATCCAGCCGGCGGTGCCGAAGACCACCGCGGCCACGGCGGCGATGACGAACAGCCGCCAGGCCGACTGGGTGATCGCGGTGCCGCCGACGTGCCCGACCAGGCCGCCGTAGGTCGCCCAGCTGATCGCGGCGGCGCCGTCGTAAAGGGCGAACAGCTTCAACGGATAGCCGGTGCGGCCGGCGTGAAAACCGGCGGCCATCCGGCCGCCGGGAACGAATCGGCACAGCAGGAGTACGAGTGGGCCGGGTCGCCGCAGCCCGCGGGTGAACCGTTGGGCCGCGCGCCGGGTGCGGGAGTCTTCCCGCGGCCCGTCGTTCCTGGGGGCGAACCGCGACCGCAGGTTGCCCAGCCAGTGCCGCCCGACGTTGCCGGTCGAACGGCCGAGCAGGAAGGCGATCGAGTCTCCGGTCAGCATGCCCAGGGCGCCGATCGCGATCACCAGCGCGAGGTTGAGGTTGCCGTAGACGGTCAGCGCCCCGGTCGTGATCATGATCGCCTGGACCGGAACCACCGGAACCATCGCGTCGACGGTGAGGAAGCCGAAGAGCGCGAGGTATGCCCACACCGGTGTTGCCATAGCGGTCAACAACTGGGTCATCGGGCGTTCACCTCCCGGCGAATCGTCGGCTCCCGGCAGTATCCGGGACGGCACCTGAGATTGTGCTGTGTCCAGCATGCGCCCTGATCAGGGGCGGTCGGCGGTGGCGACCGACACGGTACGGTCTCGATAGCCACCGACTGGTACGCACGCGTGCTGTTTTCTGGGCGTGCCCGGTCGGCGTACCTTGGGGGTGCCGGAAACACCGGGTCCCCCGTTCCTGGTGTAGCGGCAGGGCCGTCGGTAGGTCCCGTACCGACGGCCCCCCTTTGCGTAAGCTGGGTGGCCGTGCCCGCATTGACGCTTCCCTCCCTGTCGGCCCAGGCTTCCTTCCTGGCCGCCGTCGACGAGATGAGGGCCGAGGGCCAACTCGATCCGACCGGGCCGATCGCGCGGGCCGTGGCGACGTACGGATCGTCCTGGCAGGATCCGGCCGAGTTCCAGCGATTTCTCGACGACCTGCGGGCTCAGGAGCGGGAGGAGACGCCGCGGCCGGAGAACTTCGTGCCGACGAGCTATCTGTGGTGGATCGACGGCGTCTCTGTCCCAGCGCGGCCGAGCATTTTCCCGGAGCGGCCGAGCGTTTTCCCGGAGCGGCCGAGCGTTTTCCTGGGGCGGCCGAGCATCCGGCATCGGTTGGCGCGCGGGCAGATCGGGCTGCGCAACGGCCACATCGGATACGAGGTGCGGCCGTCC